>DAIDHM010000075.1 GCA_027459705.1 Ktedonobacteria bacterium | reverse complement strand
GCTGGCGCTGGTGCAGGTGGTCTTACGCGTCCGCAATCAGGGACGCACCCTGGCGGCGGAGATCTGTGGCGCGCTGGCGCTGAGCGCCAGCGCCGCGATGATCGCGCTGGCGGGAGGCCGCGAACCGCGCGTTGCCTGGGCCCTCTGGGCATTGTTGGCGGCACGCGCGCTGACAGCGATTCCGTATGTGCGCAGCGTATTGCGGCGTGGACGCGGGCAACAGGTGGCGGGTGCGCCAGTGTTGGCGGCACATGCTGCAGTCCTGGCGGTCGGGCTGGTGGCCACCGTGGTGGGACTCCTCCCCTGGCTGGCAACCGTGGCACTGGGGATCCTGCTGGCGCGGGCCGTAGTGGGGTGGCGCTCCCAGCGTGCCGTGGCCGCCAAAATCATCGGCATGCGTGAGCTTGGTTTTGGCGCTCTCACTGTCGCGCTCGTCGCGCTAGGCTTTGCATTGCCGCATTGATGTGCGTGATCACTTCTCCCCACCTCTTCATCGTGGTCTATGCAATAAAACCGTTGAGCCCCATACACCGCTGCTATCTGCTATGATGCAGCATGATCCACGCGCGGATCGCGATCCCGGAGAGATCAGCGAGGATGTGTCACCATGTCAGCGTCATCCCAGCCTCGTCGCCCCAACATCACCTTCGCGCAAACTGTCCCGCTGATCATGATGGCGTTGTGGATGGGCGCTGGTGGTGGATTTGTGCTCGCGACCATCATCACAAGCGCGATGTTTTTGCACTTGCCACTGGGCATGTGGTGGGAAGGGCTGGTGCGCGCGCATGGGCACGTCCAGGTAGTAGGGTGGGCTGGACTGCTCATCATCGGGGTCGCGTGGCATTTCATGCCGCGCTTGCGCGGCGCGCCGCTACCGATGCCACAACTGATCCCCTGGATTGTGGCGTGTTGGGGGAGCGGCCTGGTCCTGCGCATCCTCTGCCAGCCATGGACTCTGGCGACCGGATCACGGCTCTGGGCCACCGGGTGGGTGCTGAGCGCCTCGCTGGAAACCCTCGCGATCGCGCTGACGCTGGCCATCTTCTGGCGCCTGGCGTGGAGCGGACCGCCGATCTCTACGAGGACGCAGTTTCTGAGCATTCTGCCCTGGCTGGGCATCGCAGTGGTGGGGCTCGCCATATCCGGCTTGCTTGGCCTGAGTGAGGCGATCAGCGCATGGATCGCGCCCGGCCGCATTGGAGCCGATAACGGTGTCAATGTCGCCCTCTTCGCCTTCGTCGTCCCGGTAGCTCTGGCGATGATGGTGCAGACGCTGCCGATTGTGGGCGGGTTAGAGGCGTTTCCACGCCGCTATCTCATGCCACTGGCCGGTGGCTATGGCGTGGGAGTGATTGGCCTGCTGATCGGGTTATCCTTCTTCGGATCCTTCGCGACAATGTTGCCTGGCAGCGGCATGCTCGTGATCGGCACGACACTCATCGTCTTCGGTGGCATCTTTCTCACTCGCATGGCGCGCCGCAAGGATGTACCACAGCACGTGCAAAAACTCTCCCCCACGCCCGCGTTGATGGTCAAGATCTATCGACGTCACCTCGTCGCCCAGAACATCACCTATGGCCCCTATGTCGCATTGGTTATCTGGGCCAACGTTTGGCTGATCATCGCAGGCGGTGTCGCGCTGACCGATGGGGTCACCTTGCTGATGGGGGTCGGCATGCTCCTGCCATTCGATGCTCTCCGCCATAGCCTGGGGATGGGCTTCATCGCCGCTCTCATCTTCGGCGTCGCTCCGCGTATGCTGCCGAGTTTTGCGGGTGTGCCGTTGCGCTCCCCACTTTTGGTCCGGGCAACCCTCTGGCTGGGGATGGGAGCGGCGGTCCTACGTGTCGCGGGTGCCTTGATCGCGGTCTTCCCCATCGATCCATCCTGGACGACGGCCACCCTCGCTCTCGCGGGTCCCTTGGGATTGGTTGCTGCTTGGTGTTTGCTCATCAACCTCTGGCCAGTCTTGCTGGCACAGCCTCCTCGACCACTGGAACCAGGTGTGGCAGATACACCAGTCGAGCGCATCCAGGGCTCATGATATTTCAACCCGAGGCCAATCAGCATTGGATTGCGCGCCACAGCGATCGACCACGTCAGGCGTTGCTTCGCGCACTACCTCCGACTCGCGCATTTCCGAAGCGCCAAGAGATCGCCAACCAGGCGGAGCTAGCCCGCCGCGCCCAATGGCGATATGAACTGTTGTGCTATAGTATACTCAAGTCAGGTCAGAGTGCCTGCTCATAAGGAAGGAAAGCATGCGAAACATCATCGTCTCAGAGTTTGTGACCTTGGACAATGTCATGCAAGCGCCTGGCGGTGCCGAAGAAGATACAGAGGGCAACTTTACCCATGGCGGGTGGACGTGGCCTTACTGGCACGATGACCTTGGTGCGGAGTTCTTTCATACGATAAGCCAGAGTGACACGTTCCTGTTAGGGCGCAAAACGTGGCAGATCCATGGTGGCGCGTTCGAACCGATGCCAGCCGGTGACCCGTTTGGTGATGTCATGAATGGCATGCCCAAATATGTTGTGTCCACGACATTGACTTCAGCCGCGGCTTGGCGCAATTCGACGGTGATCAGCGGCAATGTCGTCGAGGAGATTCGGGCTTTGAAAGATCGGCCCGGCAAAGACATTCTCGTCGATGGGAGCAGCGTGCTCGTGCATACCATGGCCGCGCACGACCTGATCGATGGTTATGCGCTCATTGTCTATCCTATCGTCCTCGGGAGTGGGAAGAAGTTATTTCCTGATGGCATGCGTTTTTCCTTGCGACTGATCGAAACGAAACCGTTTCCTTCCGGCGTAGTACTCATGCGCTATGCTCGTGCCTGATGGGCAATCCTTCGCGCGTCGTCTTGTATTCAGGCGATGCGCTGCGCCATGATTGTAGTGGGGGTGGTCCACAGGAATCCCCCTTTCCAGCATTGAGGAGGCCCTATGCAGGTGATTCGTAACTCGCTCGATACCACACCAGGGCCAAGCACGTGGTTTACCGGCACCGTGTTCATCGATACGGTCGTGGCGCCAACCGCGACCTCGCGCCTCAGCGCCAGTCTCGTGCATTTCGCGCCGGGCGCTCGAACGGCCTGGCATACCCATCCCAATGGCCAGACCATCTATGTCACCGAGGGCGTGGGCCTGGCGCAATGCCGCGGCGCTCCGATCGAAGTCATCCGTCCGGGGGACCGCGTCACATTCGCGCCAGGCGAGGAACATTGGCATGGCGCCGCACCCAATCGCTTCATGACGCATCTGGCCATGCTCGAGGTGGACGAAGCAGGCAACAATGCTACATGGGGAGTGCACGTCACGGATGAGGAGTACGGTCAGCCACCGGTGCCAACAACCTGGTAGCATCAACGCTACGGGCCGCGATCGTGATCACGATCGCGGCCCGTAACTGCTGACGAGAGGCCACGCCCCTGCTTACCGGCCTGGTGGCTCGGTGCCGCCGCTCTATGGCCGGGGCTAGCCCAGGTTGCCTTGCTGCCGATCCGGCATGACCAGAACCGCAACTTCAGCTTGTGAAACCCGATTTGAGTCCGTGCATGCCGAGGGTCAGCGAGATCTCGCCGCCATGATGCAGGTCGTGTTCGAGGACGTGCCAGACCACCCAGGCGCGCGACAGGTGGACAATCGTGCCATCCCAATCATCCGGGAAGGTCGTCTGCATATCGGTGGAACTCCAGCGCGCGATGGCGTCGGCCATCAACTGCCAGGTGGCATCGAGGCCCGCCGCCAGGTCGGCGGCCGATCGCGCGGGCTCACCGCGATCGCCCCATTTCGCGCATTCCTGCGCGGCCGGATTGCCGACCTCGCCCAGGGTGTAAATGAACCAACCAGCGCGACAACCGATAATATGCGCGGTATTCTCGCCGATAGAGCGCAGGTGCGGTGCGGCCTGCAACGCGAGTTGATCATCGGTGAGCGCCACGATTGTCCGCTTGATCTGCTCCTGGTACGCTTGCCACTGCGTGTAAAACATGGTAAGCGTGAAATTTTCCTCAGCCATCCCCGCGACTCCTTGTCTTGTCCTGGGTGATGCCCTTCCCGCTGAAGCGCAATCGCACCGACGACCCATCCATCCTACCACTTCTGGACAGCATGTTCCAATAGAAAACGCTCCCGCTCCACACCATTGCCATGGTATGGAGCGGGGAATTCTCATAGATCGGTGTGGAGGTTCATGTTAACCGTTGGTCTGCTGGGCGCGGGATTCGCGCCAGAGCACGATCGCGAGGGGCAGGCCGACAAAGATGGCGTCGGCGATCAGCCCATGGACCACGAGTAGCGCTGTGACGTGCATCTTGGGCGCGGCGCTGAGAGGCAGGACAAGGGAGCTCATGAACATATTGACCGCCACTCCATAGACCAGCGCGCTGACGAACGCGAAGCGCCGCACCAGTGGAATGATCGTTGCCGCGTAGAGGAAGACGCCTGCCACCACAAAGGAGATCACGAAGTGGATCAGGAGCCCAAGCAGAGCGGTATTCCACCCACCGGTGAAACTGGCTCTTCCGAGCAACCCACTGGCAATGTATTGCAGCACCGCTTCAGGCGAGAAATGAAGAGTCAGATTGAAAAAGATCATATAATCAAGACCGCCCAGAACACCGATGATAAGTCCAGTGACCAGAATCGCCCGCATCAAGGCGATCGGGGAACGCGTGGAAGTACTCGTATAGGTCGCCATAGGTGGTTTCTCCCGCTGTTTGCTGGGGTGTCGAATGGCACCCGCTATTCCGACCTGGTTGGCGTCAGTCGCCGCGACGATCGATATCCCAAGTATGCCCAACCACCGTCCCAGTCACCAGACGCAATCGCCGCGATACCCCACGCAACTACCCACGCAATATCGCGGACAACGTGTTATGATAAGTTAATGGCATGCAGACATCATGCTTGATAATGTGGTCAATTGGTGGAGGGGACGTCATGACAGAGATGACGAACCTGGCATTTGGCGAACTGCTGCGGCGCTGTCGACGCGCGGCCGGGCTGACACAGGAGGAACTCGCGAGCCGGGCGGGGCTCAGTGCGCGCGGCATCGCTGACCTGGAACGAGGGGTCCGGCGCTCTCCACGACGCGACACCGTCACCCTGCTGTTACAAGCGCTCGGAAGCAGCCCTGAGGATGCGCAGGACTTGTTAGCCGCGGCGCAGCGCTCCCGCGCTCCTGTGGTTTGGCCAGATCAGGTGCCGATCCCCGCCATGGAGCCCGCGAGCGACGGGTCCGTGTGGCCTGTGGTGCAGGGCCAAACGTCCCACAATCTGCCTGTGCAGCCAACGCCGCTCCTGGGCCGCGCGGATGCGCTGCGTGCCATCGTCGCGCTGGTGCGCCGCGCGGATGTCCGACTCGTCACCCTGCTTGGACCTGGCGGCATCGGCAAGACGCGCCTGGCGCTCGAAGTTGCCGCCGAATTGCTGCAGGATCACACGGATGGTGTCTGGTTCGTACGACTCGCGCGCCTGACCAATTCCAATCAGGTGCTGCCCAAGATCGCTGAGACGCTGGGTCTACAGGTGACAGGCGATCAACCGATCGCTGACCTCATATGTGCCTATCTGCGTGGACGCCGCATGGTGCTGGTATTGGACAATTGCGAGCATGTTGTGGCAGCGGCGCCAGCGATCGCTCTGTTGCTGAGCCACAGCCCCGCGCTCTCGATCATCGCGACCAGCCGCATGCCGCTCCGCTTGCGTGGCGAACACGAATATCCCGTCGCGCCGCTCGGCCTCCCACCCACAGACACCGTCCCAGGACTGGTCAGTATGCCAGAGCGCCTGACAGAATATCCGGCGGTGGCACTGTTCGTCGAACGCGCCCGGGCGCTCCGCCCGGCTTTCGCACTGTCACCGGCCAACGCGTCGGCGGTCGCGGCGATCTGCGCGCGCCTGGATGGGGTTCCCCTGGCAATCGAGCTGGCCGCCGCGCGCACCAAGCTGCTGCCTCCGGCCACCCTGCTGGCACAGTTGGAACAGGGTCTGGGATTGTTGTCGGGCGGTCCCAGCGATCTGCTCGATCATCAGCAAACAATGCGCAAGGCGTTGGCCTGGAGTGAGCAACTGCTCTCCCCCCAGGAGCGGATGTTGTTCCGGCGACTGGCGGTCTTTGCCGGTGGGTGCACGCTGGAGGCCGCCGAGACTGTCTGCGTCGCGCCGGAAGGGATAGCCGCACTCAGTGGTGACCTCCTGGATGGGCTGGATGCGCTGGTCGACCAGTCCCTGGTACAGCCGCGCGAGGAAGCTGGTGAACTTCGCTTTGGTATGTTGCGCATTATTCGCGAATATGCCCTGGAACAGCTACGTGCCAGTGGCGAGGCCGCGGCGTTGCAGCAGGCACATGCGTACGCAATGCTGGCACTGACGGAACGAGCAGCGCCAGCGCTGACCGGACAGGACGCCGGGCAATGGTTGGATCGTCTGGAACGCGAGCATGACAATCTGCGGGTGGCGCTGGAGTGGGCACGCGACCAGCACGCGGTGGAGACCGGATTGCGCATCGTGGGCGCGGGTTTACGCTTCTGGATGATGCGCGGCTACCTGCAAGAGGGTCGACAATGGACAGAATCCTTGCTGGCGATCGTGCCAGCATCAAATGCGGCCGATGAGGGCGCGGTGGCGCAGGGGATCCGCGCGCGGGCGCTCTTCGCCGCCGGTGTGCTGGCGGTCTATCAAATGGATAATTTCGCGGCGGAGAAGCGGCTGGTGGCGGCGGCGGCGCTCGGCCGCGCGGCAGGCGACCTGCATACGGAGGCGAATGCGCTGAGCAGTCTGGGGGTCATGGCGATCCAGCAAGGAGATCTGGCACGGGCACAGGCTTGCCTCGCGGAGAGCCTGGCACTCATGCGCGCCCTGCATGAGCAACGCGGGACAGCGGTCGTGTTGACCAACTTGGGTATAGTCCTTTACGGTCAAGGGGATCTGGGAGAGGCGGCGGATGCCTTTACGCAGGCCCTTGACTATGCGCGCCAGGCATGTGATCAGGATCTGACGGCTACGAACCTGGCGAATCTATCGGGGGTGGCGTTGCGACAAGGCGAGATTGCCCGGTCCGAGGCGCTCGGGCGCGAAGTATTGGCGCTCTACTGGCAATTGGGCGATCCGCGGCGATGTGCCGTAGGTCTGGAAGGCCTCGCGAGCTCCGCCGGAATGGCAGGGCAGGGAGAACGCGCGGCCCGGCTCCTCGGCGTGGCGGCAACCTTGCGCACCAAGCTCGGCGCGCCATTGCCACCCCTTGAGCAATCGGATATCGAGCAATGGGTGGCGGAGGCGCGGGACGCGCTCGGTGCGAATCGCTGGGCAGCGGCTTACGCGGCAGGCCAGGCCCTCACGCTGGCGGAAGCCATCGACGAAGCGCTCGGCCAACCGTGACAACGAGGGCCACGCGAGTCCTGACGGGCAGTTGCGCGCGCCTGATTCAGAGTACAGAGCGCCAATCCGTCGAGAAAGATGGTGAGCAATGACTATTTTTGATCCCGCCAGGCTCCGACCCTATAGCGGACCAGACGATGTGCCGCGAATGCTACAATTTGCGGGCGAATGTAATCGCCTCACCGATTTGTGTTGTAGCCTGCATCCTGGCGATATCGGCCACTTTCTGAGCAATGGGATGGCTGGGCGCGATCCGGCCCCCTATTGCTTTGTCTACGAAGTGAACGGCACCATAGATGCGCTGATCCTGTTGCAGGCGCTTCGGTCCAGTTCATGGGGGCTCCTCATGCACCCACGCCGCCGCGACACCGTCCTGGAAGTGGCGCTGGTGACGTGGGCTGAACAGCATCTGCGAGATCTGCTGACCGTCAACGGCAGCGTCAAAGAGTGGCTCACGAGCGAGGTGTTGGATTGTGATACGCAGCGGCGCGATCTTTTAACGTCACGCGGATATACTGCCGTATCCGAGATGATGGTGACCACCCACTCGCTCCAGGAAACAATACCCCCGTCAGTACTGCCCGACGGCTTTAGCATACGAGCCGTCGCGGGTGAACACGAGGCTGATGCGGTGCAAGCCGTCCACATGAGCGCCTTCGGGCGCCAATGGCAACCAGGAGAATACCTTCAGGTCATGCGCTCGCCCAGTTTTCAGAGCGATCACGAATTGGTGGTGGTTGCTCCCGATGGACGTTTTGCCGCGTTTCTCGTGTACTGGATTGATCCGATCAGCCAAAGTGGCTTGTTTGAGCCGGTTGGTTGTCACTCAGATTTCCAGCGGCGCGGATTGACCAGGGCGTTGTTGTATGCGGGCATGCGGTGTCTGGCCGCTCAGGGCATGACGCTGGCGGTTGTGGTCCACGAATCCCCGGATGACAACCCAGCCGCCGCCGCGCTCTATCGTTCGGTTGGGTTCACCCGCAAATATCGCAGCCAGGAATATCGCCTGCAACGCTAAACGCGCATGCTGCGCCACGCTGGGACAGGTCAGCTTACCCAGCCAAGAACTGCATGACTTTTTGCTCGATAAAGTGAGGGGTTTGTTGGAATGAGGCAGAACGCCAGGATCTCCCCTTTGGTCGTTGACGACCATCAGCATGGTCATGATTTCATTGGGGTGTATCTCATGCGCACGAGGTCGTTGCTGCTTGCCGTTCTACACCAGTCCCTGTTCCCACAAACCAATCAAAGGCGTTGTGTTCGAGACCACCGGGTTAAGGTTGGGCATTCCGCAGTTCCTCAGCGAAATCGATCTGATCATCAAAATACGAGACGCCATACGTGCCAAGGAGATCAAGAAAATCCGAGCGGGATAGAGTAAGCATAGCAGCGCCCTGGCCGGAGGAAATGAGACCTGGAGAATAGAGCCGGACGACGAGCGCCTCTTGAGCAAGGAAACGCACCTGTTCTTCACTCAGACTCGTCAACACCGAATCAGGAAAGGCCACCTGTACCGTATGTATGGTCATGCACTTGCCCCCCTATTCTCAAAGTTCAGCTGGGATCTCAGACTTCAGTATATGATCGTATCAGCTACATTGCAGCAAGCAACTGATAGCAAAAGCAGGGCAAAGACAGGGCAAATGCATCGGGTCTGGCGGCCAGTTCACTTGCCAGCGCGAGGTAATAGCGAGTGTGATGAGGTATGAAGCTCGCTCGACGGCGGCCCGTTCCACCATACGCTTCCCTGAAAGCATCCTGTAAATGATTTTTGGGATTGGCTAGTTGCTCGATACTCCCCAACGGTGGCATGTGCAGTCCGCGTCGTGGCTTTCTGCCAACCGCACGGTAGATCGCCTTATCATCCGAAGAGCAGCCATGCTTCGAGTGTCCATATCGGCCGCATATGCTGCATACGGCCTCGTAATGTTTCCTCAGTATACCATTGGGGCTTTGTGTCTAGCAAGCGTGGTGAGGCACAGGATTCATGTGGATGGTAGACCAATACTCCGGCACCACGCAAGCAGATAACTGATCCCACCCTCTCGGCTGAATGCCACGTTCAAAATTGAAAATATATGAACGTCTGTGCTTGCCCCGCTGGCCAGATTGCCACCAGCGTCAAGATCGCCACCGCGGCGAACGGCTGGAGCCACGGCTGCCAGAGGACCCAGGTCGCCGCCAGGGACGGCGAGACGGGCCGCGGCAGGAGGGCATCCAACCAGGCCCAGAGCCAGCCGCCCACGACGGTCGCAATCCAGAGCGCCAGGATCAAGCTCGGCAAGCCCAGCGCGGCATGGTCGAGGAGATGGGCGTAGCCAGCCAGCGGCGCCAGTGGGCTGTTGACATGGATCGCATGTCGCAGCATCGTCGCTGTGAGTGCGGGGGTATCTGCGCGAAAAAAGAGCCAGCCCAGGCAGACTAAAAAGAAGGTGACGATGCGTCCGAGTAGGACGCTATGCGGTGTGGCGAGGACGCGGGCCAGGCGCGGCGCGCGCGCGCTTTGCCGCTTCCAAGCGCGCGTCGCCACTAATAAGCCGCCCTGGTACAGTCCCCAGACCATATAATGCCACGATGCACCGTGCCAGAGGCCCCCCAGCCCCATGGTGATCATCAGATTCAGGGCGACCCGCCACTCCACCACCCGCGACCCACCGAGCGGAATAAAGAGATAGTCGCGGAGCCAGCGCGAAAGCGAGATGTGCCAGCGCTCCCAGAACTCTGAGGGATCGGCGGCCAGATATGGATTGCGGAAATTCTCCGGGGTCGAAAAGCCCAACAGTAACGCGCATCCCCGGCCGATATCCGTATAGCCCGAGAAATCCGCGTAGATCTGCGCCGCAAAGGCCAGAATCACCAACCAGGTCGCGACGATGCCCAACCGCTCGGGATGCCCAAAACCGCTGGCTACCAGCGGCGCGAGCTGGTCAGCGATGATAATCTTCTTTGCCATGCCGCGCACGATCAACCAGATCCCTGTATCGACGTTGATATCGCGGAACCGCGTTGGGACGGCGCGCGCCTTCACCCAATCTGGGAAGCGCTTGATCGGCCCGGCGATCTGCGTGGGAAAGAAGGCCGCGAAAAGCGCGAATTCAATCGGATCGCGGATTGGCGCGTGCCCCTTGGCGATCTCGACAAGGTAGTGGATGAACTCAAAAGTGAAGAACGAGATGCCCAGTGGCAGTAAGATCGCCAGCGTTGGGGGTAGCGGCGCGTTCGTTCGCAAGATCACTCGTAGCGCGGGCCAGCAGGTGCTGAGCAGCAACGTGGCATATTTGAAAAACGCCAGTGTTGCCAGATTTCCCGCAATCCCCACCACCAACACGGCCCGGGCGAGAAACCTGGGTGAAATGGGACGCTGCCCGATACGCCAGATGAGCAGTCCAAAGAGATAATTCCAGACCGTCATCGCGGCGATCAGCCAGCCATACTGGGGAAAAGTCCGCGTATAAAAGAAGTAACTCGCCGCCAGTAGCCAGTAGCGCCGGATGGGGCGCGGCAAGAGCCAATGGATGGTGAGGACCACACCAAAAAATGCGGCATATTCCAGCGTTGTGAAGAGCATCTGACCTCCTTTGCGGCAGACTGGCAGCAGGGGCACTGTGGATCGATTAGGCAATGGACAGTGACTGGCAGCGGAGACCGGCAGCCGATTTTCCACCGGCCGCCTCTCATATCAACTTGGGGGAACCATATAAACATCCGTGCCATCCAGCGAGCGAACGAGGATGAGCGCGTGGGCCAAAAAAGCCTCGAAGGGCGGATAAAGCGGCGTGAGGAGATGATCGGGATCGCGGTCGATTGACCATTGCGTCACGTTACGGTCATAGATGACAAACGTGTAGCCATGGGCGCGTAACCAGGTCAGCTTCTGCGCATCGGTCGGGGCGACCTGCGCGAGATAGACGATCACGTCGCGATTCATGTCTGGGGTGATGTGGGGATCATCGAAGAAATAGGTCGCTGCCAGGTTGATGCCCAGGACGCGTGCATTCGTAGGAACCTGGGTATTGAAATAGTCCACGGTGCGCCAATAACTGGGCCAGAGTTGCGTGGCCTGCAATTGCGCGCCGTAGGATTGCTGACCAAGGTACACCGATGAGGGATCGTTCTGGATGCGCGTCTGCACGGCATAGACGACGCCAGGGAGCAAGGCGAGCAAAGCGACGCCTGTCACGATCAGTTCGCGGCCGCGCGGATTGAGGGCGTGGGTCAGCCACTGCGTCACGCGGTCGATGGCGACGGCGGCGAGCAGAGCCAGCAAACCAAAGCTCGGCAGAACGTAGCGCGGCACCAGCTGATCGACCAATCCCCACAGCGTGAAACTGGCGATACTGAGCCAGAGCAACAGCCAGATGCCATAGCGCACGCGCCGGGTGCCGCGCGCCAGCGCAACGAAGGGCGCCAGCGCCGCCAGCGCCAGAGCAGGGCCCGGCGGTGTTGGCGAATAATCGTACTTCTGCCAGTGCAGATACCAGTCGAATGTGGCGATGAAATAGCGCGCAATCGAATGGTGCAATGACCCAAAATTATCGAATTGGGCTTTATAGACGATCATCCGCGCCGAGGACCACTCCGCGCCACCCCACAGCAAAGGATAGATCGGATTGCCGACCTGGATCCACTCGCGCGCCGCCCACAGGCCAAAGACGATCAGCGCCGTCCCCCCGAGGAGAGCCGCATTGATCACAACGGTTCGTAGCCAGTGCCACGCGTACCCACCGCCATCCGTCCTGCGTTGCCCCTCCCGCGCCGCCTCCGGCGGCTCGCCTTGTGGGTTGCGTCTATTGGCGAGAGCTTCCCCGTCGGGCGCCGCTGCGCGCGCGGGTCGCGAAGCCCAGATCAGCACGACCATAAGCGGGGCGACAATATAGACCGTCTGATACTTGATGCCGAAGCCGATACCAGTCAGGACGCCCGCCAGCAAGATCCACCGGCGATCGGGTTGGACGCGGTAATGTTCCACCGCGATGATGATCATCAAAGTGACAAAGGCAAATTGGGGGTCGATCAGACCGCTGGAAGCATATGCCAGGACCAGCGGCAGAACGAGGAAGAGCGCCATCCCCAACCAGGCGGGGCGCCGCCCGAAAAGGCGCACTCCCAGCGCGAAGATCGCCAGCCCCGCGGTGGCGACAAAGCTGCTCTGCACCATGGCCGCCGCGACTTCGGCCTGCACGTTGAGTGCCAGCAGGTTCAGCATCTCATTGTTATAGGGCAGGTTGGCCTGGGGAACCCCCGGTGTGCCGACCAGTGCGTGCAACGCCAGGAATTGCTTGGGCAACGCGAAATGATACATGAAGACATCGAAGCCCCAGAACGGCACAATGAGGTGTTCGAGGATGAGCAGACTGACCGAGACGACGATCGCGGCCATGGCGCTCTCGAAGACAGTGCGTGGCACCAGTTCCAACAACGCGCACGGGGTGTTCAGGGGATCCGCCACAATCGGGCGCGACGCGATCGGGCGGTACCCATCGCCGCCCAGGAAGATCGGGCCTGGGTTGAGGCCACGTAAGACCGTCCGAAGGTCGCGATGCCAGATGATGAAGGGAGTAAGCACGACGGCGATCAGTACGGGAGGATAGTAGCCATGGGCCAGACCAATCGCCGCCGTTACCAGCGCCAGCAACCCGGTTCCCAGCGCGTACCCCAGCAACGCGCGCTCCAGCGCCGTGAGGGGATCCTGGCCAATTCGCGGCGCGAGACGCAACCAGCGCAACGCGCGCGCGCCAACCGTCGCCGCGCTCAGCATGATGCTGACGGCGACCGCAGCTTGAAAGATCGTGTCGACCAGATAGAATTTCGTCGGCTTCAATGGTTGTGGCAAAAAGTAGGCATAGTGGAAGACTGTGGCGGCGATCAGGGTCAGGATGCCGCCGAGCAGGAATCCGCCCCGCAGGAGTCGGCCGCGCCAGGCTGGTGTGGGGCGTGGCGCGCTCGGGCCAGCCAGAGGACGGGTAGGCGAATCGTGATCTCCCACCTGACGGCGCGGCCCAGGCGCGCTCGAAGGCGCCAGCGGTCTCGATGGATGGCGCGCCATGGCATCCTCTGCCAGGTGGTCGGTGCCATCGGGTGGCGGAACGATCGTACGACTCATCCTTGAACTCCCATTCTGTCACTCCATGATCGACTGGTCCGCCGTTGAGAGCGGACTGGCGCCGCTCTGGCAATTGGCTGGGCGCCCGCCGACCTCTACTTGCCCCTTGCGAATGCGCAGGAGACTGAGGAAAAAGGCACCAAAGATCGTCTGGACGCCGATGACGACCAGCGTCGTCGCGTAGAGCGCCGGCCGCACTTCATCCAGCGGTCCCAGGTTCACCGCCAACCAGCGGGCGAAGACAAAACCATCCAACCCCAGGCCGAGCAATGTGATGGCGCCACCTACCAGTAATCCGCGTTCCAGTGTGACGAAGCGATCTAACCAGCGCAACAAAGGGTCGCGTTCGCCGTCCAGATGCTCTGTCAACGAATAGAAGCGCGCATAACAACCCAGTGTCACGATCTGGTAGCCCAGCAAGGTCACCAGGCAGGCCAGCACCATCGCGTGGACATCCCAACGATGTCCAAAAAGGGGAAACGGACCTGGTAACAGCAGAGTCAGTGCCAGGAATCCCAGCCCCATCAATGTCAGACCAGGGATGAGGAAGAGATGAGTCGGCGAATACAGGAGCATGAAGCGCAGATGGCGCCAGCCATCGCGAACGGTATTGAGTTTGGTCTCGCCCACCCGCGGATGATACGAGATCGGTACCTCGGTAATGCGCAATCCGGCTTTGGCGGCGTTGATCACCATCTCACTGGCGAATTCCATGCCGCCCGTCCGCATGCGCATGCGCTGGTATGCGGTGCGGGTGAAGGCGCGCATACCGCAATGGGCATCGCGCAGGCCGGTATGGAAGAACAGATTGAGCAACCCGGAGAGCAAAGGATTGCCGATGTAGCGATGCGAGAAGGTCATCGCGTCGCGCGCCATCTGGCCAGTGAAACGATTGCCATTGACGAAGTCATAGCCCTGGCGCAGGAGATCCAGAAACCGATCGATCTCCGCGAAGTCATAGGTATTATCCGCATCCGCCATGACCAGATATTCGCCACGCGCCTCGGCAAAGCCCTTCAAGTAGGCATTGCCATAGCCGCGCACCGGTTGTTCGACCACTCGCGCGCCATGTGCGCGAGCGATCGCCGCCGATTGATCAGTGGAGGCATTGTCGACCACGACGATCTCGGCCCGCCATTGTTGGCGCGCGATCACCGTGCGCAACCGGTCGACACAGCCGCCTATCGCCGCTTCTTCATTCAGACAGGGCAGGACGAATGATATATCAATCTGTCGATGGTCCCGCGCCGGTCCGGGCGCGCGCATAGGCTGGGCATGCGCCTCGACGAGCTGCGCGTCTGGATGTGGCCCCGGCGCTCTGGTGCCAGGCGACGGGTTGGCGACCGACGCCGGGTCACCCTGCTGATCTGGTCGGAGGGGATCGGGGGAGAGTATGGCCATCGTGGTGGAATCCTTTCCTCTCGTATTGTCGGGC
The DNA here is from genome assembly GCA_027459705.1 of Ktedonobacteria bacterium. Classification (GTDB taxonomy): domain Bacteria; phylum Chloroflexota; class Ktedonobacteria; order Ktedonobacterales; family JACDGC01; genus DAIDHM01. The sequence goes on along the minus strand of DAIDHM010000075.1, from coordinate 20,532 downwards.
TGACGATTCAGGGAGCTTGATAGAGGATGGCTACGACATCCCCGCGAAAATCGACGCGTTGGATCAGGTGGGCATGGTGGTTGAGCCACTCCAACGTCGCCTGCCAATGACCTTGCCCGCTTATATAGTGCCCCAGCAAGACCCAGACCCGCCCATGCGCTGCCAGGTACGGCGCCAACGCGGTTGGGTCGACGGCGCGGGCGAAGATCGCTTCGCGGTCCGGGCGACTGTAGGTTGCCCAGGAGAAGGCGCCGGGAGCATTCGGATCTAGCTGGGCATGGTGGAAGTAGACGCTGAAGCCAAAGTCACACCCCCATTGATTATCGTAGCAGACGATACCATCGCCTGACTGATACTGGCTATCGACATAGTGTGCTGCGCCCCGCCAATCTTCCCAGCCAGGCCGCGCGAAGTAGTCGTGGAGCGGTCCGGCTTGCAGGGTGACACAGATCGCCAGCATTCCCAGCAACGCGACGGGCTGCCAGCGCTGCCAGGGAAGCTGGTGGGCGAGCGTGGCGATGGCCGCCGCGACGCAGATGGTGGCGGCGATACCCGTCGGGGCGAGATAGCGTGTCACCCAGACCGGTTTGATCTGCGATCCAACCCAGGTTCCCAGAACGGGAATTGCCAGCCAGCAGAGGACGAGCAGGTGAGCGTCGATGGTGGCGAGCTGATCATCCATCCCGGTTACCGGGGACGCGCGACGGTGATCTGCCGCCGCGCGCTGGCGCCAGAAGGTCACGAGTTGCCAGACCACCAGCGCCGTCAGGCCCAGCGCGGCGAGGAGCAACACCACCAGCACGCCATCGCCAATCCGCGACGGGGTGCCACCATCGCCACCCGCCAGTTGACGCAGTCCGTGGAAGAGGTCGGTGGTAGTGGGGCGTGGGATCCAGGCGACCTGGTCGCTATGCGCGGCGTAGATCGGGTAACGCCAGGCGACGACGGCGACGAGCAGCAACAATGCCAACGCCAACGGCCACCAGCGTACCCCAGCGTGCCGCGCGAGGTACCGCCAACGCAAATCGATGGCGATCAACCAGACGATCTGGCCCGTCAAAAAAACGACCTCGAAGGCCTGTGTCAGGAATCCCACCGCGGCGAGCACGGCGAAGGCGATCAGAGCGCGACGATCCCCACGCGTGACCCAGCGTTCCAGGGCGATATAACTCAGGATAAGGAAGAGGACGAACAGCGTGTAACCCCGCGCTTGCTGGGCATATTCGACCTGAAATTCGTTGGCTGCGACGAGCAGCGCCGCGAGCACGGCGACGATGGGACCATAGAGTCGCCGGGTCAACCAGGCCGTTGCGGGGATGGTCAGCATGCCGGCGAGCGCGGGCAACGCGCGCCAGAACCACTCGGCGCTGTGCCAGGTGGCGGGAGTCACCATCCGCCAGATCTTCAAGATCAGATAAAATGCTTCCATATTGGGCTGGACGCCGCCAACGGTCGCGAAGAAAGAGGACCACGACTGCGATACCATCCCGATTGAAAACGTCTCATCGATCCAGAGGCTCTTGGCGCTCAGCCCCCACCAGCGGATGGCGCCTCCGAGGATCGTCACCACACCAATAAGCAAGGCGTAGCGCCCGGCAACGATCGCCCGCCAGACACCCGCCCACCACGTCCGCGGATCGCGCCACGGCCAGATGGATATCGTTCGTTGATGGATGCCGCTCTCCATGCGGTATACCGCTCCTTCTTATGCTGCATCTCTATGCTACGCCATCACCCAAGCAACGAACATGATCAAGAAACGTGCCATGAGACCGCGTGGCCCCCTCGGAGGATCGCGTTACTTCAGATAAGTAAAGTAGCGCAACAGGACGGAACCGCATGGTCTCGTCCTGTTCGGTGAAAGTGGTGGGGAGCAGAGCATTCGGGTGCTGCCCTAGGTTCGCTCTGCGCCATTGCCACGTTGGCGCCATTCGCGCAGCTCCAGTACCTGGTCGAGGATGCCATACTGGCGCGCTTCCTCTGGGCTGAAGTAGATGTCGCGCTCGGTATCGCGGCGGATGCGCTCCAGCGATTGGCCAGTATGCAGCGCGATGATCTCATTGATGACGTCGCGCGTGTGCAACATCTCGCGCGCTTGAATATCGATATCAGTCGCCTGGCCGGCGATGCCTCCACCGGTGATCAGCGGCTGATGGAGGTGGATGCGCGCGTGTGGCAGCGCATAGCGATGACCAGGATCTCCAGCCATCAGTAAGAGAGTGCCGAAACTCGCCGCCAGGCCGACGCAGGTCGTCGTGATCGGCGCGGCCAGCGACCGCATCGTGTCATAGATTGCCAGACCAGCGGTAATGACCCCACCCGGTGAATTGATATGCAGGTTGATCTCGCGGTCCTGGCTTTCGCTTGCCAGGAAGAGTAATTCCGCGACCACTAGCCCGGCCATTTGCTCTTCGATAGGGCCATTGATCAGGACAATGCGCTCTTTCAAGAGCCGCGAATACAGATCGTAGGCGCGTTCACCGCGCATACTCTGCTCGATGACGGTAGGAACGACAAGATTGGCCGCCTGTGCGGTTGAGAACAAACGTGAAGGCATAGCTGTACTCCTAGCCAAGGGTGACCTGCCGCGCGGATTGGCGAAACAGCGCCACTGTACATGAACAGGTCACGCAACACGCCGCATGAAAAGATACGTCACGCGCCGCTCCACGCCATCGACGATGGTATTGACGAGCATCCAGCCTGCCATACCCTGTGCGTTGAGGTGCTCGGTCGTTGGGAGATCGCGCATCGACACGACCAGTTGGTGATATTCCCATTGGATGGGTGCCACCTCCACCACGATTGGTGGAGCAGGGAGAAAACCTGGCGTCAGCCGACCCAACATGCTGTAAGTAGACATCAAAACCTCCTGGCGGGAAGCTGACTCAATATCCCCGCAATCGGGAATGTAGCGCGGTGCAGGGGTTTCGCCAAGAGGTCGGCATATGCCTAGAGCATACCGTTCTGTTTCAGATATGCTTGCGGCATACCTTTCTGGCTGGCGCGCGATCAACACACTCGATCATGCTATAGTATCAAGACAGGATCTGGTTCAGCGCGATGCGTTCATGGCAGACGGTACGCCAAGCGGAGGAGGCCTGGTTATGCGAGAAGATCTCCAGAGCACCGTTGGTGCGGTTATCCGACGTGAGCGGCGCAAACGCCGCCTCTCGCGCCGCGCCCTGGCCGAACGCGCGGCCGTCTCGACTGTCTATCTGGGCGAGGTCGAACGCGGCCAGAAATATCCTTCTGCGCGAGTGTTGGAGGGTCTGGCGGCGGCTTTGGAACTGGAGACCCCCGATCTCCTTGGCCTCGTTGTCATTGCCTTGCGCGGTGTGACGGAGCAACCTCTACACGGGCCGATTGCCCTGGTGGGAGGCTATACAGTGACGCGCCGTACCATCGGCCAGCGTCACTCCTCCTTCCAGTCGCCGGACTGGCAGCGCGCGAACCGTTATCCAACATTTACCATCCGGCTCCCGACCACCATGAATCGATCGACTGCGGAGACCCCCAAACCAGCGCCGGAGTCACTGGATTGGTGGCAACCACGAATTCTGGTCTTTCAAGCAGAGTGACGCGGGTGTACCCTAATGTGCTTCCTTAAGCATGTCGATAGCAATATTTGACACCAGGAGCGGAGAGGAAGTTGCATGAGCACACCAGTAACAGCGACTGTGCCACAACCAGTACGTGGCCGGGGTTTGAACGACATCCTGTTTTCGGTGAAATTTACCGTCGCATCCCTGATCATTGCTGCCATCGTCATTATCGTTGGCACGATAGGTATCTGGGCGATTGGCCAGGAACGCGCCAATACCCAGACTTTGACCTCGAATAGCATCCCAAACATACAAAACCTTACGACACTACGGCAAGATTTACTATCGACTCAGGCCGATCTCGAAGCCGCGTTGCTCAGCACCGACCCCACGGCCATCAATAAGTTCATGTCCTACACGACTGGTGATATCCAGACCCTCAACAGTGATATCGCCACCTATCAGGCAATGCCGCATTCCAGCGCGATTCAGAACGCCATCGCGCAATTCACGAGCGTTGAGCAAGCTTGGCAGACATCGACCACCACCATTCAGGCCGATGCCCAGCATGGCAACCTGGCGGCAGCCATCACGCAGATCTCCCCCTGGGACACCCAGACTGACGGAGTGCTGAGTGCGGTCGATCAATTGACCAGTCTGCAACAGCGGCAAGTGGTGAGTACCAGTGGCAAAGTCGATAGCACGTATTACCAGATGGTGTGGATCATCGGCATTACGATGATCTTGGCAGCTGGTCTGGCCTATGTCATGGGGCAGGTGCTCTCACGCATGGTGACGGTTCCCTTACGGCGGATCGCCGCTATCGTCCAACGCATGGCCAAGGGTGAATTGTCCGAGATTCATGACTTTGTCGCGGAGCGCGGTGGCCTGGATGCCATTGGCCAGCTCGTCATCGCCCTGGATGGGTCGCTGACAAAGTTGCGCGGCCTGATTGGCCGCGTCACCAAAATGAGCGGAACGATGTCGGAAACGATTCGTCAGATTGCGCTATCCACTGAGCAGACGAGCCAGGCCACCGACCAGGTGGCGCAATCCATTCAGCAGGTCGCTACGGGTGCCCAGACGCAGAGCGAACAGCTCTTCCAGGCCGCTAAAGCGACCGACGAGTTAGCGCGGCAAAGCACTGCACTGCAGGAGAACGCGACGATCACAGCGGAATCGATGGGGACACTCAAAGTCCGCATCAGCCAGACCTCGGAACGGGTCCAGCGTCTGGGTGAGCGCTCCGCCGAGATTGGACACATCATCCAGACCATCGATGAGATCGCTGACCAGACGAACCTGTTGGCCCTGAATGCCGCCATCGAAGCCGCGCGCGCTGGTGAGCATGGTCGTGGTTTCGCGGTGGTCGCTGATGAAGTGCGCAAATTGGCCGAACGCTCGGCAGGTGCAACCAAAGAGATCGAGCGTATTATTCGCGAGACCCAGACTGAGACCGCCGAAGCCGTTATGGCAATGGACGAAGGAGTGAAGGAAGTCAATGCTGGTGTAGCGCGCGTTATACAGTCACAGCGTGATTCCAGCGCGATGAGTTCGAGCGTCATGTCCGTAAATGTCGCCATCACCAGCGTCGCCAGTGTCAGCCAGGAAAATGGCGCGGCCGCTCAAGAAGTCTCCGCGGCAACCGAGGAGATGTCGGCCAAAGTGGCCGAAGTGGTGCAGGCAGCGCAATCCATCGACGCGATAGCGCACGAATTGAGTGACGCCGCACGACTTTTCAACTGGACCTATAACGACAAGGTTCCTTACACCGCTTCCCCCACCTCACAGTCACAACCGCATGAAACATTACCTCGCGCGGCATGAACCGCCTTATTCCTGAGACGTGGAACGGCCTGAAGATGCGATCTCCAGGCCGTTCCACGTTGTTGTGGGCTATCCCCTCCACTGCCAGCATTCACCAAATCGTTTACAAATCCCGGCCATCAGTGGTGTTATACTATGGGCATCAGAGCGACAACGTGGTATCATCCGGACTCTACTCGCAAGCGGGTGACCACCTGTCGTTATAACACTTCCGCGTGGTGGGCAAATGCGTCAGGAGGAATCAGCGTGACATCAACCGGAGACCTGCCCGTGCAGATCGCCATCGATGGTTTTGTCGCTACCGGCAAAAGCACGATTGGGGAGATGGTCGCGCGTCGCCTGGGAATTCTGTATCTGGACACCGGCGTGATGTATCGCGCGGTGGCATTCGAGGTCCTGGAGCAGGGAATCAGTCCAACAGACGCCGACGCCTGTGCGCGATGCGCCGTTGCGCTTGATTTGCGCATTGTGCCGCCGACCATCGCCGATGGCCGCCAGGCGACAGTCCTGCTGGGATCGCGCGATGTCACCTGGGAGATTCGTACGCAGGCCGTCAACGCCATCGTGTCGCAAGTCGCGGCGCACGTTGGCGTGAGGAGCGCATTGCGGGCGGCACAACGTGCCATCGCCGCGGCCCAACCCGTCGTGATGGTGGGTCGCGATATCGCGTCGGTGGTCCTGCCAGATGCACGGGTAAAAATCGTCTTGGTCGCTGCCCTGGAAACGCGCGTCGCGCGCCGCGCCACAGAGATCGCAGCGCGTGGCCAGGCTGTCGATCGCGATCTCCTCCGTGAGGATATCGCCAGGCGCGACCGTGAAGATAGCGCGCAGATGCGAGAGATGCCAGACACAGTAATCATCGCAACTGATGACCTGAGCGTGGACCAGGTTGTCGAACGCATCCTGGAGGTCGTCCATGAACGATACCCCTGATCGGACTGCCATCACCCCCGCGACCGGTCGATCGGTCTATGTCCCGGGCTCGCGGGAACGTCCGGCATTTTATGAATCGTTGCGTCGGGTCGTCCTGGTCCTGCGACATTTCTTTTTCGCGTTAGATGTGCGCGGATTGGAACATATCCCCGCTAGCGGACCGGTCATACTGGCCAGCAATCATCTCAGTTTTTGGGATATTCCCTCGGTAGCGCTCCTTCCCCGGCGTCTCTTACATTTCATGGCAAAATCCGAGTACGCGCGCAACCCCCAGGCTCGCTGGCTGTTCACCAAACTGGAAGCTTTCTTTGTCCGTCGTGGTGAAGGCGACATGGAAGCGATCCGCAACGCCCTGGCAGTCTTGAAAGCCGAGCAGGTATTGATCATCTATCCCGAAGGTCATCGTAGCGAGACGCACTCCTTGATTGCCGCGCACGAGGGCCTGGCGTTAATCGCCATCAAGAGCGGTGCGCCCATCATCCCTGTGGCGACATGGGGTTCTGAAAACGTCGGCAAGGGGGGCCATTTCGCCTTCTGGCGACCTACCATCCATATCCGGTATGGCCCACCCATGCGGCTGACGGCCACCGGGAAGCGCGTGTCGAAGGAGGACCTCATCTTGGCCACGAATCAGCTGATGGGTACCATCGCATCGATGCTCCCCGCGCAATATCGCGGTGTCTATGCGGAAGAGGCCACCAAGCGAGAGACAGCGGCCACGCCGGTGCTCAGCGAACCAACGACCGAGGCGCAAGCATGACCCATCCGACCTCACCCACGCACCAGACCATCACCGGACCAGCGTCGGGGATTGAACATTCCCATGCGGATCCACCAGGGCGCGCGTGGCTGCGCGTCGCCCTTTGGCTGAGCTTGTGTGTCGTCGCTCTCTGGGTGCTGCTGGGCGGCAAAACCGATCTGTACATCGCCCCCAACGTCCGTTGGACAGTCTGGCTGGCGGTGATCGTCAGCTTCGTGCTTGCTCTGGCCGATGGCGCCGCGGCGCTGGAGCGCGGCATTGTGCCTGCGTTAGCCTGGTTGCCAGGCGGACGCTTCCGTCCCGATCTCGCCTTGCTCTTCCTGCCCTGTGCGCTGGGGATTCTGGTTCCTCCTCTTACCCTGGGAGCATCGAGCATCCTGGCACATGAGGTCGTCATCACGTATGTGCATGCCCCCGCGCCAGCACCGAACCTGCCGAACGGCACCAACATGCCCCCTGGTAGAGTACAGATAGCGTCAATCTTGCAACTCCAATATCAGACCGCGCATAACCAGTTGGCGACAGGTTCGACAGTCCAGGTCACTGGATTCGCCTTACATCGTTCAGATCTTCCGACTGGTACCTGGCTCCTCATACGATTTGTCACGCCGCACTGCATGGCCGAGGCGCAGCCGCTGGGCCTATTGATCCGCGCTGGGCCCGGTGAGAGCGCGCCCCGGGATAATGCCTGGGTGACGGTGGTGGGCCCGGTCACCGCCGCGACGATGAATGGCGCTTCCATCGCCGTGCTCCAGCCCGCGACATGGGAGGCAATTGCGACACCGCCAGATCCATACCTGATTGATTAATTCGTCGACACTGTCCTGTGAACAGACGGGTTGCGAATGCCTCCACTATCTGCCTTCGCTTTTCCACCATCCGCTCGCAGAACCATGGGAGACTGCCCAGTTTGGTCGCCTGCTGGCTGACCCGATGAGAGGAACTTCACTGATGTTGCAAACACTGCTGCTTTCACGCGTTCTCCTCGATTACACGGTTTGGGATAATGATGCTGCCTATGCGCTGGTGACAATCGTCTCGATCGCATTCACCATCCTGCTGATCGTCATGGTCTCACGCCAATCGCGCATGCATGATCAGGCGCAATCCGCCGCGCGGGCCATGGCCCGATCTAGGGCCCGCAAAGCGTTGGTACATGAATCTATGGACACGGCGATCAGTGCTGAGCCGTTGGAGACCACAACGGCTCCAGAGACCGGAACACTGCAATGACGACCGGACCAAGCAGTAAGCTATCCAAACCAGGAGCAAAGGATGCGACAACATTAAGCGGTGGCACCGGACCTACTGGCCAGGTGGTGGGAGATGATGTCACCATGACGCCACCCGCGCCGATGCGCTACCGCTGGTTGTTGATTTTAATTGGATTAGCGATCGTTGTCTCGATCTTATTAGTCTACGCCCAAAATACGGTCTACCAACCTTCGAACCCGTTTGCTGGAGGATCCGGCGATCACGTGCACGCCTTCGCTCTGGATCCACAACAGCCCAATCACCTCTACGTCGGCACCCATTTCGGCTTTTTCGTCTCGGATGACGGGGGCGCCACCTGGCGTCGACTCAATGGCCAGGGTGGAATCGCCGCGACGCTGGTCGCGACCAGTGTCAGTATCAGTCCGCTGGCTGGTGCGACTGTCTATGCGACGGGTTACAACCTGGGGGACGGGAGTGCGGCGGGCGTCTACGTCACTCTGGATAATGGGTTGCACTGGAATCATCTGCCCACCGGTGGCGCTGGTCAAATTCCTGACCCGCGTTTATTATTTGTGGCCGCCGGGTGGCAAACCGCCGGAGAAGCCTATGCATACTCGATTGATACCGGTCTCTATCGCACGCTCGATCATGGGACCCACTGGACGAATATCGCACCACCCTTTCCTGGCCAGGTAACAGCATTCCTCCCGTATCTCGCTTGTGGCAATCAGCCGCCCAGTGGTCAGACAGACTGCCCCGAAAACTTTCTCATCGGGACAACCCAGGGTCTCTGGCACGGGACGGACGTTGGTACTCGGCTCGTTCTGACAGCAGATCCCCTGGTCACAAATTATGTCTACGCCGTGACCGTGACCCATACCAGCAATCCAAAGATTTATGTCAGCACTGCGCTGGGGCTCTTTGCGAGCGACACCGGACCAACCGGATCGCCTGGTTCTTCAACGTTACATGCGATCTCGAATGTGGCCGAAGGCGCGCTGACCTTCACAAGTCTTGCTGCGCTCAATACTCCAGGTGGACAGGTAGTCTACGGGGTGACGCGCGACAACGCCGTGCGTATCTCACTGGACGGCGGTGTGCACTGGCAGGTGACTGGAGCAGGTCAGTTGAATCGCGATGTCTCGCAGTTACAGGCCGGGTTGAGGAGCGCGACCGGCAACAATACCCCCCAGTGGGCGGGTGGGCAGAACATCTTCTTGACGTTGTTGCAAGTGCCAGCTACTGCTTCGGACCACGTCTATGTCGCGATCTCGTTTCCTGTGCAAATCTTCAATGGATCTCAGTCTGGGGCTACCTGGCACGATCTGAGTCATCCCTGAAAGACCTGGGCGGGACCGGCATGCGCGAGAGACAGCGAGAACCAAAATGTGGTTCCCTGACGAGTGGAATTGACTAACAGCTGGCTGCGATAGAGACTGAGAATCGTTTCCACGATAGCGATATCCAATTCCGTCCCGTCAGATTTGGAGAGGGCCGCACCTTTGCGCGTGAGAACTTCGCGGATACTGGCCAATTGCTCCGCACTGAGTGGTTGTCCATGATCCCGGACTTCGATCTTGACGCGTTCACGTTGCGCTCGAATGCGAATGGTCACGATCTTGCCCGGTGCGGAGCGCTGGACTGCATTGGCAACCAGGATGACCATTGCCCGTTCGAGATGTTTATGACTGAAGACCCCCTTGATAGGCGATTGGTTCGCGTCTACTATAATGGTCACCTCCTGGTGATGTTTTTTTAGACGATTGGCGACCTCCTGACTGAGGGCGACGACATCGCACGTCGGTGGAAGGTGTGCCATCTCACCTTGAATGACCGCACTGATCGCGTCGATATCTTTGGAGAGTTGATCGATCGCCCCCAACTGGCGTAACACACTGTCAATATCTTCCACTTCGTGCTCGTAGTCGCCTTCACGAACGAGTGTCTGGCGCAACTGTTGCAGCAACAGGCGCGCGGGAGTCAGTGGATTGCGCAGATCATGGCCGAGCATCGAAATGATAGCGTCACGTTGCCCGTCCCGTAACATACGCTCCGTCATGTCCAGCGTGACAAAAATAGCTCCCAACATATTCCCACTGGCATCGAGTATCGGGGCAGCGGAGGATTCTACAATCAACTCCGAGTTAGTGCGCGGATGTATGAAACTCACGATCTGATTCGCGGTGACCGAGCGTCGCTGCAAAGCACGCAGTGACGCCAACTCCACTGGTCGGATGGCCGCGGCATGCTGTCGGCGCCGCAGAGCGGAACTGGGCCTATCAGGAGGGCGATGGGCGCGTTCAGCCTGATGGACGGCATCGATTGTACTATCTTCCGTAGCTTTGGCGATTGTCCGTGCCGACGTAATGCGTGGCTGCAGCCGCGTAAATTGCGAGGTAGCGGTACTCCCCACCAGTCCGACGAACGCCTCGAAGGAAGTGACTTCGAAAAGCCGTAATGCCGCTTCATTGACAGTACGTAAATGGCCATGTGCATCAAAGATCCAAATGGGCACTGGCAGCAAAGCGCAACTCATCCCGACCTGTTGCAAAAGTTGATCGGCGGTAGGCTCCACTTCCGAAGGTTGCTCGATATCGACGATCAACGAGATGACAGAGGTGGGATGCGATGATTCGTCTTCAAAAATCGGCAAACAGCAGATGGAGAGTGCGCGCTCTCGCCCGTCGGGCCACTGCGCCACGAGCCGCTGAACAGCAGAGCTTTCACCTGCGACGATCGTGTGGGTAATCGCTGCCACCCATTCGCCGCGTGCCAGCGGAACAACCTCTGTGAGTGGTCGTCCCAGCGCGGTGGGTCGGGCCGCATCGATCCAGTTAGCAACCACCTCATTCATCTCTGTGATAAGGTATGGCATCTGGGTCGTGCAGCGGACCACTCCCCAGACACGTTGTTGGATCATGGCGGCTATGGGCAGCATGGTAACCTCAGTGACAGGGGCAACCGGCCACCCAGTTGAAGTTGGATATTCAGCCGGGAATGGTTCTGATTGTGCCAAGTTTTTTCTCCTGATCCTTCAAGTCCACAGAGTGAGTTACGCTCCATGGAAAGACTCAGCACTTGAAGTACGTGATCTATCCTGCGCAAGCGATAGGCCATTTTTTTCTTTGCTCCTCGTTTGCCAGCGATGCTCCAACCGTACGATTATTGCCCCTCCAACCAGGCCCATTGCGATGAACTGGATGATACCAACCAGCCGCTGTAATAGCCCACCACCGGTCTCAACCGTGATGTACTGGCCTAGTGTCAGCGAGAGTCCCAGCGCAATCAGCGACAAAATTGGCCATCGCCATATGCCGTTAGGCATCTGCCGCAAGGTGCCAAATTCCCAAATCGTCAACAACATCCAGGGCTCAAGTGCATAGTAAGGCCAGATTGTTTTACTGAGCATTGGGATGGTAAGTGCGGCGAGCGCTATGATACCCCACCCATCAGCGTCCGTGGGATCAAGCTGCCAACGTGACACGCCTGCCCACCCTGCCAGGGCTGCCAGGAGCGCCGCTGCGAAGATATCCAGGTGCGGCACGATAGGTCTGAGTGGACCGATCGATAGGACCGACCAGATCGAGTTGCCAACGGCCTCACTGCCGCGCCAGGTAAGCAGCGAAAAGATCGTATCGTGTGGGTCAAAGAGGAAGAAGGGGCCAAAGCCAATGGCGACAACGATCGCGATGGGCGCAACCAACTTCATCAATCTTGGCCAGTCCCTCCGTAGCAGCAACATAACCAGCACTGCAATGAGGGGCACCGCTGCGGTGGTGCGCGAGAGCAACGCCAGCCCCAACAAAACGCCCGCCAACCATGGCCGTTGCCGCAACTGCGTCATGCCAGCGACGAAGAAAAAGAGCATCATGGGTTGTTCGAAATGCCACCAGGTCGTGAAATCTTGCCAGACCAACGGCGAGAAGAGCACCAGGGCATAGGCTACCAACAATTGCCCCTGGCCGATGTCTGGGTCGCTGGCGCGCAACGCCGCAACCAGTGCGATTCCCAGCATAATGACGAAGGGGATGAACGCGATGGCGACGAATCCGAGCAACGGTCGGCACGCGACACTGGCATAACCAGCGGCTACGCACGCCTGGCTCCCAGGTAAAAACGCTTGACCAATGGCAAGGAGGGGCGCGATCAAGATGGTGCTGAGCGGTGGGTTATAGTTGGGGTATCCCAAAAAACGTACCGCATATATTTGGAATGGGTGCCCATTCAAAATGTATTGTGCTGCGGGAAAGAAGAACGCTAACTGGTCCGATCCGTTGCGACCCCCGACATCGGCAAGTGACTGAAAGGGACCAACGGAGAGTGTGCTCAGCACGGCACCTACGACGCCAACGAGCGCGGCCACGATCGTCACGACAACGAAATGCTGTCGACCAACCTGGCTCCAACGTGTGGTGAAAGGTATCCCTTGTTCACGGCGCATCATGGTAGTACATCCCGTTTCTGGTGATGGAGTAGTTGGAGTGCAGTGTAACACACCATTTACCCCATTCGCAGCCAGGGGTGGTCGGACCTGGTGAAACATCGTGCGCTGTCTCTCCCGCTATCCCCCGGTTCCTTCCTCTTCTCGCTTGGTATAGTCCGCGCCGTTGGCCCGCACCTATGGTCACCACTCGCGACCAGTTGCAGAGTGGTACCGCGATGTCTTGGTATGTATTCCCCATGGATTGTGTCTTTACCAATACCCTGTAGGCATATAGTGCCTGATTCCCCATTTTTGTTATGGAGTTCCCGTTTGGGCTAGGACAATCGCAGGCGGGAGGTATCCGGAAGTGTGTTTTAGGGTATCCAGAGCTTGCGTCGGTCTGCGTGGTACAGTATGGTAGTTGATAGGGGATCGATACCGCACAAAGGGGAAACAAGCGACCATGGCAGATTTCGCGCGCGAACTCAAGCCGTACATCCGCGACATACCGGATTTTCCAGAACCAGGCATAATCTTCCGTGATATTACGCCTCTTCTGGGCGATGCGCAGGCGCTGCACAAGACAATTGACGCGTTAAGCGCGCCTTTTCGCGCGGCACCAGACCACCCAGCAGAGCGAATTGACCATATTGTTGGGATCGAATCGCGGGGCTTTCTCTTTGGAATGCCACTCGCTTATCAGCTCGGGACCGGCTTCGTCCCTGTCCGCAAACGCGGCAAGCTTCCCTACACCACTATCTCGCGCGAATATGCCCTGGAATACGGCACCAATATCGTCGAGGTCCACGCTGATGCGATAAAGCCAGGTGAACGAGTCTTGATCGTCGACGACCTTTTGGCGACCGGCGGGACGGCACTCGCGGCCATGAAATTGATGGAGACCCTGGGCGCGCAGATTGTCGGCGCGGCATTCGTGATTGAATTGCGCGCGCTTGATGGCCGGTCGCGCCTGGCGCCTTACCCCATTCATGTCGTGGTCGACTATTGATCACCTGACAGACCCAGGCTATTCAACATTGGGATGAAATCCTGTTTCTGCGAGCCGGCAAAGGTCAGAGACAAATCATCATAATAGACCAGCACCGTGCCCCCATGGTAGTCACGGATCAGGGCGGTGATCGAAAGAGTTGTGCCGTTGAGCAGTAACGTCCCATCATATTCATGCCAGCTATGATTGCCATACACCGTGTCTATGGTATTGCGCGGTGTGTAGGTGCCACCTTCGCTCTGCTGTATCGCCGCCCCAAAGGATAGCAGAAATTGATCTTGCGCGAGCGGTTGCGGGAAAATAGCAATCGTTAAACTGGGGGTCTTGACACCAGGAGGCGCGAAGGTCGTCGCGGGAGCCGTCTGCTGATCAATCGTAAAGGTCGTTGCGCTATGCCCCCATGTTGTAGATACAAAGAGGGCGAACTGATTTTTGCTATCAAGATAAATGGAAAACGTCGCAGGTGCGGTCCCAATTGGTCGCAATTGCTTGGTGACATCTATGGTGCTGGGGGTGGTGTTGATCGTGGGGCCACCGCGAGCAACCCACGCGGATAGGCCGATGCCGCAAAGTACGAGGAGTGAGCCGATGATGCTCATGCCGGTTCGTCCACGCGGTGTTGGGTTTGCCTGGATTGGCTGCCGTGTTCGCGGTCGAGTCTCCATGCTGAATCCTCCTGCCTGGGTGTATGCAGATATTATATGCTTATCACTCCACACCCATGCAATCAATCATCCCTGCGAATACGTAAAACTCTGCTCCATCGGGAGAAATTGTTGTTGCGACGTTGTGGCGAAACTGGATTGAACTGCCAGGCAATTGATAGCTATGGCACCCTGCCCATGTGGCGCGTAGAGGAGCTCGCTCTCGATCACTTGCCCCTGCAAATTGCCGCTGATGAGTGTCTCGCTCCAGCTATTCGTGCCGATAACCATTTGGCGCGGTTGCTGAATGATGGTGACGGCGGTGATACCTTCCGCGCTGGCAATGGTATCCAGCACTCCTTGCGCCTGCGCGGTCGAGATCGGCGCGGCGAGATCATAGATGGTCAGGGATGCGCCATCCGCCAGCGCGAACTGGTCATCAGGGGTTTGCACACCGAGGATCGGATAGCTGCCTGGCGTCACTTGCGCATCCGATGGAGCATTGATCCGCCAGATTCCCTGGGGATCAGTGGTGGTCGCGTACGTGATGGCGGGTGTGCTGGGTATCATAGTAGCGGCAATGGGGGTTTCGCTTGGTTGGGGTAGTAGTGTAGCCGTGGCAATCGGCGTTGCAATGGGCGCCGGTGTGGTCGTGGGTACCGGCGCGACAGGTGTGGCCACCCCCAGCGTCGGAACGGTGGGGTTGGGGGTAGAGTGCGCCTGACCGGTGAAGCGCGTGAACAGATCGGTCCGTCCCATCACATACAGGGCACCACCGAGGACCATTCCCACCACAATGAAGGCCGTCAGGACGCCCAGGAGCAACGCGCGCATCGATGCTGGGGCTCGTGGCTGGGGCGGCGGTGGTGCGGCCACCGGTGGAATGGCGTTGATAGCATAAGGATCAGGATTCCCCTGCAACCGTCGAATGACTGGTCGAGGTGTCGGGACAGGCGCCATAGGCTGGGTGGGGGGCGAAACATCAGGTGGTTCGACGCGACGATGGATATCGGTTGAGATTCCGTCCTGCGCCGGATCGGGGGGTGGATAATACATAGAGAATAAGACCTCCAGGCAAACAAAAGCCCGGGCGCCCCACCGCAATGGACGCCGCCTCCCTGAAGTATGCGACAAAACCTCAATGGAGAAATGTGAAAGATTTCACGATCGTGTCATAAGCCATCCCACTTGAGGTATCGAAATTGCCAGCGGGCGCTGCGTATATAATCAAGAATCCCTGGTTCGCGTGCGTGATCGCCAGACCAATGATGTTTTGCTGCGCGCTGTTGATCGTATAGGTCGCTTGCGCTTCTTGCCACTGGTTCACGCCGATAGTTTTTCCTGTCGCATCTTGACTATTCTGGTAAGATGCCGTGCCTGGCGTTGCACTGACATAACTTTGGAGATAGGCGGCGATCTGGGTTGGATCGAAGGTGGTGCCGCTGGCATACTCCGTAATCTGCACTACTTGACTTTGGTCCGACGAGATGAACTGATATTTGATCAGGTTACTCGCTGGATTGCTCGATTCGCTCCAGGCCGATGGATAATTCACGCCGAAGACGCCATCTGTGCTGGTGTAGGTAGCGTAATTTGGTGGTGCGGGCGGGACTGTAGGCACAGGGGTCGCCGTGGGCACAGGGGTCGCCGTGGGTAGCGGCGTCGCCGTGGGCAGCGCGGTTGCCGTGGGCGCAATTGAGGTCGCGGTAACGGAAAGTCCCGTAGTTATGGTAAGACCATGGCGTTGAAAATAGGCCGCGAAAGGACCGCTCCCCTGTGTTCCCGCGATAAAGAGCGTCCCAAAACTTGCCAAAAACACCATGAGGAGCACGATGAAGAGATAGAGCACGAAACTACCGCGACGGCGGACGCTGACGACCGCCGCTGGTGGCGTAGCCAATTCATAGGGTGACGCTGGCACAGGTCCGAGAGGAATGGCGGCAGATTGCTGGCGCGACCTGCTGAGCGGATGAGGTGGATAGATTGTCGCGGGATCAGACTGAGCATCAGGTGGAAAAACAGCGTATGGTGGATGTTGTGCCACGGCAGGCGGCAGGTCCGCTGCCGATCTGGCGCCAGACATGCGCCCATTATTCAGCGCTTCGGGGAAGAGCGGTGGCCCAGCATCCACAATGCGCTGACTGGTGCTTCGCGATCCGCTCTTGCTCGCCTGAGCATACCCGCTTGGTGTACCATGCACCGAGGGAATATTGCCAGCGGCAACCGGTGCTTCGGCCATATCCACATGCGTGCCGCAACTCGGGCAATATCCCATTGCCTGTGCGGCATCGGTCAGTCGACGACCACAATATCCGCAGCGCATGCTCTCATTCCTCGATCCTGATGACTTGACGAAAACCTGAAAGAATCGCCACACCAGCGGCTGATCACCCAGAAATTGCCATTGGGTTGCGCAACCCAGCCTTCCTGTATGCCCTTCATATAGTACGCTAGCACACAGCGAGCCACCCTGCAATGCCTAAAACCGGACCTAAGGGTGTGCATTGGTCACTGCGCGACGTGATAGTTGGGAATGCGAGAAATCGACTGCCAGGCCGGGGTGTCGATCATAAAGCCAGCGGCGGATCTTACGCGATCCGCCGCTGGCGCGCCGATTATTTTAGAAACGTGAATGATTGCGCAATTGGCAAAAAAAAGTCCGTCTGCGCGGTGCTGAATGTGGCGTTGGTTGCATAGAATGCGATGACATAGGTTTGCTGGTTATGCACCCCGATGAGTGCGATAGCGTTCTCCGACTGACCTTGATACGTAAAAGACCCCGTCAACTCCGCCCAGGTATTCGCGCCCAGTGTGCTGCTTGTGGGCTGTGTACTGATCTGGACATTCGTCGCGCCATTGACACCTTGAAACGCCGTTTGAATCAAGGTCTGGTACGACTTGGGATCAAATTGCGCAGCGATCGGCGCAATCAAAAGAGCAGCGCTGAGATCGGGATTGGCGAAGATCTGCGCGGTGGTCGTGGTCGTCCCTGTGGTCACTGGCTGAGTTGTGAGTACCCATGATGCAGGATAGTTCAGTCCATACGTGCCATCGGCGCTCGCGAATTGGCTGAAGCCTGTGGCCGGAGTCGGCAACCCGGCAATCAGTGTAGGAGTGGGGATCGCAAGAGTAGCGGTAGGCGCGAGCGTTGCCGTAGCCACCGCCGCCCCGGTCGATGTCCCCCCCGACCGCGTAATCAATGCATAGGCGCCAGCGATGATTGCTAGCAGAACAACGATGATCAAGATAATGATCAAGAGGGGACTGCGCTGTCGAGGAGGGGGAGGATTCTCGAATACTTTAGCGATAGGCGGCGGAGGAAGCGGTTGCGCCGCACTCTTTGGCGTAGCGGCGACAGGTGCTGGCGTGGCGACAACCGGCTCCATTGCGGCCGGGGTGGGTTCAGGGATAGCGACAGGCGTTACGACGGCCGCGACTGGCTCTACGGCGGCCGGGGTGGGTTCAGGGGTAGCGGCAGGCTCTACAACGGCAGCGACGGGTTCTGCGGCGACGGCGACGGGTTCTGCGGCGACGGCGACGGGTTCTGCGGCGGCCGGGACGGGTTCAGGGGTAGCGGCGGGCTCTACGACGGCCGCGACGGGTTCAGGGGTAGCGGCAGGCTCTACGACGGCCGCGACGGGTTCTGCGGCGGCGACGGGTTCAGAGGTAGCGGCAGGTTCCACCGCAGCGACAGACGCAGGGGCGACGAGGACCTGGCCGCAAGACGGACAGGCGCCAGCCGCGAAATGAGCGGCGGTCAAGGCGCGACCACATTGCGGACAAAGGTGTGGAGCTGCGGTCGGTGCGACGGTCGTCGCGGGAGCCGGGTCGCTCAACGCGGTGGGGGCGATGACGGTGGAATCCTCAGTCACGGCAGCTTGAGGCATATGTGCGGTAGGTGGCGCGGTAACGATCGCAGCGCCACAACTGGGACAATTCCCGGAGGCGATCTGGGAGGGAGTGAGGATGCGTCCACAGTGCGTGCATTGCATAGTGATGAGACCTCGCTCTACGAATAATCTCGCCAGTGTGTGGCGGCATGCGGAAAATTGCGCGACGTTCCCGTCCATCCTCCAGCTTTGTGTTAGTAATGCACGGACAATCGCGCAGCATCTATAGGCATTGTATCGCGTGGCGCAACGGCTGGGAAGGGGCAGAGCGATTGATATATCGCCTCATTCAATTTGCCGTACAAACGAGCCTCGCTTGAGCAACGCACTCTGTTGCATAGAACATGGCAGAGCAAGGCACGGAAGTCCTTACCATACTCTGCCATTTTTGCTCTGAGTGATTGGATGTCTCACGCACCCAACACACCTGACTCATGTGAGGAGTGCGCGCGCGACAATCAATGCATCTTGGCTGCGAGGGTAGCTTCAATAAATGGATCAACCTCGCCATTGAGATAGGCCAATGTATCGCCCATCTCCTGATTGGTGCGGTGATCCTTGACGAGGGTATAAGGATTGAGCGTGACGGTGCGTATCTGCGACCCAAACCCCACTTCGATATGCTCGCCGCGCATCTTAGCCTCCGCCGCCAGTCGTTGCTGCTCTTGCAATTCCAGCAACTTCGCCCGCAGGATGTGCAACGCCACTTCACGGTTCTGGATCTGCGATCGCTCATTTTGACACGTCACGACAATACCCGTGGGGATGTGGCGCATGCGCACAGCCGAATCGGTTTTATTGACATGCTGGCCGCCCGCACCGGTGGCGCGATACGTGTCAATCTCCAGATCTTCCGGGCGAATGACAATGCTATCGGCGCGCTCTACTTCTGGTAGGACCTCGACTTTGGCGAACGAGGTCTGTCGGCGATGCGCTGCATCGAAGGGTGACAGGCGGATCAGTCGATGGACGCCCCCTTCGCCTTTCAGGTATCCATAGGCATAACGACCGCTGACCGTAATGGTGGTGCTCTTCAGTCCGGCTTCTTCACCTGGAGAGAGATCCAGAATCTCAGTCTTATAATTGTGTGCCTGAGCCCAGCGCAGATACATGCGCAGGAGCATCTCCACCCAATCTTGCGCGTCCACGCCCCCATTGCCAACATGGATGGTGAGGATGGCATCACTCGGGTCATGCTCGCCATTGAGGACCATTGCGAGTTTCAGCTTCGCGAAGCGCGCTTCAATCACCTTCAATTGCTCGGAGATCTCGGCATTCAACTCGTCGTCTGGCTCATTATCGAGCATTTCTTGCAGTTCAGCGAGGCTGGTGAGTTGCTCGACCATGCTGTTCCAGGTTGTCTGTTCATCGCGCAATGCCGCAATCCGTTGCATAACCTCCTGGACGCGTTGGCGATCGGCATAAAAGTCAGGTGCGTAGGTGAGTTCTTCTAATTTGGCGATCTCATTGACCTTGTTAACGAGGTCAAAGACGCACCTGAACTTCCTCGACCTGGCGGCGCAAGTCTTGAATACGCGTGTACATTTCACTCATTTGACAATGGTACTCCTTTTGAATGGATCGCCCCCGAGCGGACCCCTTCACTATAGCATACGCGGTGGCCGGTGCGCCAGAATTTTGTGGTGCGCGCGCTCATCCGCGCTGAAAAGGGCATTCTCTGCTCACTCAGGTTATGGATTACTACGCCTGATTGACACTTCATGGAAAGCCGACGTGTGATGCGCAAACCTTTGTTGGCGATGTATCCACAAAAACCAGGCAATCCTGACCGGATGTGTTAGACGAGATTCCTTCTCAACAGATCGGCGATATGCTCGATGGTGACGTCTGGAGCTGGCGTACCGGGTTGGTCGCGATAGTGCCCCTGGCGGACATGGACGGTCGTGACGCGAGCACCCAGCCTCCGTTTGATATCACCCAGGATCGCGGCTTTATCATCAACAAAAATATAATGAGTTGCCGGGATCCAGGCCAGAATCTCGTCGAGATGTTCTTGTTTGTGCACATAGATTTTGACATGGCTGTTTACTGCATTCTCTAGACCACTCTCCGCAATCTTATGAGGTTGATAGACCATATCGCCATCAGAAACGATCCCTAGCTCGATACCCCGGTCGCGCAATTGTTTGAGAACTGCCAGACTAGCAGGATAGAGCCGGTCTGGGAATGGGTAATTCCAGATGACGTTCCACACCTGGTCGGACAGGTCCTGTCCAAACCTCGCGCGAACTTTCTCGATGGTCAGGGGAAAATCGACTGTATCCA
>DAIDHM010000068.1 GCA_027459705.1 Ktedonobacteria bacterium | reverse complement strand
AGTTCGCGTAGCGAGATCTCCTTATACCATTCAACACCATGCCAACAAAGAGCCAGGCGCCCACCATTTTGACCTCGCGGTGGGCGCCTGGCTCTGCATAATAGGTCGGTCACCAATTGGCGGTCATGGCTTCCAGTTGTTCGAAGCCATCGAGGACAAAGTATTGCTCATGGAACGCGTAGGGGCGTGCCTGTGCCGCCGAAGCGCCTTCTTGCGAGAACGGCCGGTGCAGTTCGGGCGATTGCATGGCATGCTGAAACTCGCCCGGTGATGAGAGGATGCCCGCGCCGAAGGGTTTGATCTCGCCATCTTCGCGCACCAGCCCAAACTCGATCGAGAACCACCACAAATCGGCGATGGCGTCGCGTTCAGCCTTGGTTTCGGCGGCGAGGAAGTGGCGCGTGAAGCGGTTGACGACCTCGTTGTAGCGTGGCAACGTCATCCAGGCCAGGTGGCCGAAGTACTCATGGAAGAGGTCTGGTAGTGGGGTGAACTCCAGATGTTCCGGTTTGCGAATATAGTCCGTGACCGGAAAGTGCTGTTGGCTGAGGTGGATAAACCAATCCAAATGCCCCAGGTATTCATCCTGCGCATTGGAGAGGCGCCAACCGGTGAGCTGGTGGAGACGCTCACTCATCACCTCCTGGACGGGCAGGTGGTCGAGGGGCAATTCCAGCCGCGCGAGGCCTTCTTGATAGAGTGCAGGCAGGTGGCCTTCAACGAGCGCGAGCTGTCGCGCGCAGAGTCGTCGCCAGGTATCCTGGTCAACTTCGCTGTATGATCGCTGTGGGGCATCTTTTAGGTGGTATGTCATGCGTTCCTCCTGGTGCGCGCCAGCATCGGCGCTCCCACGTGTCCGCAATCGTGCTCGGGCATCAGCCCGTTGCTCTCGCCGATTGCCTACATGCATCATGCCAGGCCCCATCGCCCAGCAAGTATCTCCAGAAATGCTAGCACCCCAGGAAGGTGCTGTCAAGCAGCAGGCGCCGCGCCAGACGCTGCGGCCTCAGGCGGTTGGCCGCTCTTGCGTCACTGGCTGCAACAATGTGATGACGCGGTCGAGAGGTGTGCCGCTGAGCGCTGGCCATGACCAGGCGAATCCCGCCCCACTCTTCTCCAGTGCATCGCCCAGATCGCGAATGGCGCTTTCGAGCCGGAGTCGCATCTCGCGATCGCGCAGTAAGCCGGGCAAACGTTGATTGACGGCGTGGATCATATTCGCCAATGGCGCCAGATCCTCGCTGGTCTTGACCGGTTGGGGAGGCGCGCCACGCAGCGTGCGGACCAGCATGCTTTGGAGCGCAATGGCATCGTGATCGATCACTTCGCGTTTGGCGCGCGCGCGTCGCTCCGCCACGCGGACCGCATAATCCAACGCGGCCACCTGGGCCAGTGCCTGGCGCAGTTGCCGCGTCACTAATCCGATTGCCACCAGCAAGAGCACACCACCGATCGCCAACAACAGGGCATGGGCGAGGAGGATCGAATGGCCGTCCAACCAGATGCGCGTATCCAGAAGCGTGCCCGTCGAATCCCCAAAGAGATAAAAGCCCAGGTAGATCAGGAAGTTGGCGATACCGGCGAAGATGGCGACGCGGGCGTTGGCCAGGATGGCGATGATCAGCAGGGTGCCGGGGAGTAGCGCCAGGCTCTCGGCGTTGATGCCCAGCAACAGCAGTGTCACGACGAGAGCAAACCCGTCGCTGATGCTCATCAAGATCGCCGCGCCGCCAGGCGCCTGATAGTCAAGGGCGCGGAACGCCACGGCGCAGATCGCCACCGACCCAAGGGCAAAACAACAGAGCCAGATCTCGGCAACCTGCAGGTTCTGGGCGGTCAGCGTCGTGGTGATGGCCGCGACCAGCGCGACCAGCGCGACCACGATGTGCCATTGGATCCAGATGCGCGCCATACGCACGCGCCAGCCGATCTGCGCGGTAGTCTCCAGTGGTTGATAAGCGTACGGAGCGCGTCGCAACGCGATCGGTGGTAGCGCGGGCAGCACCGGTTTGGTCGCCGAGCGCACATTGACCGGCCGCGACGGTCGCACTGGTATGGCGATTGGCCCGCTGCCAGAGGCGGTTGGGTCCGTGATATCCGGTCGGGTCACGCGTTTCCGCACGCCGCCCTTCGTCATCTCATCATGCCCTTCAGCGTTACTGACATTTGAGCGAACTGCTGCCATCTCCTCTTCCTCTCACCCTGAAACAAGCGTGTCGACTACGGTGTGTATCGCTTCTCATAGGATACAACGCACGAGCCCACGTATCGGTCATCTGTTCGACAAAAAGATCGCCAGTCAGCGCCACACAAGGTATTCGAGTGAAGACATTTGCTATGAAGCCTACCATCTCATATCTGAATGAGCAATGTCGATGCCATTTAGGTCACTTGTCTAACCGCACAAACGATCGCCTGGTGCCTACATGGCCCGGTTGGCGGCCGACTGTGGATCGCTGTGGCGCACGCGTCCGTCATGCTCCCAATCTCCTATACGGCGCGACGCTTCGACCCATGCGAGACATATAATAAGAAGAGTGTTGTGCGCGCCTCGCCATTGAGCACCAGAGCGCGTATCCCTGGCGGACGCCTGGCATCCGCATAAGAGCTGGAGGGAATGTTGGCTGTGCCACGCAATCGGACGCGCTCGCGGCGCATCCTGGCGGCGACCGGCGCGTTGGGCGCGCTGACCGGCGCGGGACTCTTCTCACTCGCGTACTTCTTTGTCGAGATGTTGACGCGCCCCGAACCCGATGAGCCGAGTCAAAATTTTACTTTCACCCCCTGGGAACTGGATCTCCCGTTCACGGAGGTGACCTTCCCGGATGCCAGTGGCGCGCATATGTTGCGCGGTTGGTGGATTGATCACATCGGGGCGGACGGGGGCGCCGCGCCACGCTCCGTCATCATCGCCAGCTCGGGCTATCGCCGCAATAAGTCCGATATGCTGGGTATCGGTAAATGGCTGTACCGCGCCGGACATACGCTGCTGCTGGTCGATTTTTATGGCCACGGGGTCGGCTATGGTTCGCCGGTGACGCTCGGCTTCCACGAGGTGGATGATCTGCTTGGCGCGGTGGACTTCGCGGCCGCGCGGGCCGGGCAGGCGCCGATCGGGGCGATTGGCTTCTCGATGGGGGCTGCGGTGACCATTATGGCCGCCGCGCGTGATCAGCGCATTCGCGCGGTCGTTGCTGATAGCCCTTTCGCCACCCATCGCGCAATTGCCTATGACGCCATCCACAAGGCGGTCCCTCTGGCCGCCGTTCCGTTGATCCACCTGCTGGATCCGATGCTGGGCTGGCGCGCTGGTTACCACTTCGCCCAGGTGGAGCCGCTCCGCGAGGTGGCGCATATCGCGCCGCGTCCGCTCTTGCTGATCCACGGCACTGCCGACCAGACGGTGCCACCCTATCATTCCGCGCAACTCTATGCCGCGGCCGCGGAACCGAAGACGTTCTGGCAGATTCCGGGCGCGGCGCACTGTGGCGGCTATTTTGTCGATCGACTGGAGTATTGTCGGCGCGTAGCGGACTTCTTCGCCACCGCGCTACACTCCACGCCACCTGTGACCGTGAGGCAGACGCATGCGCTGGATTGAGTTGAGTATCACGGCGCACCCCGAGGCCGTGGAACCCGTCAGCGAGGCGCTGGCGGCGATTGCGGCCAATGGGGTCGCGCTCGATGCGCCGTATGTGCTGGAGGATGAGGGGCAACGCTGGCGGCCGATACCCGATGCGCCGGTCACCGTCAGAGCCTATCTGCCCGACGACGACCAGGCGACCGCGGCGCTTGCCCGGTTGCGCGCGGCGCTCTGGCATTTAGGCCAGATCGGCGCGGGCTATGTTGGCGAGTTGGCGACACGGACGGTGGACGAGGCCGATTGGGCGGAAGCCTGGAAGGCTGGCTACGCGCCGACGCGCGTCGGCCGCCACCTGATCATCGCGCCGACCTGGCGGCTGGCGGAGGCCGAATCCGCGCCGACAGATGTCGTCGTCGCCCTGGACCCCGGCATGGCGTTTGGCACGGGCACCCATCCCACGACGCGGCTCTGCCTGGAGGCGCTGGAGACGACGGTCCGGCCCGGCGACCGCGTGCTGGATGTCGGCTGTGGCTCGGGCATCCTGTTGATTGCGGCATTGAAACTTGGCGCGGTGGCGGGGGTGGGCATTGACCTCAGCGCCGAAGCGGTCGCGGCCACGCGCGCCAACGCGCGGCTGAATAATGTGGAAGGCCGCTGCACGATTTTGCATGGGACGCTGGATCTGGGCGCGGCAGGGCTGCCGCTGGCGATCCCCCCCCCGCCCGCGCCGGGAGAAGATCCGCTCGTCGCGTTAGGCCACGTGCGGGCGATCGATCCCGCGCCGGTCGTCGTGGCGAATATTCTGGCCAGCGTGATTGGTGGGCTGGCGCCAACTTTGCTGGCGGCGACCACGCCGGGAGGGACGCTGATTACCAGCGGCATCCTGGCGGAGCGCCGCGCGGAGGCCGAGGGTCCGTTGTTGGCGGCAGGGTTACGCGATGTGCGCGTTTTGCAGGAAGGCGATTGGTTGAGGCTGATCGGGAGGCGCGCGGAATGAGCGCGGGTCGATTCTTCGTGCGGCCCGAAGTGCTGACGACCGTCGGCGAGGTGGTGCTGCCCGAGGGCATCGCCCACCAGGTGCGCCAGGTTTTACGATTGCGGCCAGATGATACAATGACGCTGCTGGATGGCAGTGGCATGGCCTACACCATGCGGCTGACCCGGGTGGATCGTGAGCGGGTGGTTGGGGTGGTCGTGGCGCGTGCTCCCGTGGAGACCGAGCCGCGCGCCCGGGTGCTCCTCTCTGTGGGCTTACTCAAAGCCGATAAGTTTGATTGGGTGATCCAGAAAGGCACCGAGATCGGCGTCCAGACGATTGTCCCGCTCATCACCGAACGGACGCTGGCGGGGCTGGCGGACCGTAGCCCCGCGAGGCAGGCGCGTTGGACGACGATTGCGCGCGAGGCGGCGGAGCAATCTGACCGTGGGCGCTATCCCGACGTCTTACCGCCGCTCTCTCTGGCCACCGCGTTGGAGCGCGTCGGCGAGGACGCTGCCCTGATCGCGTGGGAAGACGTGGGAGATCCCCGTTCGCTGAGCATCGCCGACGCGCTGGCGCAGGTGACAGGTCGTGGCGGTGGCGCGCGCGCGATCCACCTCTTCATCGGTCCCGAGGGCGGTTTCGCGCCGTCGGAGATCGCGCGGGCGGTGGCGGCGGGCGCGCGGCCAGTCGCGCTCGGGCCGCGCATTCTGCGGGCCGAGACGGCGGCGATCGTCGCGGCAACCCTGACGCTGGCGGCACTGGATGAGCTGGGGCCGCGCCACAATCACGATGAAGGGGGAGCGCGCCAAGATGCTCTCTGACCATGAATTGACTGAACGCATCGCCCGGGGTGATATCGTCATCGAGCCCCTGGAAGATGCCGAGCTCCAGATCCAGCCTGCGTCGATCGACCTCCGGCTGGGCCACGAGTTTTTGATCTTCAATCGCACCAGCACGTCGCTGATTGATCCGATGGATCCGGCGACGTTCGAGAACATCTGGGCGATGGTGCGGCGTGATGCTGCTACCCCCTTCATCGTCCATCCTGGCGAATTCGTGCTGGGGACAACCCTGGAACGCCTGGTGGTGCCAGATGACCTGGTGGGCCAGCTTGACGGCCGCAGCAGCCTGGGGCGGCTGGGCATCATCATTCACTCGACGGCGGGTTTCATCGATCCCGGCTTCCAGGGCAATGTGACGCTCGAGATCAGCAATCTCAACAATATTGCCGTAGCTCTCTACCCCGGCATGCGCATCTGTCAGCTCAGCTTCGAGCCGCTCAGCAGCGCCGCGACGCTGCCCTATGCCAGACGTCGCGCTTCCAAATATCAGGAGCAGCGGCTACCGACGATGAGCCGCATCTTCGATGATCCAGAGTTCGTGGCGCGCCGCAGCGCGCGCGTTGCCGAGGAGCCGCGCCGGAGCACGCGCCGCAAGGAGAAGTGAGTGATGCAGATTATCCGAGAACCCACGATCTATCTCATCGGGCGGTCTGAGATCGCCACCGCTGCGATCGATCAATTCCTGGCTGATAACGCGACGTCGTGGCAGACGGATACCGAGGTCGGCGCCGAACGCATCGCCGAGCTGGCGGGGCGCATCTGCTATATGTCTCTCGGCACGAGCCAGGGCCGTCGAACGAACCATGAATATCTGGAGAACATCCTGGAGCAGCAGCACGGCTCAGTGCTGGAGCATGCCGTCTGGAATTTTTTGATTACGGGTGTTTCACGCAGCTTCACGCATGAGCTCGTCCGGCATCGCGCTGGCACGGCGATCTCGCAACTGAGTCAGCGCTATGTCGATGAATCGCAGGTGGATTTCGTCGAGCCAGCGGTGATCGCGGGCGATCCACAACTCCACGCGATCTGGTCCGAGGCGATCGCGGCGGCGCACGCGGCCTATGTGGCGCTCTCTGACCGCTTGTCGGGTATCATCGAGGCGAGCTATCCGCAACTCGCGAAGCGCGAGCGGCGCAAGATGGCGCGTGAGGCGGCGCGGAGTGTCCTCCCCAACGCGACGGAGACGAAGCTGGTCTTCTCGGTCAATACGCGCGCGCTCCGCCATATCATCGAGTTGCGCGGCGCGGCGGGGACGGAACCGGAGATCCGTCGTTTCGCGGTAAAACTGTTGCGTCTGATGTTGACCACCGCGCCCAATCTCTTCGGTGATATGGAAGTCGTGACGTTGCCAGATGGCAGCGAGGGCGTCGCGGCGAGATACCATAAGGTGTGAGAGGCGCGCATGTTCATTACGCTGGAAGGTGTCGAGGGAACCGGGAAATCGACGCAGGCCCGGCGGCTGGCGGCCGAGTTGGCCGCGCGCGGTGAGCGCGTGTGGTTGACGCGCGAGCCAGGGGGGACGCCGCTGGCGGAAGCGATCCGCGCGGTCGTGCTGCACCCCGATGCGACGCGCGCGGCGTGCGCCGTCGCTGGCCTGGTGCCCCCCGCCAGCGACAGAGATCCCGAGCCGGTGACGGCGGCGGCTGAGTTGTTGCTGATGAACGCGGCGCGCGCGCAACTGGTCGCGGCGATCCGCCGCCAGCTTGCCATGGGAACCGTGGTGATCTGCGATCGCTATGCCGACGCGACGCGCGCTTACCAGGGTGGCGGCCGCGGACTGGATCACGACCAGATTGAAGCGGCGATCGCCATTGCCACCGGTGGCCTGGAACCCGACCTGACGATCTTGCTCGACCTCGCGCCTGAGGTGGGTCTGGCGCGCAAACAACAGATCCTGGACCCCGCAGACCGCAACCGCCTGGACGATGAGGATCTGGCTTTCCATCATCGGGTCCGCGCGGCGTATCTCGCGCTGGCCGCGCAATCTCCCGCGCGCTGGCTGGTGCTCGACGCGACGCTCCCCCCCGACGCGGTGGCTCTGGCAATCCAGGCTGCCCTCGCGCCGCGCCGTTGAGGATGTGACTGTCCGCCGATTACCCGGCCACCGCACGCCTATGAATTCCAAGCATGGGCTCATTGCACGAAATCGGTTGAAATCGGTTGATACCGATTATCACCGAGCGTGGGTGGCGCAATGGATGGGCGCGAGGAGCGGCGGTGATGGCCGCGCCCCGCGTCGACGCCTCACCAATGGAATGTGGCGCGCAGCTCGTCTACGGTGGATCGCGCGCCGATGGCGCTGAGGATCGCCAGCAACTGCTGCTCCGGGTAGGTGGGCAGCACAGCGGCGATGTCGGCGGGTAACGCACTCTGGTATGTGGTCTGCCAGAGGGTCGCGATGGCTTTCGTGAGTCCCTCGGCTTCACCCTCGGCTTTACCTTCGGCTTTGCCCTTAGCTTCGCCTTCAGCCATGGCTTCGGCGCGACTCTCGGCAATCTGGCGCGCCATCACGGACTGGTATAATGGGCTTTCGACGATAGCCTGCTCGATATCCATCATAAGCAACCCCAATCTCTCCAGGAGGGTCGCGAGGACCTCCTGGATACTTCCAAACGTTTGCTGGCTCAAGGCGAGGAACGAGGCCAGCAACACCTTGCCTTGCTCGGGATCCGCTACCGCATAGAGTCGCTCGCCGATGGCGACCAGATCCTCGCGTTGTACGCCCCGGAAATAGGGAGCCAGGACCAGCAGCAGGGGATCGAAATCCTGTTGCCAGGAGATCTCTGATAAGTGTATCTCAAAATAGGTATGATGGGCAAACGTTTCTCCCCACGATTTCACCTGGTAGACCGGCGCGGGGGTCTTGCCGGGGACCGCCCAGACCACGATGGGCAGGACGGGCAGGCGTTCACCGAGGGCGGCGAAAGCGGCGCGTTCCAGGTCGATATCATAATCATACATCCGGCGGGGCATCGAGGGGTCAATGGAGTTCTGATACTCGATGTGCAGCAGACAGCGGATCGATTCGACCTCGCCGAGAAAGACGCTATCGAGG
>DAIDHM010000060.1 GCA_027459705.1 Ktedonobacteria bacterium | reverse complement strand
GATGGTTCGGTAGCCCCTGTGATCCGAAGTTTGTGTTGTATGTTGCGGCACCGGGCCACCCGGTTGTCACGATCAAGAAAGGACCGGTATAATGTCCACTCCCGCACGTGTCACCATCGTCGATGTGTTCGCCCGAGATGGGCTGCAGACTCTGCTCCACGAGCCCCACCTCCGGACGCCGACGACCGATGAAAAAGTGCAGATGATCGCCGCCCTTGATGCGGCGGGCGTGCCAGAGATCGAGATCACCGGTTTCGTGCATCCACGGGTTATTCCCAGCCTGGCCGACGCCGATGAGGTGGCACGCCAGGCCCTGGCAATGCCGCATCGCGCGACACTCAAAGCGCTGGTGCCCAATGTCAAAGGCGCGGAACGTGCGCTGGCGGTGGGCGTGAAGAAGCTCTCTTGTCTGATTGTGGCCAGCGAGACCTACCAGCGTCTCAATTCGCATATGTGGGTCGAGGACAATGTACGCCAGATCGAAGAGATCGCCCGGATGACGGCAGGGACCGATGTCGAAGTGACGGTGGGGATGGGTACCTCATTTGTCTGCCCCTATGATGGGGAATTGAGTCAGGATTATATCCTTGGTTTGGTGGAACGCTATGCCAACGCGGGCATCCGCGAGGTGTCGTTGGCCGATAGCGTGGGACTGGCCTGGCCGACGCTGGTGCGGCGGCGTGTAGAGGGGATCCGCGCGCGCTGGCCCGAGATGACCCTGGGACTGCATCTCCACACCCTGGGCGGGATGGCGATCACCAACGCCTTCGCGGGTTTTGAGGCGGGCGTCACACACTTCGAAGGCTCGGTCGGCGGCATTGGCGGTGGCATCGCCATGCCAGTGCATACGACGAATATGGGCAATGTCGCCACTGAAGATCTGGTCTATCTCTTCGAGTCTTGCGGTGTGCCAACGGGGGTCGATCGCCTGGCCCTGGCGGCACTGGGCCGCAAAGCCCAGGATCTCATTGGAACTGGTTCGAGTTATACCGCAACGTTCGGGACACTGGACGCGTTCCTGGAAGCCAGTAAGGCACAACTGAGCCGTGTGGCCGCCGCGCCGCCAGGTGATTCACGGCGCGTCTGAGGGAGGAATGGCATGCAGACTTCAGGCGCGGCTTTCCGCGCGGCTCTGGCGGCGGAGCATCCCCTGCAAGTGCCGGGCGTCATCAATGCGTATTACGCGCTGATGGCCGAGCGCGCGGGTTTTCGCGCGCTGTACCTCTCGGGGGCAGGGGTAGCGAACGCGTCGTTGGCCGTGCCGGATCTGGCGATTACCACGCTGGAAGACGTGCTGACGGATGCGCGACGCATCACCGCGGCAACCAAACTGCCGTTGTTGGCCGATGTGGATACTGGCTGGGGGGGAACGTTCAATATCGCGCGGACGGTCCGCGAAATGATCCGCGCGGGGGTCGCGGCCATCCACATTGAGGATCAGGTGGCGGAGAAACGCTGCGGCCACCGGCCCAATAAGCAGGTAGTATCCGCTGAGGAGATGGTGGCGCGCCTCACCTCTGCTGTCCAGGCGCGGACGGATCCCGACTTCGTGATCGTCGCCCGGACGGATGCCTATGCGCGTGAAGGGATGGCCGGGGTGCTGGAACGGGCGCGGCGCTATGCCGCGGCGGGCGCGGATATCATTTTCGCGGAAGCGATGACGAGTCTGGATCAGTACCGGGCGGTGGGTCAGGCCGCGGGGTTGCCAGTGTTGGCGAATCTGACAGAGTTTGGAGTGACACCAGGATTCACGACCAGTGAATTGGCGGAGGCAGGCGTGGCGCTGGCGATCTATCCTGTCTCGGTCTTCCGCGCGATGAACCAGGTTGCCGAACACGTTCTCCGCACGATCCGCTCTGAGGGAACCCAGCGCACGGTGATCCCACTGATGCAGACGCGCGAAGAGAATTACGCTCTGTTGGATTACTATCGCTATGAAGCACAGATCGATCAGATTTTCGCGCAAGACGGGCGGGCCGACGATGACAGATGATGCGCGCGGGCCGCAATCGGGGACAGACTTGCCGGTGGATGCCGTGCTGTCGGCGATCTCCGAGTATGTCCTGGCGGGAACCTCAGGTGAGGAGCATGCGTTGCCAGACGCGGATACCCTCAATACGGCACGATTGGCGCTGCTGGATGCGCTCGGTTGTGGTATGCTGGCGCTGCGCTTCCCGGAGTGCCGCAAGTTACAGAAAGCCCGTAAAGCCGCTGTGCCTTGAGGCCATGCGGATGTAAGGGCTTGCGTCGGCTTGAGCCAGTGGTTGTACCTCAGCTGAATCTGTGGTATACTCTTGATGAAGTCCAGCGAAAAGAGGCGCAAGCCGAAGCAATATCCTCCTACCGGACGATTGGACTTCATGAGCAAACCAATTTCCGTACCCTGGGGCACAGGGAAACGGCCATGTCTGG
>DAIDHM010000038.1 GCA_027459705.1 Ktedonobacteria bacterium | reverse complement strand
CCAAACATCGCGCGCCAGGGCCCAAGTCGGGTGGCCCGCTGCCAGCCGGAAGCCGACGGAAGGTCCGCCGCCAGGCGCGGTTCAGCTTGCTGATTGGACATCGTGGCCCGCGAAATACGACCGCCATGGTCCCGTCCCGGCGATGAAGGGCTGCATCAGTGCGCGCTCTGCCTGCACCGTATGCATCAGATCATGCGCCGCCCACTCATGCAGTAACTGTCCCAGCGTCACCGTGCCCAATTCGGGATGGGTCCCCGTTCGGCCCAGGTCAGCGGCGGTGATCTGATCCAACGCCGCCAGGCCGACCTGGCGGATGCGCGCAAACTCGGCAGCCAGCTCCCAGGGCGTGGCCGCCCTGGCCAGCGCGCCGCTCGCATCCTGGTCAAAGACCGGAAAAGCCACCCCCGCCAGGATCGCCTCGAGGCGTGGCTGGAATGCCTCGCGTTCCGCCATGACCAGGTGTCCCAGGCAGTCCAGCGCCGACCATTCGCCAGCTTGTGGAGACTCTTGCAAGCGATCGCCATCGATCGCCGCCACCAACTGTTCCCAGCGCGCGGGAGTCGTCGCCAGTACGGCGCGCACGGCGCGTAAGAGGGCAAAATCTTCCATCAACCTCACCTGCTTTCTGGAATGGATCGTCGCCGCGCTACTCACCAGCGCTCGACCCCATGACCACCCATCACGCCGCTGACATCATAACGGCCACCAGTCTGCGTGTAACCACCATGGAAAGGATCTCCGTCGATGAACATAGGAGTATCCAGATCCACATAGCGGAATCCGCCCATGCCACAGACGAAATGGGCGGCAGCGGCGGTCGCCAGCCGCGATTCCATCATCGCGCCGATCATCAAACCAACGCGGGCGGTGTGGCAAATGCTGACGATATCGATCGCGCCGAGAAACGTACATTTCATCAACTTGATATTGATAACGTGCGCCGCGCGTTCGCGCACGACGCGCAGCGCATCGGCAGCGTCATGCACCGATTCATCGGCGGCGATCGGTACCGGTGAGGTGGCGGTCAACCGGGATAGGCCATCCCAATCGTCGCGGTGTACAGGTTGCTCGAAGAGGATCGGGACAATCCCCCGCTTCTCCAACATATCCAGGAGGCGTCGCGCGCCGGTCGAATCATATCCCTGGTTGCCGTCCAGCATGATCGATGCATGGGGTGCCCCCTGATGGACAGCCAGCACCCGCGCCTCATCATCGGCCAGGCCGCTACCCACCTTGATCTTAATCGTGCGGATGTTGCGGTTCCAGATGCGTGCGGCCTGTTCGCGTGCCTGTTCTGGTGGGACGATTGAGACGGTCATATCGGTCTCGACGAAATAGCCAGCGCCACCGAAATAGCGGAAGAGTGGCATATGGTGAAAGCGCGTCATGGCGTCGAGCAAGGCCATCTCGACGGCGGCCCGGGCGCAAGAATGCGCCTCGAAGTTCTGCCGGAGAAATTCGGCGATCTGACGCCACGCGCCCACATCGCGGCCGGGCAAGACAGTTGCCATCTCATTGGCCGCGGCCATGATCGTCGCCGCCGTCTCGCCGCCACTGCTCAGGCTCGGCGAAGCTTCGCCCATGCCGACTGTGCCGTCATCCAGTTCGACGCGCACCAGGACCATATTGGCGGCCTTGAATTGACCGGTGGCGATGACAAAGGGTTCGAATAGCGGCAGATCCACCTGCCCAACAGTCACAGTGCGGATTGTTGTCGTGGGGTACATCATGCATTCCTCGCTGCGGCAGATTCAGGCGCGGTGTGTAGGTGCGCCTTGCCATACCACCATCATATCCTATAAGCCCATCGAGAAGACGCTGACCTGATCATCAGCCTGCTTCGCGCCCGGTTGATGGCGCCAGAGGAAGATCGCGGGCAAAATCGCCAGCGCGGCGATACCCGCGCCGAAGAGATAAAAATCCGTCACGATGCGCACGGCGATCACGGTCTGTTGATTCGCCAGATACTGCAAGACCTTTACGGGATCGCTGGCGATAGCCGTTGGTATGGCGATGTGGGCGTTCAGGCGATTGTATTCACCCACGCCCCACGAAGAGAGTACCGCCAACCCCAGAATCATCCCGACCATGCGCAATGCCGTCACGACGGCGGAGGCTGTACCGAAGCGTTGAATGTTGGTCGTATTCAACGCTGTCGTGCTGATTGGCGCGACGATCAGCCCAAAACCTAATCCGGTGATGATGGTGCCAATGGTCAGCACCGTCCAGTTGATCTGCACACTCCAGCTATGCATGACCAGGAAGCCGATCGCCGTCAAGGCCGCGCCGAGTGCGCCGATTGGTCGGCAACCGAGGCGTCCAACGAGCCAGCCGCCGGCGAAAGCGCCGAGGGGGATCATCACCGTCATGCGCAGGAGCGCCAATCCAGCATCCAGATAAGCAGAGGGGTCGATCACCGTCAGGATATACAAGGGAATATCGACCAATGCGATGATCAATGCCATCCCCAGCAGGAAGCTGAAGAGAGCGCTGGCGCTGAAAGCGCCACGCCGGAACAGATTCAAGGGAATAATGGGATCCGCGCGATATGCCTCCACAGCGATGAAGATGCCCAGTAACACCACCGCCGCCAGCAAGAGCACCGGGTTATTCTGGCTGGCCTGCGCATCCTTCAGCGTGCCGATCGTCCCGGCTTGTTGGCCGAGGCCCAGGCTGACGCAGAGCAGCGCCCCACCGAGAATCGCCGCGCCAATCCAGTCGATCTGCTCACGGATGGCTCGTGTTGTCCGCGCGGCCTGGCTGCTGCGACGCCCAACCAGCAACAACCCCACGGCGATCACGAGCACAATCGGCACATTCAGGATGAAGATCCATTGCCAGGTCTGGTTCAGCGTGAGGAGATCCGCAGTGCCATTCGCTGATTGGTGATTGACGAGAATTGGCCAGTGTTGCAAGATCACCGCGCCATAGAGGGGCCCCAGAGCGCCGCCGGCTTCCGTAACACCGCCAATGACGCCCAATGCCAGGGCGCGATGGCGCTCGCCATAGAGATCGCCGATCGCCGCAATTGCCACTGGCACGACGGCGCCTCCCCCCACCGCCTGAAGGAATCGCGCGATAATTAACCAGGTGAGACCGACAGAGTTGCCCACCGCGGTATGAAAGAAATTAATCGACCACAGCGTGCTCAGTGCGGGCGATTCAGCGCAGAGCAGCGACCCAAAGGCGAAAAGCCCCAGGCACCCTAAGAGCGTCCGCTGGCGCCCCCACAGATCCGAGACCCGCCCCATCAGTGGCATGACGATCACATAACCCAGCAGATAGCCGCTGACAATCCAGGAGATCTGGGCCAGCGACCCAGGAGTGGGCAAACTGAAGGTATTGGCGATAGGGAGGATCGCTGTCACGACAACTGTCTGGTCGAGCGCGGTAAGGAAGACGGCGATACAAATGACGATCAGTAGCGCGAGGGACCCACCGCGCCCCAACGGTGGTTGCGCGGACTGTGGATTATTCCTGGTCGTGGATGCGGTGGGTGTCATGTGGTGACCTCCGCGCGGCGTCAGCCACGCATTGCATAACTCATCTGGACTGGGCAGCGGTACTTTGATCTTCTGGTAGCACGCGTCATGGCAAAAAATGATCATTATCTGTGCTTTGATCGCTTGTCGGGATCAATGTCAGGCGAGCGGTGCGGTAATGGTAACCTGTTCGTTGAAATTCGAGAGCACGATGGTGCGGGTGCTCTGCGGATTATCACCATCGGCCGCCTGGCCGACCAGTAATACTTGATGGATCTGCCCATCACTCTGGCCGATCCAGAGCGTCGTCTGAATAGGTGTAGATTGCGTGCTGGTGCTTCCGGTGAACGGAGCCAGAGTGGTGCTCGGCACTGTCCCGGTGATCTTCCACACCGCGAGGTTTTGGACTGTATCGGCGACAGGTGTCGAGGGGTTGGCAACCTGTTTGAGAATCGCGCCGATGCCCTGGTTGGGATCGAAAATCAATAGCAAATTCGGCAAGAGCGTACTCTTGGTATAAGCCGACCCACCCAATGCCAGATATTGATCCTGTCCGATAAAGACGACACCAATGCCCGCGTTCAGTCCCTTGGTGACCTCGACGGATCCCTGCGCGGCGAGTTTATCGGGTCGGACCACATCGCCCTGTGCGTCGGTGACGGCATAGAGGCCGGGCGCGATATTACTGGCGGTCAGGTGAAAATGCATCGCGCTATCGTTGGTGAAGTGATCGCTGGCGGTCTGGAGCAGTTGGGTCGCGGTGGGGGGTGGGGTGGTCTTGGTGGTGCCACAAGCCGTAAGGAAGATCAAGGTGATCGCAATGAGCGCAATGGGTGTGCGATGCCGATTCCGCATGGAATGAGAACCTCCGTTATCCTCTGGCAACGCGCCCACAGTACCTGCGCGCTCCGATTCTGTGGCTTTATTATAGCGCTCAGGCGTAGACTGTCACTACCTTCTAGCGATCAAGCACTGCTAAGTGTGCGCATTTCACAGCGCGAGGCGGCTTGTACGGCTTGACATGGTAGCTGGAGATACGACATACTCAATAGCGTGAAGCGTTGTTCCCGGGAAAGTACGATGGGGATGATGATACTCGCATTCGCTCCTAGCCAGCAGATTGTACGCTACGGAGTGATTTCCTAACCTCCCGGTATCCCGCTGGCAGGGTTGGGCGGAGTCGATCCGGACCGCTGAATAAGCGGATCGCGTCGTGCTCTGTGCTGAGGGTTATCATGCTGCCATTTCTCTGGGCACAGCGCTTTGTTGTCACTATGCCCCTGGTGCGCGTGAGCGGCGTAGCCATCGCCACCACCGCAGGAGTCCACTCTGTGGAGGCTTGGCCGCGCGCAACGTGGATGTCGTTGCGTGGGGATCTGTACCTGTGGTTACCGGCCCGGGTAATTCATTCGCAATGATCGCCCGGCGACGTGCGGGAATGAATGGATCTTCCTTCTGATGTGGCGCTTTGCGCGCTTTCTCCTTGGCTTTGCTCATCGATCATCTCCCATGGCGACGCTCACATGCTGCTCATTTGGATGTCGGTGACGACCGGCGCCGGTAAGACAAGTCGCCACTGGAGCGCGCCATCAGCGGCACGCACTGCTACCAGGTCCGCACCAGCCGCAAGATAGTCTGAGCCGCTTCGCACATCTACCAGAGGCGGCTCACTATTCTGGTGGAGAGCCAGGGGCAGCGACCAAAGGACACGCCCCGTCACGCTTGCCAGGTCGATCGCCGTCGATGCAGTCACCGCTACCACCCGACCATCGCCGATTTGTAGCGCCGCGCCCGTGCCAGCTGGGGTAGGGAGGATGCCCACTTGATTCCAAAGTGGCGTCCCCAGTGTAATATCAAACACTTGCACCACCCCATCATATACGAGACCAAGCGCGTGGTTGTCAATCGCCACCAAAGTAGCCGACGTCGTAGTATCGACTGGTTGGTTGAAGCGCGTCGTACCATCAAGACTATTGTAAGATGCGAGATAGAAAGCTGGGGCTGCGGTTTTGACGAGAATAGTAAAGGTGGTCCCAATCACGATCCCAGATCCGAGGTAGCTGACCTCATCGTTTCGCGACCACTTCAAGGTGCCCGTGTCGAGGTCATACGCCATGAGCATGGAAGGGATGGCGACAATAAGTGCATTAATGCTGACTGTCGCTTGCAGAGTACCGGCATTGTCGAGAAGGACGGACCAACGTGTTATGCCCGTGGTCATATCCAGAGAATAGAGGTACAGTCGTGCCGTGGTCGTACTCACACTGGTAGCGAGATTGCTCTTTTGCGCGAGCACAAGCGATGCGCCTATGAGATTCAGATAAAAATTGCCTTGTCCGGTCAGGGGCGCGTGCCAATGCATCTCACCGGTAAAGGCATCAATCGCAAAGGCACTGCTACCCTGACCATCGCGGGCGATGCCAAATAGCGTCCCATTGGCATAGAGCGGCGTTGATTCCAGAACGAGCGGTTGGCCATCGGGCAATGTCGTGGTTTGCCAGCGGAGGCTGCCATCCGTCGCGCGATACGCCGCCAATGTGGCGTCCGCAACTGTAATCACCAGCCCATCAACGGCATCGATCGTGGTGGGTGTGGGCGAGACCATGGTCTGCCAGCGTATCTTCCCATCCGTCGCGCGGATCGCCATCAGATCACCCGTTGCGGTCATGGCGTAAAGGGTTGGCGTGACATCTGGTGCGGCGATCTGATGGAGTAAGCCAGATTGCGTGGCGGCGTAGAGGGTGGCGACGAAACAGACCACAATCGTCATGAAATAGACGAGTGGCAGACGATTCCGCAGGTTGGGGGATGGGAGGGTTTGAGGTTGTGATGGACTTACTGCTGCGGACTTATCGTGGAGAGACTCACGCATCTTCTGCTCCACCTGATTCCCCTTTGAAGACAGAATGATGTTGTTTTTCCCGCAACTCAGGAGTATTATCCGTTATTCTTTCAGTATGTCAAGGTTTTACGAGAATCTGCGAGAGCCGCGAGCTTGTTTAGAGACGGCCGCGCCAATATCGCACGCAACTTCCTCTAGATCTCCCTCGTGGCTCTGCGCACCCTCCTGAGCAATCAGGGTGTATAAATTGCGAGTGCTTGCTGTTGAATATATATCCCATAAGGCGTCGTTGGTTCGCCGCCCCATGTTGCCAGAATATTCGGTTCTGTGCAGACGCCGACACCCCAGTTCCAGGCGAGCCAGGACATATTATGTTGATTCGCGTAGGTGATCAACTGCGATGCATACGTTGTCTGGCAGTTATATCCACCAAACTCCGTGATAATGACCGGCAAGCGTGTGGACAGTATGCCAAAGTTGTAATCCCACTCTGCCGCCTGCTTCCCGGGCCAGTCGAACGGATGAGTCCCATACATCACATTCGAAACATTTACCACATCTCCCGCAGCGACACCAGAGAGATCGTAGCCATATTCATTGCCGCTGATAATGATCACATTGTTGCCAATGCCACGAATCATCTGCGCGAGTGCGCGCATGCCAGGCGTCTGATACGTACCACTTACCGGGTAGATGGGAAAGGGACTCGTCGTACTTACGGTTACAGGCCCGCCATTGAGCCAGGTACTCCAGCTTATATCGTGCGGTTCGCCCAGTAAATCGAACAGCACGCGATTATCGCCTCTATACGTCGTTGCGAGATCGCGCCAAAAGGTGACATCCTGGCCGCTATCCGGCATGGGATACTGAGTTCCCCCATGCGTCTGGTCGTATGGGGTATTGAATGGCGCATTCCACTGCAACACTAGAATGACATACAACCCAACCGATTCCGCATTCGCTACGACAGTTTTAACTGTATTTTGGTAACCTGCGCAGTGGTTCCAGTACTCCGACGAGAGCGTGAACCGTACGGTGTCGAACCCCCACGAACGCATCGCTTGAAAATCCGCAGGTTGCATGTGATCGGCGGTGCAAAAGTATTCCAGATGAGATTCATTGACCCCAATTAAACGGATCACTTTACCAGAACCATCGACCAATTGCCGACCAGCAAGCCTCACTCCATTAGCATAGGGCAATGGCTGCGTTCCCACAGGATACGTGATAGCGGTTGGGGGAGGAGGTTGAGGCGGTGATGGTGGTGGTGCGACAGGTGCCGTGACATGCGGAGGCGGCGTAGGGGTTGGCGGGACCATCGTAGCGGTGGGGGCAGGCGTCGGGACATTGGCAACAGCTCCTGGCAGTGAATGTACAAATCCCTGGGCGATCTTCTGGGCATTTCCCGTTGGGGAAGAGGTGGCTGTTGATGTTCGCCCTACAAGGGTTGAATTTGCTGAAGCGTTCAATGAGCGCAAGTAGCTCATCCCTATTACGAAGAGTAAAAGTACGACTACCCCGACAGCAAGTAAATTCCGTTGTTTGCCTTGCATGATTGGATAACCTCCAAAATAATCTCACAGAGAACCGAAACATCAAAAAGAAACGCAGAACTCGACATATACTTGCATGGTAGCATGATGCTGTGCATCACGCCACATTATTGGGTAAAAAGTCCCCAACACCTCAAAAGACATCCACTCATATCGTCGTGGTGAGAAATGGCATATAAGGTATACAGAGGACATGATTCGTATGAACGGTGGTCCCTCCTTAAGGTGTATAGATAGCCAGAGCCTGATCTTTGATGTAGATGCCGTACGGAGAAGTTGGTGTGCCGGTCCAGGTTGCCAAAATATTTGGCTCTGTGCAGATTCCTACTCCCCAGTTCCAGGCGAGCCAGGAGAGGTTATACTCATTGGCATATGCAATGACCTGTGAACTATATCGGGTTGTGCAATCATACCCACCAAACTCTGTCACGATGACGGGATAATACTCCGAAACACTCCCAAAGTTATAATTCCATTCTGGTAGTTGTTTCCCTGACCAATCGAACGGATGCGTGCCATACACAATATTGGGCAGGGTTACATGGTACCCTTTCAGGACTCCTGAAAGATCATAGCCATATTCATTACCGCTCAAAATTATCACATTCGTGCCGATTGCCCGTATCATTTGCGATAATTGCAACATGCCAATCGCCTGGTAAGTGCCGCTGACAGGATACTGCGGCGTACTCACTGTGACAGGTCCACCGTCGAGCCAGGTACTCCAACTGATATCGTGTGGTTCACCCATAAGGTCAAAAAGCACTCGATTATCCCCACGATACGTAGTCGCTATTTGTTGCCAAAACGTGACATCCTGGGCATTGTCAGGCATTGGATACTGAGCACCCCCGTGTGTCAGATCATAGGGAGTATTAAATGGCGCGTTCCACTGTAATACAAGAATGACATACATTCCCACGGATTCCGCGTTGGCAACCACCGTCTTCACCGTTGCCTGGTATCCATCACAATGATTCCAATACTCCGAGGAGAGGGTAAAGCGAACGGTATCAAAGCCCCAACTGCGCATCGCCTGGAAATCTGCGACTCCCATGTGGTCAGCGGTACAGAAGTATTCCAAGTGGGACTCATTGACCCCGATCAGGCGAATGACTCGCCCTGAGGCATCAACAAATTGGCGACCCGCAACCCTGACACCCGTCGCAAATGGTAATGCCTGGGGAGGCGGCGGAGGTACGTTGGTCGCAGTCGGTTGTGGCGTATTTGTTGCGGGAACTTTTGTCGGAGTTGCGGTGTTGGTGAGAGTGGCTGCCACTGTTGGTAGCGTTGTCGGGGTATGTGCGACAGAAACTGTTGGTACTCCCCGCGTATGCAAAGAAGCATACGCGACGGTATAGAGGGTTGCTAGACTTACAAGAATCAAGACTACACTGATGGTAATGACGATAAATAGCGAACGTTTTTGTGGCCACATTGCTCACTACCCCTCTGATAGGTGTTCCACTCTACCAAGCGACGTATGTGTACTACCAAAGCACTACATATTGCGACGATAGCATACTCGTAGGTTTGCTTGCAATAGACATAGGAGATCCTGCTTCATATGCACAGTCCTCGGACATACCGCGCAAGCCAGGCTTTCCGTGGCCTGCCGTCTGGTACAATGGGTAGAATGAAGCGTGGGAGGACGAGCGTGTGAGCATGCGCGAGCTGAGGCAGA
Organism: Ktedonobacteria bacterium; assembly: GCA_027459705.1. Classification (GTDB taxonomy): domain Bacteria; phylum Chloroflexota; class Ktedonobacteria; order Ktedonobacterales; family JACDGC01; genus DAIDHM01. The sequence goes on along the minus strand of DAIDHM010000038.1, from coordinate 17,706 downwards.
ACTCGATCTCCGGTTACGCATGGTGGCGTGAGGCTCGGGGGCGCTGGCCCAAACTCTTCTGGGCACTGGATGTGGCGATTGCCATCCTCACCGGTTCGGCAATCTGCTGGCTGACGCTTGCCATCTGGGGATCGGCGGTGGTCGATGTACGAATCTATTGGGCCTATGCGCACGCCTTCTGGTTCGCTGTACCCCCGTTCCACCAATTTCCCGTAGAATATCCTCCGGCTGCTCTCTTGGTATTTTCTCTAGCGCTCTGGCCTTCCCTATTCGGCACGCTTGGCGCGTTTACCGTTTGGATGTCGGTGATCCTGGGTGGCGTGTATCTGTTGGTCGTGCGGTATTCCGGTCACAGCGCGGCGCTGCTGCTCCTGGGGTATCTCTGGGCGGGGGCAGCGCCATTTCTGGTCGCACGCTTCGATATCGTCCCGACGGCGTTGACCATTGGCGCGTTCTACGCCTGGCGCAAAAATCGCACGGCGCTGGCGTTCACGCTGCTCGTTCTGGGCGCATTGGTAAAGATCTATCCGGCGTTCTTGTTGCCCTTGCTCATTGGTGATCGCTGGTGCGCGTCGTTGGAACCCTGGAATCAGCGGCTCCGGAACCTCGCGCTTGAATTGGTCCCCGCGGCGGGGATCGGCCTAATTGGGTTCATCCTGCCCTGGTGGCTGAACCCAGGGCAGGCATTCCGAGCGTTCACGACCGCTGGTGCGCGACCCGTGCAGGTCGAGACACTGTGGTCAATCTTCATCTGGCTCTGGAGCTTGCTGGGCCATTCCACTACTATTGCCTTTACGTTTGGCTCGCATAATTGGGAAGGCCCGTTGAGTGTGTGGCTGGCAAACGTGGCGAAAATAGCGCTCGTTCTGGGTCCGCTCGCTGTGCTCTTTGGGTATCTGCGTGGTTGGTTGACAAGCGAACGCGCTTTTTTGGCGACACTCTGTGTGGTAGTCCTGAGCAATAGTGTCTTCAGCACGCAATACCTGATCTGGCTCCTGCCATTTGTCGCCATCATCGTCGGTTTCGATCCGATCTGGCTGTTGATCTGTGCGTTCTCGTTGCTCGAAACGGCCTATTATCCCTTCAATGATCCGTTCAGTGGGCTGCAAGTGAATCTCTTTATGGTGCTCATTACTGCGCGCGACGCGTTGCTGGTGGTGGCGACCGTGCGCCTCTTCGAACATGTCATTCCCCCCGCCACAGCCCGCGATTCGATGCCGCAAGTACGCGATGTGGCACCTTTGGGGTGAGATACCTTGTGTGCCATGGGGTATGCTATAGAAAAGACGAACACATTGGTTACGTGGGGGTCATCGCCCCAATGGAGGAGTCTCAAACGCCATGCAGGCTGATACACAGAACGCACTCACCCAGGCGGAAGCTCGCCTGAATTCGGGCATCGCGGCCGCACGCGAAGGGCAGCTTGATGTCGCCGCCGAATCCCTGGTACTTGCCGAAAGCATGTTCCGCAATCTTCAGCGACCCGAGCAGTCTGGTATCTGCTGGGCCGAATTGGCCGAAGTGCAGCGCCAGAGCGGCGCGCCCGAACAATCCACCCAGAGCTACGAACGGGCGATCGCGTTCTTCCAGGAAGCTGGCACAACGGCGCGTGAGGCCCGCGCGACCCTCAGTCTGGGACACATCCAGCGCGGTCTTGGTAATCTGGACCGTGCCCGTCACGCCTATGACCGGGCGATCCGCCTCTTTCAACAGGCCGGTGATACCCATGGTGAAGCGCCAGCGGTCCTCGCGCTCGGTCATATCGAGCGTCAGCGCGGCCACCTGGAGGCGGCGATGGTCGCGTATCGCCGTGGTCTGGATCTCGCGCGTGCCGCGGCCGATGCGTATCTGATCGCCGATGGCCTCCGTGGCCTGGGCGAGACTCAGCGCCTGCTGGGCGATCTGATCAGCGCGTCGCGGGCATTAGAAGAAGCGGCGGAAGTGGCGCAGTCTGCCCACGATGCCTTCGGGGGCATCGATACCTCGAATGCCCTGGGGCGTGTCGCGACCGATCGTGGGCACCTCGACGAGGCGCTGGGATATTTCGCCACCGCGCTCCGCCGGGCGACTTCCCTGGAATATGAACTCGCGGAAGCCGACGCTCTGCTCGGGCTCGGACGCGTCTCGCTTATGGCAGGCGAGTTGGAACAGGCGCTGGCGCAATTTCAGCGCGCGTTGGATCTCTACACTGCCGCCAGCAATGGCATGGGTCAGGCTGATAGCAATGCGGCTCTGGGTGAACTACACTTGCGGCGATCGCAGCTATTGCAAGCCGTCACAGTCCTGGAGCGCGCCCAACGCGCCTATCGCCAGATCAAAGAGCGTGTCGGGTATGCCCAGGCGACCCTGCGCCTGGCGGAGACGCAATTGCGACGCTCCCATCTGCGTAAAGCGACCGATCTCTTCATGGAGACGCGCAAATTGAGCCAAGAGAGCCTACAGGTTGGATTGGAGGCCCAGTGCATCCTTGGTCTGGCGGAGATCGAACGGGTGCGCGGCAATGGCGCTCAGGCCGCTGATCTCTATGATGAAGCGTACGCTGGCTTCGCGCGGGTCGGCAACCCTGCCGGTCAGGCAATGGCGATCCTTGGCCAGGCCCGGCTGGCGACTTTCCAGGCGCGCTATGACGATGCTCGCGCGTTGCTACGCTCATCGGCGGACCTTTTCAATACAGCGGGTGTTCCGGAGTCTCCGGCCTGGCTCGATCTGGTCAACGGCGAGATATTGCTCGATCTCCGTCAAATGGACGTGGCACGACAATCATTCGAGCGCGCCGAGCAGGTCGCCGTCCAAAATGGCGATCTCACTGCCGCAGCCAATGCCTTGCTGGCGCGGGCCGAGGTGGCGCTCCGCCAGGGCGATCTCGATGCGGCGGTGAAACTTTTTGATGATGCCGTCAACGCCTGCAAGGCCGTGGAGAGCCGCGCGGGCGAGGGGATGGCGAATCTCGGACTGGGGCGGGTGTTGCTCGAGCGCGGCCTGTGGGATGAAGGTATGCGCCCCGCGCGTGACATGTTGCCGCGCTTCCGCGAGTTGGAACAACAAGGTTCGCAGGCAATGGCCCAATTGATGATTGGTGTTGGCCATCGTGGTCGCCAGGAATTGGATATGGCGAGTAATGCTTTCGCCGCTGCCAGCGAGATCGCGCAGCGCATCCAGAATCCTTTCCTGGAGATCCAGGCCGCACAAGGGCTAGCGCGCGTCGCGCTCGACGCGGAGCAATTCGACGAATCGCTGGCGCAATGGCAAACGACCATCCGCCTCATCGCGGCGGTTACCGGTCGGCTGGCGAATACCACGGAACGCGGTGCCTACCTGGCCGGTGAGGTGGATGCCTTCGCGGAAGCCATCTACACGGCGATTCGTGCTGGCCAGCCAGAACATGCCAATGAAATTGCGCGCGGCTATGCCGCCAACACCAGTAAGGATGGCAAACAGGCCCTCATTGCGGGCTTGCGTGAATTTGAGGAGTCGTTGAATCAGCGCGCCAAAGATGCGGAAACTCGTGAAGAGACCGACGCGTTCAAAGAACAAGTCCGTCGCATTGCCGACGCTCGCAAAGCCGTGCGTTGAGGAGGCGCGAGGCTGGGGTGACACCTTCCATGCAATGATGATAGAGGGGACGTGATCGCGGGGAAATCACTAGTGATCTCCCCGCGATGTGGTGTGGCTGACCCTGTGCTCAGAGGATGGGATGGACGATCTCAGAGTTCCGCCCGTAGCGCCGTCACGAGTTGTTCGATATCTCCTGGGCGGTTATAGGCCTGGATCGAGACGCGGACGAAACGCCGATCATTCCAGGCGATGATCGGCACTTCGATGCGATAACCATCCCAGAGTCGCCGCTGCAAAGTGGGCGCATCTCCGGCCGGGAGCGGTATGACGGCGAGTTGTTGCCACCAGGCAGGATCATCCGGTGCAACCTGCCCCTGGCCCGCGATCGCCGCGATGCGTTCGCGTGCCTCTCCCAGGAGCGCGCGGCAAGCCGCCCGCGTTCGTGGCCAATCGTGCGCGCGCTGAAAGGCGATGGCAGCCGTAACACTGAGCGAAGCCGCCGGATCTGAGGTCCCCATCCATCCAAAGAGATCCTGGAATCGCGAGGGTCCTGGATTGAGGCTGTGATAGCCCCAGCTCACGACCAGCGGATCCAACAAGTCCTGGACTGCCGGTCGCGCATAGAGAAACGCCGCCCCTTTGGGCGCGCAGAGCCATTTATGGCAATTACCGGTATAGAAATCTGCGCCCATCTCGTCCAGCGTGAGGTCGATTTGCCCGGGGGCGTGGGCGCCATCAATGACGGTGAGGATGCCAGCGGCGCGCGCGCGCGCGATAATTGGCTCGATGGGAAAGATCAGCGCGGTCGAGGAGGTGATGTGGCTGAGGAAGATGATGCGAGTCCGGTCATTGACGCCTTCCCAGAAATGGGCGACGAAGTCTGTGGCGTCCGTCACGGGTAACGGCATGTGCTGGCGTACATAGACGGCGCCGCGTTGCCCACAGGCATACTCCCAGGCGCGGTCCGATGCGCCATACGCATGGTCGGTGGTCAAGACTTCGTCGCCAGGCGCCAGGGGCATATTTTTGAGCAACGAATGCGCGACGATATTGACTCCAAAGGTGGCATTGGGGACAAAGACGATCTGATCGGCGCCTGTCCCGAGATACTCTGCCAGCGTGGTCCGCGCCGCCTGGTTCAGGGCTGGCCAGCGCCGCTGCAAGAATTCGACGGGCTGGCTTTCAAGCTCACGTTGCCAGTGCTGATAGGCATCGAACACCGGGGTTGGGCAGGCCCCGAAACTGCCATGATTGAGGAAAACACAGTCACGATTGACGACAAATGCTTCGCCCGCTGGATCAATCGGCATCTGGATCAGATCATTGCTCATACGCGTACTCTTCCCCGCCGCGCGAACGCGGCGACCTCACCTGGCGGAAATACTGCATAGCACGACTCGGCGGCTGTCCCTATGGCAAACAGAAACCCGGCGCACAGACACCACTGAGTACCAGGGTCGTTGTGTCGCCCGTCTGGCGATCGACGCGGCGGATCGCGTGGTTGTTGGTATCAGCGACGTAGATCATGGTGTCGGTGAGAGACAGCCCGCCCGGCTCGAAGAAGCGTGTGTCACGCCCCCGGCCATCGGCCAGCCCAGACTCTGCCGCGCCTGCCACCGTGCGCGTCACACCGCTGGCAAGGTCGATGCGGCGGATGGCATGATTGTAGGTATCGGCGATATAAAGCATGCCATCCGCAAACGCCACCCCCAGTGGATGCTGGAAGCGCACCACCGCTGCCGCGCCATCGCGCAGACCAAACTCGAAGAGGTCGCCGCCTGCGACGGTCGCTACCTGTGGTCCACCGGTCACCAACGGATCGGCTTCCGTGGACGTATCTTCTGATACGGGCGCATCCAGGTCCGAAATCACGCGGATCGCGCTGGCTTCACTATCTGCAATGTAGAGACGGCGGCACGTCGTGTCAAGGGCCAGACCGCTGGGCTGGGCGAAACATGCCGCCGCCGCCGCGCCATCCAGCCGTGCCTCACTGCCCCGCCCAGCCGCGACGTGGATTTCCATCTCCGTGAGATCCAGCGACCAGATCTGATGCTGGCCGGCCATCGCGATCCAGAGTGTCGTCCCGTCCAGCACCACATCCCATGGGGAGTTGAGCGGCGTCTCCAATGCCGGTCCCTGGGGGAAACGGGCGCGGTTCTGCACACTGGTTCCGGCGATGGTGACGACGGATTCCGTCGCCAGGTCGATGCGGCGAATCAGGTGGTTCCCCGTATCGGCGACGTAGAGCAGATTGTCGGCCAGAGCCATGCCCTGAGGTGTCCGGAAGGTGGCGCTGATAAAGTCACCATCCTGCGCCCCTGGTTGGCCAGTACCGATCGTGGCGATCTGTTCACCGGCCAGTGTCGTCACAACCAGGCGATGATGACCACTATCCGCAATATAGAGACGATCGTGCTCGGTGTCGGCAAGGATCTTTCCGGGGAAATGCAATGGTGTCGTGGCGATCGTCGCCTCTGCCAGCAAGGACTGAATCGGTGCCAGCGCCGTTGGACGGTCATCGACGAGCAGGGCAGCGCGCAATTGCTTCAGCGCCGCGGCGATGGCTTTCGCCAGCTGCGGGCCATGCCCCTCGCCGCTGACTGTCCCAATGAGATAGCCATCGGGATCCACCAGCACGAGGGTCGGCCAACCTCGAACGCTATATGCCTGCCACATCGCCATATGATCATCGATCAACACAGGATGGCGGATGTCGTAGCGCGCGACCGCAGCACGAACATGCTCGACTTCCTGCTCATTGGTGAATTTCGCCGAGTGGATGCCAAGGATGACCAGGGGTTCACCAGCGAACTCTGCCTCAATCTCGCGCAACTCATCCAGCACATGCAGACAGTTGATGCAACCATATGTCCAGAAGTCGAGCAAGACCAATTTGCCCTTCAAACCCTCCCAGCGTAGTGGTTCACCCGCCGGAGGTGGATCCGCTACATTCAACCAGGCTAATCCTTTGAGTGCCGGCGCCCGCACCGGCTCGCGTGCGAAGGTCATGTTGCTCTCCTCATTGGACGAGATATCATGGGCATTCTACGATGCGATGGAAAATCTCTCTCCGCGTCTCTCGAATGCATGCGCGGACGACACATACCACAGTTTGTTTATGTCGCTCGCTGTCCACCGTTGGAAAATCGCGCATCTGCGTTAGATGTCGCGTCAAGATGCCAGCAACCTCGCGCGCCATCCATTATGCTGCTCGCGCCAGGATCAATACCGCCATCAAGATCAGTGCGCCGCCCAGCAACTGGAGGGGATTGAGCGCTTCGCTGAGAATCACCGCCGCCAGAGCGACCGTGACAACCGGTTCCAATGTGGAGAGCGTGGAGGCCGAGGTAGGGCCAATGCGTTCCATGCCGGCGAAGAAAGTCAGGATTGCCACGACGGTCGGGATGATGGCAATCGCGACGATCGCCGCCCACCCGCCAAATGTCGTTGGCCAGATAGGGTGCTGGATGGCGACAATCCCCGCATAGACCACCGCGGCAGCGAGGATGATGACCGTCGCGGCGGGAATAGCGCCTGCCTGTGGAGTAATGCGACTTCCGGCCAGGATATATATCGAGTAGATCACGGCGGCACTGGCGCCCAAAATAATCCCGAGTGGCTGGCCATGGCCCACCGCGCCGATCGTCAAGTATGTTCCCAGCAATGCCAGCGCGATCGCGCCAAGCTTGCGCGCCGTCAGCCGTTCATGCAGGAAGATCACTGCCAGGATTGAGACCAACGCCGGATAGAGGTACAACAGTAAAGCGACCAGACCGGCTGAAGCGTAGAGCAGTGCGGTGAAATACGCGAAGGATTGTCCGACGTACCCCACACCCCCCATCAGAATCAACCCCAACAGCGTGCGCCCGCGTGGCCACCGCTGCCTGCGCACAACCATGATAGCCGCCATCAGTGCGCCCGCGATGGTGAAACGGAGTAACAGGACGGTGATGGGCGAAGCCCCGGCGCTATAGGCCAGCCGCGCGAAGATCGCGAGAGTGCCGAACGAGAGTGCCGAGGTGACGATCAACAAGAGACCCGTGAGTCGAGGGGACATGCATGACTCCCAAGCGCGGATGATGGCGTGGAATGAGGTGTATACTGGAGCGGACTCTGTTCACTCCGTGGATGCCGCAGTGCGCCAAATTTTGATACCTAGTGCCAGCGCACCACAACGTACGCTCAGGTGCGACACATCAGGCGCATTGAGATATCGACGAGTCCGCCGTACCTGACTCAGTATGGCACACGGCCAATAATGGGCGCAATCGCCGTCACGCGCCTTGACCCTCAGGAAAAAAATTTGACAGATCGCAATCACACGGGTTATACTGGCTAAAGGTCCAGGAGCAGCACCCGGCGATCCTTTGTTCTCGTCGTGAAAGCAAGCATCGGCCGCGAATCTACTCGCCCCGAGTCCGACCACGGGGGGAGGGAAATATGTGTCAGAAGTCAAAGTCTCAGACAGCGAAGGCTTTGAGGCCGCGTTAAGGAAATTCAACCGCAAGATCCAGCAGGACGGCATCCTGGCTGAGGCGCGCCGCCGCGAGCATTATGAAAAGCCCAGTGTCAAGCGGAAGAAGAAAGAAGCCGCTCGTCGCCGGAAAGCGCGCAAGGTGTAGTCATGCCCTGTGTGCCCGTGTGGCGCGTCATTTTGCCAAATATATGCGTAAGCTGGTGACGGACCTTCCAGTCTAGCGCAGGTCAGTAATGAAGAATACTGACCTGCGCTCTCTTTTTGTGCGATAATGTGATAGACTGCAATCGACGTACCAGCATGTGAGGCTCTGTATGGATATCCCTGGAAACGTGTTGCCCACGATCGTGCTCGACCTGGCAATCGAAACCGATGATGCGGCGCTGCCTATGTCGGTGGCGGAACAGTTCATGGACCTCGCTTGCGCGACGCTGACGCGGGTTGGCGCTGCTCGAAGAACGTATGCGATCAGTGTCGTCTTGACGGATGATACGCATATGCGCCAGGTAAACCGGACTACTCGTAACCAGGATAAACCAACTGATGTGCTCTCTTTTCCGCAGCGAGACCAGCCGCTCATTCCACTCCCGGATGATGAGGCTTGGGCGGAGACGCGGGGGATAGTGGTACCCTTTGTGACGGGACCAGATGGTCAGGAGCATCTTGGTGATATCATCATCGCGCTGCCGACGACCCATCACCAGGCGGAGCAGAGTGGCCATACGTTTTGGTGGGAATGTTGTTATCTCTTCGTCCATGGGGTTTTGCATCTCGTTGGATATGATGATGCAACCGAATCCGGCTATCGGGCGATGGTGGCGCATCAAGAAGGAATCTTGTCAGAGCGGGGGATCAGGCGCGTGGGAGGATGATGCTCGGCTGGCCTCGCCCGCTTGATCACCGTGTGTGCATGGTGGTCACCCACTCAACAGCCCATGCTCAGCGTTCTCTGAAAAGCTGGGAATACGTACCAATAGGCAATAGAAATGGCATCATCAACATCAGACACGCCACCCTCGCCGTTCGTGGCCTTCTTCCGGAGCTTTGTCTATGCGATGGCAGGCCTCCGTTACACAATACGTACTCAGCGCAATATGCGGGTCCATGTGGCGATTGCCGTAGTGGCGGCTATTGTAGGGATATTACTACGCATCTCGCTCATTGCGTTTGCCATCCTCGCTCTCACGATCACCACCGTCCTCGTCGCCGAGATGTTCAACACCGTCATCGAAGCCTGCTTGGATATTGTGACGCCTGAATACCATCCACTCGCTAAGATTGCGAAAGATGTCGCTGCTGGCGCGGTGCTCATCAGTTCGATCCTGGCGGTGGTTATCGGACTGCTACTCTTTCTGCCCCCTATTCTGGCGCGCCTGCATCGCTGAAGCTGAACGTTTCGTGTCTAAAAGAGGAGAAGATGCCATGGCCTCACAATCTCAGGACTCCACCGATGCTGATCTGGGCGACCGTGGCACCGAGTCGCCACCGGGCGGGCACCGAGTTGGTACCGAGGTGGCGCCCGCCCATCCGGCACCTGAGCGCGTTGTGCGCGCGACCATCGCGCGCCTGACACCGCAGGAAGAACCGGCGGCGCGCCAACTCCTCGGCCAGATCCCTGGGGAGGGTCTCTTCATCGCAAGCATGCTGGACTCGTATGGTATCGACCACCCTATCCTCCGACTCTGGGGCCAATATCGTGGTGACGCCGCCATTCCCGAAGCGATCTTGATGATCACCAATACTGGAGCATGCATCGCGGCCGCTCACGTCCGATCCACCGGTCACGCGCTCGCGGAATCGCGTCACCCTCAGCCAACTGATCAAGATGCGGCGGAACTCGATGTCTCGCCACTACGGCAAGTGGTGGCACGCGAAAATCCCCCATTTGTCATGGGACGCGCTGATCTCGTCGATATGGTGACGCGCGGGTTGTCCCCTACGCGCATCGAAGAACATGCCTTTGCCGATCTCCCCAGGCATCGCCGCCGAGCGATGCCTCCTCCACCAGTTGGGATCATTGTGCGGAGGGCGGATCGTGGTGATGTTGATGCGTTGGCGACACTTTACCTGCACAGCGAAGGCTTCGAAGGCTGGACGCATGATCGGGTGCGGCGCGTCATGGCGTCGCGTGTCACCCAATTCCGTACCTATGTCGCGACCGCTCCTCATAGCGTCCTCGCGGCGGCCTCAACCAGTGCCGAGATACCGGACGCGGCGATGATCGGCGGCGTCTGGACGGCTCCTGAGAGCCGGGGCCGCGGCCTCGCGACCGGGGTCGTTGGCGCGCTGGCGGCGGCCCTCTGGCGTGAGGGTCGACACCCCTACCTGTTCTTTCGCCACGGGAACCTGCCCGCAACTCGCCTCTATGCGACGCTCGGTTTTCGTGTCACCACTGATTGGAGGATCGTGCACTTTGACCACCCCTCATTCTGATGCTTCTGGCCCCGGACCATCCGGCAGCCTGCTGAGCGATCCAGCGCTACGGGGGCGCTTGGCGACGATCGCGCCATGGACGAACCACCCGCAGTCAATCCGCGCGGTCTTCTTTGACGCTGGTTTCACATTGATCCGTCCCAACCCATCGACGACGGCGATTATCGCACGTGTCCTCACGCGCGAAGGCGTGGCGACCACAGAGGAGCAGATCCGCGTCGCGCAGCACCAGGCAGAGCGCCATTTCTTCTCTGGTCAGCACGTCCAGAAGAGCACCTGGGCGGATAATGCGGCGATTAATCGCGCCTGGTTGGGCTACTTCCATGAAATGGTCGCGGATGTCATCCCGGATAATCCCGAACTGCTCGAACATTGCCTGCAGGCGATCCTGGTCGAGTTTGACAAGCACTCTGCGTGGCAGGTCTATGAGGATGTGCTGCCAACCCTCAGGGTGTTGCGTGAGCATTTTACGCTGGGCATCATCTCAGATTGGGGTATCGGCCTAGGGGCGATCCTCCGCGACCTGGATCTGACGCGTTACTTCGATTTTCTCGTCGTTTCGGCCACCTCGCGACGATCCAAACCTGATCCGCATCTCTTCGAACTGGCATTGCAAAGAGGGAATGCGCTTGGCGACTACACTCTGTACATTGGCGACTCGTATGTGCAGGATGTACTCGGATCGCGCGCCGCTGGCATCAATCCCATTTTGTTGGATCGTCGCCAACGCTTCAATCCACTGCAGTTTGATTGTCCGGTTGTCGCGCATTTGACTGATCTGTTGGAATTGCTCGAACGGGAGCGCTGGCAATAGACCAGTGAGCAAAAGTCCTAGGTCACTAGGCAGCGAGACAGGGTCATGTTATACCCATTATGTTGAGTATCGAAGCCTTTCGATCGGTACGTGCAGTGCGCCAGCGTCGAAAGTGCCAATACCCTACGCTCAATCCATCACGAGGAGTTCATGTTGGTACGGGATACGGAGTCCCTCCAGGTCGGAGAATCCGCGACCATCGAACGGCTGATCACCGATGCTGATGTCGCGATCTTTGCGATGATCACCGGCCTGGGACATCCGCTCTATCTCGATGGGCCCTATGCCGCAACCACACGGTTTGGCCGCCAACTCGTGCCGCATGCACTGCTGGCTGCGGTGCTGGAAGTGATGTTGGCGGGGGTCTTTACGGGATTGCGAGGCTTGCCCCAGAATCATACCGCGGAATATCTCGCGCCCGCCTATGTGGACGAAATCGTCACGCTGGTCTGTCATATCCTCGCGCGCAATGCTGAGGGGACACTTTTCACCTGCGCCATCAGCGCCACTCGCCAGGATGGTGTGGAAGTCATACGTGGCGTGGTCGACCTGGCGCTGGAAGACCTCCCCGACGCTCCCATCATCGAAGAATGATTTTCTAGCGACCAGGTTCCATGTCAGCGACCTGTCACGGCAACAGACTCCCCCTGGCATGCAGATATTCGGCATTCAGCAATGAGGCGCCCGCCGCGCCGCGGATCGTATTATGGCTCAGCGCGACGAATTTGATGCCGAAAAGTGGGCAGGGCCGGACGCGACCGACGACAATCGCCATCCCTTTGCCCGCGTCGCGGTCGCGCACGGGTTGCGGCCGGTCCACTTCATCGCGGACGATCACCACCGGGTCAGGCGCTGATGGCAGGCCCATTACTTGTGGTGCGGCGCGAAATTCGCGTAGGGTGGCGATGACTTCTGCCGGCGATGCCGCTTGCGTCAGTGCAACCGAGATAGTTGCCAGGTGACCATCGCGGACGGCGACGCGCGTGCACTGCGCGCTGATGGCGATCTCGGCGGGAAGGACCGCGCCATCACTGGCCTGACCAAGTAATTTGCGCGTCTCGCGCTCGATCTTCTCTTCTTCCTGCCCAATATAGGGAATGACATTATCGAGGATATCCATGCTCGCCACTCCGGGGTAACCTGCACCGGAAACCGCCTGGAGCGTGGTTACTTGCATCTGGCGCACGCCAAAGGCATCGTGCAATGGCTTGAGAGCCAGCACGATACCGATGGTCGAACAGTTGGGATTCGTCACCAGGTAGCCGCGCCAGCCCCGTCGCGCGCGTTGAGTCACCAGCAGGTTGAGATGTTCGGGATTCACCTCCGGAATAAGCAGTGGGACATCTTCTTCCATGCGATAACTGCTGGCATTGCTGAAGACCGCGTGACCACGGGCGGCGAAGAAGGGTTCCAATTCACGCGCCTCCTCAGTTGGCAGTGCAGAGAAGACGACCGGCGCATCGAATTCCGCACTCGGTCCCAATAGCGGCAGGTCCAATGCGACGGTGGGAGGTGGCGTGGTGAGCCGCCAGGTGACGGCATCGCCATAACGGATCGGCGCGCCGGTCCCGGTGCGCCGTTCGGATCCGGTGACCGCGACCAAACGAAACCAGGGATGATTCGCGAGTAATTCAATGAACCGCTGGCCGACCATGCCGGTCGCGCCCAGGACAGCTACGGGAATCTGTTGCATCGTGATTGGTTCTCCTTCTGCGATACGCCTTTTACCAGGGTGAGCGCGCACATCTCAATGCTGTGGCGAGCTCATGCGTCGCCGTTGTTGCGGGCGGCCACCGGCCGCCCATTGCCCATCGGGATAGGGGCGCGCTGGTCCGCGCGCGTTGTGCAAGCGCGCAGGGACGATCACCGCGGCGTGGATGGCTCGGACGGCACGGTCGAGCGCGGTTTCAGCAATGATGAAGATCAACGCGTCGGAGTTGGCGCTCTGGCTCAACGGACGAATGTGTTCATCCGCCAGCGCCCGTTGGGCTTGCAGGAGGGTTGCCGCGCCGAGATTTTCGCCGACCAACGCGCAGAGCGCCTGATGATCGCGGCGCGTGATGGCCGCGATCTGGCCGCGCGTCCGCTCGTCAGCGAACTCTCGCTCAAGCCGTGCACTGGCCGCCGCGGCCAATGCGGCATCCACCACGACCTCTGGTGTCTGGCCTGGCACCGGATGTGACGCCAGGATGATGTCTATGCCACCGTTGGCGCCGGACCATCCGGCAAGTGCTGGCTCTTCGGCAGCGATGGCAGCACACATCCGCCCGAAACAATTGGGGATCTCAGAGATGCCGTCGCCCGCCAGCGTCAAGACGACCAGTTTCTTGCGTCCTGCGACGGCCAGCGGCAGTCCTTCGGTCACGGGATCCATCGCGACGATCAACGTTCCAGGGTGTGTTGGCTGGAAGGTATTGCGGACTCGCAATTCGACGCCATGGCGCGCGGCCGGAGCGACGGAGCGCGGATGCAGCACTTTGGCGCCGCAGAGCGCCAACCGACCTGCCACCGGCGCCGTCACCACCGGCAGTACTTCGGCTGTGGGGACAACGCGCGGATCCGCCGTAAAGATGCCATCGACATCGGTATAGATCCAGCACGCCGTGGCGCGCAACGCGCCCGCGAGGATGGTCGCGGAATAGTCTGATCCGCCGCGCCCCAGTGTTGTCATCTCCTGGGTAAGTTGATGATCCCTGGAAGTCGGAGGGTGGAGGGTGGAAGGCCGAGAATTCGCCGTGAATCCATGCATTTCATTCGCAGGATTGCCCATCCGTTGCTCATCTGCTGCCAGGTTGGCATATGGTGCCACGGAGTAGCCTGGTGTTGTGTGGCCCAGGAAGCCCGGCGCGACCAGAATGCCGCCATGCCAGCGCGCTCGCGCGACGGATTGTGTCATGTCCCATGCGGGTGTGGCCTCGCCAAAGTGATCATCTGTGACGATCAGCGGCCAGCGCGTCATAGCGATTGCGGAGGGCGGTATCGCAGCGGTGCTTCCTAGCGGCAGCGGACCTTCCGCCCGGCGCACTGCCGCCGCCAACAGCACGACCGCCAGCCGTTCCCCCCAGGCGGCCAGAGCATCGCGATGCCGCGCCGCCTGGGCCACATCACCACGAGCATCCAGTACTTGTCGCTGGAGAATACAGTAGCCCGCCATCAATATCGTCGCCAGCTCGACACCATCCGTGGCGGGCGCTTCATTGCCAGGGTCATGGCACCAACCCAACTCGGATGGTCCGATGCCAGTCGCCTGGTCGTGGTCCGTGCTCTTGGCGGTACCAGCCGATAGCATTGGTTCGACATCCAGCGTGAACAGGGCTGCTTCCGAGGGAAAAATCTGACGTGCGGCCTCTTGATGGCGTCGCACAATCGCCGCCAGGCGTATGTCCGTTTCCTCCATCTCGCCCCGCAACGTCGCTTCGGCCAGCGCCAGCAACATATCTGTCACGCCAGCGAGCGCGGAAGTTACCACCAATATGCCGTCCGCAGGAGAGTATTGTGGAATTGTGGCGAGCGGATGGTCCGCTGTCGGCGCAAGGTCCACTATCGATTGTGGCTGCTCGTTCGCCAATGCAGAGAGATATTCTGCGAGCACAATCCGCGCAACCTGAAGCATGCGCTCGCCAGACCCCACAGAGGTGCCGCCAAATTTCATCACGATCACGCGCGCACCTCCGCGCTTTTGTCGGCTGCCTGCCAGCCATGCGCCTTGAGGATGGCATCGGGATCTTTGAGGACATTGCCAGTGAGGATGGCGACAACGCGCGCTGCTGGATCGATGATCCCTGCCGTCACCAATTGCCGGACGCCCGCGACCGATGCCGCTGAAGCTGGTTCACACCCGATTCCCGCCCGATCGATAATGGCTTTGGCTGCCAGAATCTCGTCGTCGGTGACGTGCGCGACCACCCCAGCGGTCGCCGCGATTACAGCGCGCGCGCGATTGAAGCTGACGGGGTTGCCGATGTTGATGGCGGTGGCAATCGTCTGGGCTTTGACGGGTTGGAATGTCGCAAACCCATCCAGATAGCTGCGATAAAAAGGGTTCGCTCCAGCCGCCTGGATCGCGGCGATACGTGGCAATCGTGAGATGATCCCCAGAGCATGAGCACGGATGAGCCCCATACCCAAAGCGGACGTATTTCCCAGATTGCCGGCTGGCAGCACAATCCAATCGGGCACGTCCCATTCCATCTGTTGCGCGATCTCTAATCCCAAAGATTGCTGTCCGAGAATGCGGAACGGGTTGAGAGAATTCAGCAGATAGATCCCTTGCTCGACACAGAGTCGTTCGACATCCGCCATCGCGACATCGAAATCACCGGCGATCTGGCGTATCTCGGCGCCATAGGCGATTGCCTGGCCGAGCTTGCCAGCGGCGACCTTGCCCTCTGGCAAGAGGACGATGGCGCGCAGGCCAGCCTGGGCGGCATAAGCGGCCATCGAGGCCGAGGTGTTGCCCGTCGAGGCACAGGCAACGGCGCTGGCCCCTAGCCAGCGGGCGATGCTGATGCCCATGGTCATGCCGCGATCCTTGAAGGATCCCGTCGGATTTTCACCCTCGTGCTTCAACCATAGATGTTCGCTGCCCGCAAACTCGCCGATGCGTGCCCAGCCAGCAGGCGCATCGCGACCGACGGGATAGAGGGCTGTGTCGCCCTCTGGTCGCGCTACTGGAGTGATCTCCGCGAGCGGTAAGAGCAGTTCGCGGAAGCGCCAGACGCCGCTGCGGTCCACCGCCGTCGCGCCGCCGCGCCGCGCGTCGAAGATCCGCCGCCAGGCCGCGCCCGAATGGTGTGGCACGGCTTCATCCACGACGACATCCAGTGGCTGGCCACACGCGCAGCGATAGTCGGCGCGGCGCAGATCATCGACACGCGCGCCACAGACGCCACAGGCGAGATAGGCGTTGCCAACATTGACGTGCGCGATCGGGTGGCCCGATGCCGCGGCGGTTGTCGGGGGTACGGGCGCTCCGCTGGTGACGAGGGCACCGTCCTGGTCGATTGCTGTGATGACGACACGACCTTCGATGAAGAGGGCCGCGGCCGTGAGCGCCAGTGCCGCGGCCACTGCTTCGGCGCGATCGGTCGCCAGCGCCAGAATGGCGGAGCCGCCCCCCGAGAGACAGGCGCCATGCGCCCCGGCGCGGAGCGCCGCCGCCAACAGGTCGGGCATCTGGGGGAAAATTTGGGCGCGGTACGGCTCATGAAAGCGATCCTCCATCGCCGCTTTCAGCGCTGCGAAATCGCCCCGCGCCAACGCTGCAATCAACAGTGTCGCATGCCCTACATTGTGGACCGCATCGCTACGGTCGTAGGCGATGGGGAGGAGTGCGCGTCCCACTTCGGTATCCATCGGGAAGACGGGGACGAAGAGCACGGCGCGTAGATTGGCTGGCACCGCGGCGGGAATTGCTCGCCAGGCATTGCCCTGGGTGTCGCGCGCGACGACGACGAGACCACCGAGAAGGCATGCGGCGACGTTGTCGGCATGGTGGCCACGCTCTAATTCAATCGCCAGATCCAGCAATCCGTGGCGATCATCTGGTACGCCCGCCAGCGCGTCGGCGGCCAGGAGGCCAGCGACGATGGCCATGCCACTGCTTCCCAGACCACGACCCGCGGGGACGCCCAACATGGCGCTGATGCGGAGTGGTGGCACGGGATGCCCCAGAGCGCGCAACCGGGTGGCCAGCGCCTGGTACATCAAATTATGCGCGTCGGTGGGCAGTGTGGCAAAGCTGGGATCATCACCCCAGACCGTGTGGATGTGGATCTCTGGATCAGCAGATCCGGATGGTCCGGTGCCGGCGGCATCTGGTAAAACTTCGACGACGAAGGTCGAATGCAGATCGAGCGCGAGACCCAGGCAATCAAAGCCCGGTCCGAGGTTCGCGCTCGTTGCGGGCACACGGACCTCGACCCGTTGGTGCGCGGGGAATGCAGCCATGGCAGAATCACTTCCTCATCATGAGAGATCCCTGGGAACAGGGATCGGCCGGCGTCAGCGGGATCCGTCACCGCTGGGTCTGACCGCCGGTGGTGAACCGGCGGGGTGAGACCTCCTGGCGCGTGCCAACCTGCAACATCGCGCGCCTCCAATCAGCATAAAAAAATCGCCCGTTCATCCCGCATTCAGGGACGAAGGGCGCATGCCGCTCCGTGGTTCCACCCACATTTGTCATCAAAATCCGTCACGCAGGTACGGATCAGGATGACCTCAGACAGCCTGGTAACGGTGGCTGGGCCGCCGCGCGTTCGCGCGCGGGGCAGACGGGGTGGTATCATCGCGGACACGTGGGGCAACTCGCAGCCGGTGGCCGCCCCTCTCTGCTGACGTGCATCTCGGGATGACATGGTCCCGCGCCTTGTCACGATCTGTGTCTATGTGGACACTCCCCCGGCTACAGCACGGGGGATTCTTGGTT
>DAIDHM010000026.1 GCA_027459705.1 Ktedonobacteria bacterium | reverse complement strand
AGGGCTGGCTGATCGCCGCGATGCGCGACAATCTCCAATTGGACGCCATCGCCATCTACCATCACCGCGACCGACTGGGGCGGCTGTATAGCCTGGAATTGATCGATGGCGCGACGATCGCCCCGCTACTGGATGTTGGCGGCCGACGACCCGCGCCCCCTGCCCCGGCCTACGCGCAGGTGCTCTACGGCGTCGTCGGCCAGCTGCTCAGCGCGCGGGATCTGGATTACCTGGTGGAGCATCCCCGCACCGACAGTCCCTATGGCGTGAGCCCGGTGGAGAGCATCATCCTGCGCGTCAACAGCGCCCTGCGCAAAGGGCACTATGACCTCACCCGCTTCACCGATGGCGCGACGCCGGCGGGCGTCATGCAGGCCAGCGATCCGCGCCTGGTGGGGATGAAAGCCGACGACCTCCAGACATTGGAAGATCTCTGGAACGCCATCCTGGCTGGCAATACCGAGCAGCGCGTCCGCACGAAATTCGTCCCGCCTGGCTGGCAGTTCACCAGCCTGCGCGAAGAGCAGATCGCCACCGACTTCGATCGCTGGCTGCTGAATCTGACGGCGGCAGCCTATGGCCTGACGATGGACGAGTTGGGCTTTACGGATACCTCGAATCGCAGCGTCGGCGACAGCCAGGAGCGCGTCATCTATCGCAATGCCGTCCAGCCCCGGGCGAGTTTCATCGCCCACTATCTGGACCGCGTCCTCCGCCGCTACGATGGCCAGCCGATCGATCCGCGCGCGGCGGCGCTCTCCGTCCCTGGCCGCCCCACCCGCGCGGCGTATGTCTGGGATGGCCGCTACCAGGCCACCTGGATCGGCATCGAAGAGCCAGAGGATTTCAATCGCAAAGCCGCCGCGGCCGCGCTGCTCGTCAAATCCGGCATCTTCCGCCCGGACGAAGCGCGCCAATGGCTCAAGTTGCCCCGCGAGATCCCCCGGCCGCTGGCGGAGGACGACATCTGATGGTCGGGAAGCGCGTACAGGCTACCGAGCGCGCAAGGACGAGTACACCGCAAATCCAAGCAATGCCAAGGAGGTGTCGCAGTTGTCTCACGCCACGGTCGCGCACAACGCCCCCCAAATGACTGGTTTCACGGCGCGCATTGCGCGTGTCGTTGCTGAGAAGCGCCTCGTCCTGCTGATCGCAACGAGCGAAGCTGTAGACTCCTTCGGGACGCGGTTTAGCTACGAAGCATCGAAGGATGCCTTTAGCCGTGCCCTGGGCAACGTGCGGGAGATGCACCAGGACATCGCCGTTGGGAGCATCGTCGATTGGGAAGCGGATGACGAACAACGAGAGATACGCGTCTGGGTGTACATCTCCGAGGGGGCGCAAGACACCTGGCTGAAGGTGCTGGACGGGACGCTGAAAGGCGCTTCGATTGGCGCGGACCAGGTGCGTTGGGAACGGGGCCAGGACGGGGTGCTCACGGCGGTTTCGTATAACTTGATTGAATTGTCGTTAGTCGATAATCCATCGAACCCGAAAGCGCGGATTTTGGAAGTCCGCAAGAAAGGATCTTCTATGGTCGCACCCGTGCGGCGGGGGCCAGTGCCCGCCAGCAATATCACCAAAGGACCTATCAGCAAGACGAACGCGATCGAGTCGATGACGCCTGCCACAACAGGGAAGCTGATCATTGCGACGAGTAGCGATCCTAAGGCATCTGACTATGGCGTGCCGCCGGAAGTGACCAGTCGCGCGACGCCCAACAACAGCGGACGTGCAGGGACCCTGGCCAACACGGAGGCCAGCGGCGCATTTCACGAGGGCGGACATAGCACGAAGGGCGCTTCGGTGGACGAAGGCGAAGACCCGATGCCCGAGACGGAAGACTTGACGGGCTACGATGAGGAACATATGAGCGAGAGTGAGGATGCCATGGACCCGACAGAGGTGAGTTATGGCCGACGGACCCAGCAATTGGCGGGCCGCGTGATTCATCCGCCGCCCGCGCCGCGCCGTGAGACGGTCGTCGCGACACGCGCGCCTGCGCGACGTGCGCCCCAGGCTGCCGCGCCACCCGCCGATGAAGAGCCGCAGGGCTACGATGATGATGGGGATGAGACGATGGAGTCGGCGCGGACGCGCATCCATCGCGCCGCGGGGCATGGCTTCGAGCATGTGGCGCGTGTGCTGGAGGCGTGCGGCTGTGACCGCTGCGCGGACCTGGCGGCCAGGGCCCGCGTCCTCCGCGACGCCGCCACGGACGACCCCGGCGACCAGGACGCCGCGGCGATGGGCGACGCGCCAACCGCGCTCACCAGCCGACCCAGTGCCACACGCAACGCGGCCCCAGCCACGGCGCACTATCAGCGCCAGGTCTCTGACATGTTCGCCCAGGTCGCCCAGACCCTGGCGGCCATCACCCAGCGCGTGGAGCAGCTGGGCGCGCAACCAGAACCGGCGGGACCCTACGCGATGGCAACGCGGGGCTGGCAGACCATGGACGTGGGGTCACGCGTGGCGACCCTGCAAAACTTCGCGCAGCAGAGCCAGGATCCCACCGTGCAAATGGAAGCGGCGGCGGCCATCCTGCGGATGCAACAGCAAGGATAATCTGTCGTCATTGCGATACTGTACTGATTGCTGATATTGAGGAAAGGTGATCTTGATGACCCCCACAGCGATGTATCCGCAACGGCCGACCGTCTCGGATGAAACGATACGACTGGTGCGGCTAGCCCAGGCGCAGACGCAGCGCTCCATTACCAGCCAAACGGGGCTGACGGGCTACTTGCTTGAAGAGCCTGCCAAGGCAATCGTACCCGTCATCACGCCCTTGCGCAATATGATTCCGCGCAAGGCGGGGCCGGGCGCGCCCAGCGTCAATTGGAAGGCTATCACGAGCTTTGACACGAACCGCACGCTGGGCACGGTCTCTGAGGGCGTGGTGCCCTCGGCAGTGAGCTATAGCGTCGCCAACATGAATAACCTGATGGCGACGATCGCGCTCAGCAACGCCGTGACCTTCCAGGCGCAATGGCGCGGGCGCATGCTGGAAGGCGACGTGCGGGCGCGACGCACGGCCGAGTTGCTCTATCAGCTGATGACGCGCGAAGAGTTCTGGATTCTCAATGCCAGCCAGCGCATCTTGACGCCACCCGCGCCGATCTTGACCACTACCACAACAGGCGGCACAGTGGCTGCGGGAACATATTGGGCACAGGTGACGGCGCTGACACAGCCAGCGCTCAACGGTGGCAGCAGCACAGAGGGATTGCCATCGCCCCAGGCCACATCGTCAACCAGCACCTATGGCGTGGTAACCACCACAGGTACTACCAGCACGATCTCTGTGCAGATCTTCACGGTGCCTAACGCGTATCAGTACAACGTCTATATCGGCACTGGATCGACCCCGCCCGCCAATGGCGCGATGTGGAAACAGGTCGGCATCTCTGGCACGGGCGCTCCGCAACCGGCATACAACACGAGCGTGGTGCTGGCCAGTGGCGGCACGGCAACTTCAGGCGAGACGAACGGGCCGACCTTCACCGTGACCCTGACGGCGCCACCCGCGACGAGCGGCACGAACCCACCGACGACCAACACTGCGAGCTATACCAGCACCGACGCGACGACCGGGGCGCAGAACATGTGGGATGGCATCGTCTCGCAAGCTCTCAACAACGTGACGAACACGGGGACCCTCGCGAGCGTTGTGCAGCGGCCCGCGGCGGCGAACGGGGTCTTTACCCTGAATGACATTGATACGATATTGCTGAATTGCTACGCGGCGAACGCGGGCGATCCAGACATCATGATCGTGAACCCGATCGATTCGGCGCGCATCTCGAACTTGCAGATTGCAGCGGGGATGACGCGCTTCATGGTGGATGTCAACAGCGCGCAACAGCCCGCGTTGATGGCAAACTATCGCGTGACGCATTACATCAACAAGACGACCGGTAAGGCGATTCCGTTGATTGAAGATCGCTATTGCCCGGTGGGGACAATTCTGGCGGTGCCGCTGCGGATGCCCTTCCCGGTGGCGGATGTATCGAACGCGATCGAGATTGAGACGAACCAGGAATACTGGGGCGTTGACTTCGCGGTGACCAGCTCACAGTTCCAATTCGCCGACTATGTGGAGTCTACCCTCAAGGTATATTTCCTCGGTGGTCTGGCGATGCTCTGGGGCTGCACGCCGAGCGCGTAGCCAGCAGGAGCCGGGCAACTCCGAAAAAAATGGGCGGCAATGGGCAGAATTGAAGAGGCGGGGACAATGCTCCCCGCCTCTTTTGGGGAACTGCGGCGCCACATGCGGATGGGTGCCAGGTTCGTACTATCGGACGGGGGCATTCTGATGGCATATGTCGCGCAGCTGGGGACGTACACACCGCTCACTGACGGGTGGGCTATGCTCCTGGATCTCAACGATGGGCAGAACCTGGAGATGGATGATCCCAATGGGTTAGATATGCCTGCTCCAGCATTAGAGACGTTTGTCGCGACGAACCCACGCATGCACGGAGCGAGAGTGCTGCACACGACCTATGGGGAGCGGACGATCGCAGCGCACTGCATGGCCGGGCCAGCGACAAGCTACGCAGCAATGCAGACAACCCTGCAGACACTGACGAAATCGCAAGAGGCGGCGCGGGTGGCGCGTCAGGCGGGGGTGCTGGGGTTGGGTGCTGCTCCTCGCATTGCTCTGAAGCTGCAACCTCCTGGGAGCGTGACCCCGCTCTATGCCGATGTGTTGGCGCTGTCGCATGATTTGCCTTCGGTGGGGGATGCGGAAGCCTGGGTGAGACTGCTGCAAGAGGGCGTAACTGTGGAGATGGTCTGTGCCCCATTTTTGCGCGGTACGCGCGTGACCCTCGCCAACGATGTGCCGAACCCTGGTTTTGAGCATTGGGGATGGGTGAATGGGGGCGGATTGGGGTCGGTGGTGTTTGACGACCCATTGGCGAACCTGAATGCTTACGCGGTGGTGACGGGGGCCGCGCCCACACAGCAAGCGCTTCCCCTGACCTATGAAGAGCAGGTGCTGGCCTATGGCCCACAAGCCTATTATTACTTGAATGATACGACCACCACAGTGCTTGATTACTCTGGCAATGGCTATAATGGGACGCTCAGCGCGGCTGGGGTGACAGAGAGCCAGACCGGGTTACTGGCGGGGGATGCCAATACGTGCATGGCTTTCAATGGATCCTCGGGCTATGTGACGATGGCGGCAGGGCTCAACACGAACTATTGGGCGGGGATGTCGGTGGCGGTGTGGGTGAAGACGGGTGCGACCATTACCACGAATCAGCGCATTACCGCGAACAGTCATACCGATCTGGATGTGCACGGATTCCAGATGACTCTAGGATTCTTTTCCGTGGGTGAAGGTACGTATCAGCAGGGCGCGAATACAACACAGGCATGGGTTGCGAACACAGTCTATCACCTCGTAGGAACGTACGACGGGGCCAATGTGCGTTACTACGTCAATGGCGTATTGCAGGGGACAACCGCGATGACGGGCACCATAGCGCCCTCTGGTCACCCGTTCGCTATTGGATATAACCCAGCGTACTCGGGTGATTACTTCCTGGGCGAAGTGCAAAGCGCGGCATATTTCAATGCTGCATTGACACAAACGCAGATTACCCAGCTGTATACCCTGGGGCACACTGGCCCAGGGACGCAGTATGTAGCAAATACGATGCAGATCAATGCGGGAACGACCGTACAATTTGGCTCGCCAATATGGTCGCATATTGCCAACTATCAAGCGCGTCTGCTCTATGCAACAGGCGTATCCGCTTCATTCATCCTGCACTATCAGGATGCCAATGATCAGGTCTATGCCATCATCAACGGAACGGGTCTTGTCCTCTATCAGCTTGTTGGTGGCGTGACGCATACGTTGCTGAGCCTGGCATGTGCGCTGACGAATGGGGTGAATTACTGGTTTACCGCTACGCTCTATCCATCTGTGGGTAACTACCCGCCAACGTATCAGTGCTCGGTCTATAACGACACTGGTGGGGTGCGGGGTACAACCGCGATAGCCACAGGGCAAGCCGTCTTGAACAGTGCAATGGCGGGGATCAGTGGGGCGATGCGCATCAGCGCCATCGCGGGGAACCTCGTCCTCGCGGGCAATGGGTATTCGCATGTGCATATGGTGTCGCTCTTCGGGCCGGGTGGGTGGCGTTGCCTGAATGTGGGGAGCACGACCACAGCTTTCCCCAGCGGCGCATGGGACAGCGTGAATACCTACGCTGGTGGTCCTGTGGGGTCTGCGCGCTCGGCGCGCATGGACCTTCCGCCAGCGGGAACGATCTATGCTGATTGGGGGCATTACTTCGGTGGCGATGGGTCTAACTTTGCCGTGAACGAAGTATCTGGACAGACCTATCATGCTTCGGTCTGGGTGAAGAGCAGTGGGCTGAGCAACACGGCGCAGGTGATTCTCGTCGCTTCGGAGTTTACGGCCGGTGGCGGGGCGATTCTGGCAACGACATCAAGCCTGACGGGGAACGTGGGCACGTGGACCCAGCTAAGCGTGACGTGGGTGGCAAACGGGGCGGGGACGCTGGTGGGCATCAGTTGTCGAGTGAATGAACCCACGGCGGGGGCCAGTGCTGGGGCCACGATCTGGTTTGATAACGTGCAATGCTGGCCCGATGCTCTGGGCGCGACGATGCCCTATTGTGAGCTCCGCCATAATGCCAGTCCGGCGTTATTGATGGTGAGTGGTCTACAAGGCGACGTGCCAGCGCCGGCTCTGGTGGCGGTTGGTACACAGCCGCCCAGCGGCAACCTCGCCACAGGGGCATCCGTCAGCCTCTTCGCTGGGCGAAGATCGCAGAGTACCTGGCTGCCCTCGCTGGTGGGGCCGAGCTTCGCCTCAGCGCCGGATGGATCTACATCATTTTATGTGCTCGATCCGCTCGCCTACGCGGGCTATCACACTGCCTATCGAGGGGCTAGCTATTATGCTGCTCTCTCGCTTTCAGGCACTATCGCCAATCAGGCGGGGGTATTTCATCAGATGCTTCGCTCACGGACCCAGGAGACGATGCCCGGGAACGCTCTCTTGCAGGTGGATTGCTACGAACTGCTGTCGGCGTGGCTGGGTCTGGCGTCCTATCAGGATCGTCTCAGTGTCTATCAGACGCCCCAGGTGAACCCCTGGTCTTCGGTCAACATCTGGGGGATGGTGGATGGGGGCCAGGTGGCTGTACCCCTCGCGCCATTGTCGCCCAGCACGGACCCTACCCAGATCTATGCCACGACCCTTGCTCAGAGTACCAATAGCGTCGTAGGCATGGATGTGGATTGGGTGGGGATGGTGCCTACAGATACGGAAGTGGTGGCGGCGCAGTTGGTGAATAGTAGCAGTACCGCTGCATTGAATGGATGGCTCTGGCTCTATTTCGATGGTCAGGCGCGGGACGTGACTGGGATGTCTTCCGCGACGTGGTCACTCGAACCCTACGCAGCGCCGAATGTGGCACACGCGGGTGGGGCCCCTGGCACGGCCGCTGGGCCAGCCCCGGGGCTGAACCTTGCTGGGGACGCGGCGATCAGCCTGGACCCTCAGTTAAGCACGACCAACAACGGTGTAACGACTATGGGTGTCAATCAGTTCGTCTTTGCATTGAGCGATAGCAATGGGGATGTGGTGCCTGTTGCAGTGCGCGTTACCTATACCCCTCGGTATCTGTATGTACGGTGAAGATGTGCTCCGCGCTATAATGCGGGAGCGGATTATGGCGCGGATGCTACGCCGCGGTGGTGACCGGATGGTCCGGTTCCAGCAACTGGCGATATTCGCGGCGCAGCACGCGTTCCAGCGCGGCAGCGACCAGGGGATCGAACTGGGTGCCGGCGCAACGCTGGATCTCGGCCAGGGCCGTCGCGCCGGACTGCCCCTTGTGGTACGGGCGATCGGCAATGATGGCATCGAACGTATCGACCACGCTGATAATCCGGCCGCCCAGTGGGATGTCGTCGCCAGCAAGACCGTGGGGGTAGCCCTGGCCGTCGATCCGTTCGTGGTGGGTGGCGACCAGATGCGCGATTGGCCGCAGCGCCGGGATGCGACGCAAGATCTCCGCGCCGACTTCGGGATGGGTCCGCATGATCTGCCACTCCGCGGGCGTTAACGGACCCGGCTTACGGAGGATGGCATCGGGAATGGCGACCTTGCCGATATCATGGAGGCGGCCGGTCAGCTCCAGCATGCGCGCTTCGGCCGGAGAGCAGCCGACCTCCAGCGCCACCTGCAGGGCGAGGCGACCGACATTGCCGCAATGCGTACCAGTCGTGCCGTCGCGCGCCTCGACCAGCGCGGAGAGCGCCTCCACCACGCCGAAAACTGGCGTCAGATCGGCGTCTTCGACGATCACCATCGCACCTGCCGTGGTCGCCAGGTCGGGATCATCCGCCCGTCGCACCTGGTTGCGGCCCAGCCGCTTGGCGCCCAGCAGGGCACCATCGGCGGCGGCGATCAATTCATCGCGCAGGAAGCCATCGTTGGGAAAGACCGCCACGCCAATCGAGATGGTCAGATGCAGGCCACCGCCAATCGGAAAGAGGGTGTTCGCCACAGTGGCACGGATGCGCTCGCCGACCGCCTGCGTGGTGCTTTGGTCGGCCTCCGGGAGGATGGCCAGGAACTCTTCGCCCCCTACGCGCCCGATCGTATCGATGCTCCGGCCACCCTGGCGCAGGATCGCGGCCAGCTGGCGCAAGACCAGATCGCCCGCAGGATGGCCATAGCCGTCGTTGATCGATTTGAAATGATCGAGGTCAAAGTACAAAATGCCGACAGAGTGATTCAGTCGCCGTGCCCGATCGATCTCAGCCTCCATCCGCTCCATAATGGCACGGTGGTTGAGCAGATCGGTCAGCGCATCGGTCGTCGCCAGCGCTTCCAGTTGCGCGTTGCTGCGCCGTAACTCAGCCTCGCGATGCTCCAGCGAGGCATTCAACACCATCAGTCGCCGGGCATAGGCGCGATTCTCCAGAGTCGCCAGGATCTGCCGGATCGTGAAGAGCACGACATTGATCCC
>DAIDHM010000013.1 GCA_027459705.1 Ktedonobacteria bacterium | reverse complement strand
GCTTGCGGCGCTTCCACGGCCACATCGACCTGAGCGCGCTGCGCATGGGCCGCGATGCCAGCGCGATCGCCGAAGCCATCATCGCGCAACTGCAACGCGTCCCCAGCGCGCAGATCACCATCTCGCTGGAGATCGCGGCGAATTTCCCCGATGGCGCCCCCGACCCCATCGTCCGCGCCGTGCTGGAGAATGCCCAGACGCTGAAATTCCGCGATGGGGATTATGGGTTCGAGGAGGAGTGAGGAAGACTTATCCGCGCGCGACCCCGTTCGCCAGATCTTCGCTGAGCCGCTGCCCGGCGGTGGCGAGCAACGAACGCAAGCGCCACGCCACCCGGGCATCGCGCCGCGTCGCCGCCATCACCTCGGCCAGGCTGGCACGCGCCGCGCGAAGCTCGTCCAGATCCACCGCCTCGCCATCAGCTTCGGCGACCTCCAGGCGAGCGCAGCGATCGACCAGATCTTGCAGCAGATCTTGCAGATTCTGGAGCAGCGTAGCGATATCATTGGCGCTATTGAACCTGCTGAGTGCGGGTGCGGCGAGCATCGGCGCGGCACCCTCCGTAGCGAGACCATGAGATCGGGCGGCGTCGATCACCTGCTGGAGATGGGCGCTGATCGCGGGGTTCCGGAGCAGATCAGGCGGAAGAGTCCGCGCGATCGCGTTGCCGAGCTGCGTAATCACCGCCGCGAAGATCTGTAGGATGTGCGTGATCTCGCTTTCGGTAAATTTATCATTGATCAGCTGGACGTGGACCACCGGGGTCGGTGGCACCGTCGTCGCGGTGGGGCCAACCGCCGTCGCGGTCAGCAACGTGAACGCTGCCCAGAAGCGCGAGAAGCGCGCCGACGTCCCTTTTCGCCGCGCCGCGACGCTGGCGAAGACGACCACCAGCAACGCCAGCGAACCCAGGAGCAAGAAGATCACCCGTAACGTAGGATTCGCGTAGACGACCGCCAGTATGATGAGCAGGACCGCACTCGCCCCCAGGACGCCGAGCAAGATACCCAGGCCCAGCGCGCGCGCCAGTCGGAAACCGGGAGTATTGGGACTGCCCATGATGCTCCTCGTCAGCAGGTGATCATCGAATGCGAGCGATCACATGGTATCGAAGTGATGCTCGGGCGGATGTCCGTTGGGGGCAGACGCGATAATGCGGCCAGGTGGGACGCGCTCACCCAGACGATAGAGCGCCCAGAGGGCTTCGGTCGTAATCGCGCTGGACCATTGGCTATCATTGGCAATCTGCCACAGGCCGCGCCGCGCGCGCGGCGAGGCGATAATACGCAAAAGGGCGATGCCTCGCGAGGCATCGCCCGTGTTCCGCACCATCGACCGCTGCACCTCTTCAACCAATGCGTCGCCATAGGTAGCGGTCGCGTCAGCGACCAAACGCATCATCCCGCCGACGGTGTACACTCGTGAGCTCGCCAGTTCGAGGAGATTCTCCACACATTGCCGCAGTCGGCGGCGTACAGTCAGGGAGATAATGTTGGGGTCCGCATGTGGGGATGGATCATTGCCAGGTTGATCTTTAGCGAAGCCGCTGGTCATCGGTGAGTCCCTCCCGCCCGCAGGCGTGGTAGCCACACGCCCGGAAGGCGTATGGTGGCGGTCCTACGTTCCAAACACCAAGCCGTGTGACCAGTATACCTGAAAAATGCGCGTTTTACCACTGTTAAACAAGGAATTTTCGGGAGATCTTGCGCATCGTCATCTGATTGGCGCATGATGCGCAGGGACGCGCCAGCATGCGCTGCTGGCGCCATCCTGAGAATATCGTGTCGGCGATAAGGAGAGACTCTTGCAATGGACGATGGGACGCAGCCTACCCATAACCCTGACATGCCACAGCAGATCGACCAGATGAGCGCGGGGACGCTGGTGGATGTTCTGGGCATCGAAACTCTGACGACGAACGCCGATCGGGTCATCATGCGGATGCCAGTTGAGCCGCGCACCCACCAACCATTTGGCTTGCTCCACGGCGGCGCGACGGTCGTCCTGGCCGAGACCGTCGCGTCGATCGGCACCTGGCTGGGGATCGATCAGCAGCGGTTCAATGCCGTGGGGATCGAGATCAACTGTAATCATCTGCGCGGGGTGCGCGAAGGGTGGGTGACGGCGGAAGGCGTGCCATTGCATCGCGGACGCACGACCTGGGTCTGGGACATCCGCGTCTATGATGATGCCCGACGCCTGGTCGCGGTGTCGCGTTGCACGATCGCGGTCATCCCCAAGAGCGCCCCGGGCGTCTAATCGCGCCGCCGGTGTTATTGGTCGATGGCGATTGTACCCATGTCTGATCCGCTCAAGGGATTGACCTGGATGAGATAACGGGCGTGGCCCTGACTGTCGGTCGCCAGATAGTCGCCATCGCTCCCTTCCCAGATCAGCGCATAGGTGACGCCGGGCCGCGCGCCATCAATAATGAATGATCCATCGGCACCGGTGGTCGCGCTCAGCCGTTCGCCACCGGTCTCGGCGCTATGGAGGGTCGGGTCATAGCGCCATTCACTGACCAGGGCCACACGCAGGCCCGGGACCGGCGCGCTGGCCAACCAGACGAGGCGACCGGTGACGCGTTGTGGCGCGGCCAGCGCCTGGGCGGCGCGCAGTCCATCAGGCGAATCAGGCGCCTGGGTCGCGGCGGCCTGGAAACGTTGACGCGCATCGGCAAGATCCTTCGCCTGAAGCGCCTGTTCACCCCAGAGCCAGAGGATGTGGCCGAGAGTGGCGCGGGCAGTCGCGACATCCAGTGGCGCGGCTGCTTGAACGGCGGCGTTGGCTTTGGCGGTGGCCAGTTCGTACTGACCATCACTCGCCAGCGTCAGCGCCCATTCTTGCTGGACGCGCGCAAGGTCATCCTGACTGTGGATGTGCCCAAACAGCAGGCTGGCGGTCGCGTAGTCCTGGCGCGCTTCCGCCTGGCGCGCTTGCCAGCTGGTGGCCGTCGCCGCGCTGCCGAGCGCGAGCAGGCCAACCACCGCGCAGCCCGCGGCGGCCATGCTCGCCCCGCGCATCGTCCGCCAGCCTGCACGCTCCGTTCGCGGCACCGCGATCCAGATCGCCATGCCCGTCGCGGCCGCCAGCGCCATGCGCCCGATCATTGCCAGGCTGTCGCCCCAGATCGCGTGCGTCTGCCAGATCATGACCGCGAGGCCGGACAGCGCACCCAGCACGGCGATCCACCAATAGCTGGCGACCGGTCGCGCCACGACTGGTGGAGGCGGTGTCCAATCCGGCGATTGGCCGGTGATGTGACTGGTGGTGTAGGGGCTGGGGGTGGCGGTGGGAAGATCGATAGTCGCTGTGCCGGCGCGCATCGTATGGTTGAGTTGGGGATCCGAGAAGATGAAGGTCTCCGTCCGGCCATCCGCGGGGGTGGCGTGAATGGTCCGCACCGCGCTCGGCGGCGCGCTGCGCGTGAACCAGTGCCAGGCAGCCTGGCGTTGCTGCAACGCCCCGCCACACCATCCACAGCGTTGGGCACCCGCACGCACGACAAAATGGCATGCCGGACAGTGATCCTTCACCTGCATTCCTCCTGAACCGTCTGATAGTCCTCTCGATCTATCGTACTCGCGTCCTCATCCAGGCAACCATGCGTGCACCGCTTCTCCGAAGGTATCTAGCAAGATCAACGCCGAATTTCGGCAATTGTTTGCTCGAGGAGTAGAGTACTATTATTCTATAGTTGCACATATGTTCGTTGTTATGTGGTACACTTGTACTGAAGTGAGGCGAAGGCCACGGGGTCATCGCGCCACCTTCCGCCCTGGCAATGGGCTATGTGATTGATACATGCGCGTCATGCTCAGGTTGACCGCGGTGTGCGCCGTCAATTACGCTGTACGCCATTAAAACCCGGTAAAGGAGCCACGCGATGCCACACATTACCCCATTTCTCTGGTTTGATAACAACGCCGAAGAGGCGATGGCATTTTATTGTGGAATATTTGAGCAATCACGAGTTGTACATATAGAGCGCTATCCAGATGCATCGCTTGATGCACATTTCGTCGGTATGCATGGCAAGGTCATTTCAGGAATTTTTGAATTAGCCGGACAGCGCTTTATGTGTCTGGATGGAGGGCCAGCGTTTACATTCAATCCCGCGATTTCCTTCTTCTGTACCTTTCAACAGCGAGAGGCGCTTGAAACGGCGTGGGAGAAGCTGACGGAGGGAGGCACTGTGCTCATGGAGTGTCAGGCATATCCCTGGTCGCAGTTGTACGGTTGGCTGCAAGATAGGTATGGGGTCAGCTGGCAATTGTCTTTCAGCGAACAAGGGGAGATATCGTCGCCCATTACCCCTGCTATCCTATTCGTCAATGACCAGGCGGGCAAGGCCCAGGCAGCAATGCGGTTTTATGCGACATTGTTTGAAAACTCTGGCATCGATAGCCTGGCAGAATATGACATGGATGCGGGTGTGATGGCTGGAGCTGTCAAACAAGCTCGCTTTCACCTTGGCGACGATCATTTCCGTGCAGCGGATAGTACGATTCCGCATGCGTTTCATATCAACGAGGCAATTTCTTTCTTTGTCAGTTGCCGGGATCAAGCCGAGATAGATCGTCTCTGGGCGGCTTTGACAGCGGATGGTGGTGAAGAAAGCCAGTGCGGTTGGTGCAAAGATAAGTTTGGGGTGAGCTGGCAGATTATTCCCGACCACATGGCCGAACTGCTCAGCGCTGGGCCAGCCGCTATCCAAGCTATGATGCAGATGCGCAAGATCGACATCGCGACACTGGAAAGTGCCGGCCGAACCAGCGAGAGATAGCGCGTCACATGCGTGGGTGATCGATGGCCATCACGAGCGGTAACATAGGCTTCACACAATCGAATGTACCCGGTTGTCACCATACCTTCGCTTGCTACACAATACTACTGTTGTCCTCCCCACCCGTTTCGGGAATCTCTATATCGCCCTCCATACCCTGGTTAGGCAGCAATCGGTTTTAACCGATTTCGTATAAATAGCCCATGAATTTATTCATGGGCGGCCATGCCCTGCCGTTGGCCATGCCCTGCCGTTAGCCCTCTCCCTGCCGTTGGGCCTCGCCTGCCGTTGGGCCTCGCCTGCCGTTGGACCTCGCCCTGCCGTTGGCCATGCCCTGCCGTTGGCCATGCCCTGCCGTTGGGCCTCTCCCTGCGTTGGCCATGCCCTGCCGTTGGCCCTCTCCCTGCCGTTGGCCATGCCCTGCCGTTAGCATCCCATATCAAGCGGATCTGCCGCGCCGATTATGACTATTCGAATCCCCATCGTAAAACACCCCCTCTTGCATTACTATATTACTATATGCTAATATGGTAAATAATACATCGCGGTCGTCCGACCATCACCGCGCACCACCAACTTCTGCGGACAGGAAAAGGAGCAAACTATGTACTTGCAACAATTCTTTCTCGGCGGCCTTGGCCATCAGTCGTATGTCATTGGCGATCCGGTGACCAAAGCCGCCGCCGTCATCGATCCGCGTCGCGACGTGGACCTGTACCTGCAGGCCGCGCACGATGCCGGGTATCATATTACCCATATCTTCGAGACGCACGTCCACAACGACTATATCACCGGCGCTCGCGAGATCGCGGCGCGGGTTCGCGCACAGATCGTCACGGCGGCCAGCGCAGGCGTAGCCTATGAACATCTGGGTGTGCGAGATGGCGACCAGGTGCGCGTTGGTGAGCTGGTCTTCACGGTCCTCGCCACGCCCGGGCATACGCCAGATCATCTCAGTTATGCCGTCAGCGAAGGCGCGAATCTGGCGCCAGTGGCAGTCTTCTCAGGTGGCAGCATGCTGGTCGGCAGCGCAGGACGGACCGATCTCGTCAGCCCGGGCATGACGCTGACCCTGACTCGGGCGCAGTACCATTCCTTGCAGCGCTTCCTGGACACATTTGCCGATGATGTTCCCGTCTATCCCACCCATGGCGCCGGATCGTTCTGCGGCGCGACCATGGCCGAAGCGCCCGCGCGTATGACCACGATTGGTCAGGAGCGCCGCACCAGTCCAGCCGCGCTGGCTGCCGATGAGGCCGCCTTCGTGCGGCAACAACTCGCTGGCTACAATGTGTATCCGCATTACTATGCCCACATGGGCGGCATCAATCAGCAAGGGCCGCATATTCTCGGCGAGGTACCAGCGCTCGTGCCCCTCGCGCCTGCCGACATCCAGCAATTTCTGGAGCATGGCATCCCGCTGATTGATGGTCGGCCGCGCGCGGCTTTCGCGCACGAGCATATTCCCGGATCGATCAACATCGAACTTGACGAGAGCTTCGGCACGTATGTCGGCTGGATCCTGCCGTTTAACAAGCCATTGACCCTGCTGGTGGAGGATGACTTCGGCCGCACTGAGGCGGCAGCGCAGTTGGTCCGCATCGGCTTCGACCAGGCGCGAGGTTATCTCGCCGGTGGAATCGCCGCCTGGCAGCACGCGGGCTTCCCCACCGAGCACTATGCCGCGTTGGATGTCGATGCCTTTTATCAGCGCTGGCAGCGCGAGGAATTGGCGGTGCTGGACGTGCGAGATGCCAGGGAATGGGCCAGTGGGCATATCCCTGGCGCCCAGCATATACACATCGGCGACCTGATGCACCACCTCAACGAATTGCCGCTGGATCAGCCCATCGCGACGATCTGCCGCACTGGCCACCGCGCCGAAATGGCCGCCAGCATCATCGCCGCGCTCGGTCGCGAAGTCATCGCGGTTCAGCAGGCGGGTATGCCAGAGTGGCTGGCGCGCGGCTATCCCGCCGTCGCCGCGCCAGGGCCAGAGCCACTCGCGCTGGCGGCGTCGCACGCCCACCCTTGATAAGGTTACGGGGTGAGTCCGCCCGGTGGTGTGTAGTGTTGCCAGAGGGTGCAGGTGGTGAACCAGACACGATAGCTGACCCCGCCGATGGCGCTGGCGCTATAGGTCTGGCGGTCCCACCGCGCCGGACCGAGGGCAACCAGCGCGCCGCCCGCCATCGCGCCGGCCCGCAACGTCGTCAGCAATGCCGGAACTAGCAGATCGCGGAGCGCCAGCAGTTGTTGTTCCCCTGCCCACCAATCGGTCGCGTCAACCAGAATCCGCACGTTCACAGTCAGGCTCTCGCTGACGCGACCAGACTCTCCCGTGAGCGCGCTCTCCCCGGCCTCCGGGATAAGCTGGCACTGGGGCAGATAATCCCCAGGGATATCCAGTGGCGCGCCGATGAAGACCGCGCGCGCCACACCGTAGCGAGCTGCATCGGCGGCGTTCAGGGCGGCAAAGGCCGATCCGCTGGCCGTGAGGATCGTGCTGCGCAATGCGCCGAGCGCGGCCAGGGTCGCGGGTGTCGTGGCGGTCATATGATTCAATTCCCCTGTGTCATATAGGTGCCCACCCAGAAGCCGCCACCGTTCGTGGCAGTGGTGACGCTGACCTGCCCGCCCCAGTTCGTCAGATGCGTGGCAAGCGGACCACTGGCGACGTTCTGCGCAGCGATGGT
Organism: Ktedonobacteria bacterium; assembly: GCA_027459705.1. Taxonomy (GTDB): domain Bacteria; phylum Chloroflexota; class Ktedonobacteria; order Ktedonobacterales; family JACDGC01; genus DAIDHM01. The sequence goes on along the minus strand of DAIDHM010000013.1, from coordinate 2,149 downwards.
AGTGAAGATCAGTCCGGTTGGCGGCTGCGAGAGGACCGCCGGGAACTGCACCGCCGTCCCCCAGACATCTCCCGCCGCGCCCGTCGTGCCCCAGCTGACGCTCCAGTGCCCCTTCAACGGCAACCCAACTGGTTGAGTCGGCGGTGGCTGGCGACGCGCCCGCTGCCGCAACTGTTCCGCGTAACGCAGGCGCGTCAGATCCGCGGCGGCGTAATCAGCAACCTGATCGAGCAAGAGCGTCAGCAACGGTGACTGATCGGCATGTTCTTCATAGACGGCCTGGCGAATATAGAATTGATTCACTCCCGGCTGCCAGATAGGTGGCATGGCGAAAGCATTGGCATGCGGCAGCAGTTCTGGCACGACAATCGTCCGGTCGGCGCGGACCCGCCAGAGCGGCACGGCATTGCCGCGCGCATCGCGCACATTGGTCAGCCGCAGGGTAATGACATTGGTGATATTCTCGAAGACCGCCAGATATTGTTGCGCCAGCGTGGTCGCCTGCGCCGCCGTGAGCGGTCGACCACCCATATCGCGACGAAAGCGCCGGAAACGGAAAGGCGCGTTTCCCTGCGATCGGTCGGCATTGAGGCGGGCATCCTGCGCGAGTGCCAGCCCCGGACCATTGGCGGGGTCACTATAGCGAATCGCTACGCCGTTGTACGCACGATCGGCGCTGGGGGCGACCCGCCAACTGTGGATATCGGATAGTTGCGCCATGAACGCCGCCGTGGTCAGGCTGCGCGCGTGGAGGGTCAGCTGCCAGGTCGGCAAGCCCTGCGCGTCGCGGTGCGTGGGATGGTCCCAGACACCCCAGACGTAATCACCCAGCAGATCGCAGAGTTCATGCAAGACATCCTCGAAGGTTCGGCCATCGAAGACCGGCGAGAAGAGCGTCCCCGGCGCGATCACCGCGCTGAGATCACTGTCCAATGGCAGATACGCCGCGCGTTGTTGATACTGATCGGCGATGATCGCCGCGGTGGTCTGATCGGTATAACTGAAATCACCAGGATCATCGCTCAGGACATGCCCGCCACCCAGCGCAACGATCTCCACGGCTTCGCCCGTCTGGTCCATCGTCAACGCCGCCTGGGTGATCTCACCACTGAAGACACAATTCGCGCCATCGAGAAGGTAGGCGCGGGCATTCAGCACCGCGAACTCAGGGTGGGGCAGACGCGCCGCGTATGGTGGCAGGTGGATGCGCGCCTGCAGGTGGCCGAAGCCGCCCGGCGCGACACTGACACAGCGCAGGTCCTCAACCAACGCGCTACAGTCCGACTGCTGCGGCGTAGTCCCCTGGCCTCCCGCGCCCACACAGAGCAAGGTCAATGCGGATGACATCGCGCCGCTCCTATCTCCTCAACCCGCCGGTCGCCCCCAAACTTCGCTGTAACGCGAAGGGTACATGGTTTGGGCTCAAGCGACTGGTTGCTTAAGCACCAATTACTTGCTGAACGCGGCATTCGCAATGCTCGCGATCAAACACCTCGGCGGTGATGACCCGGTAGCGCGCGTTCGTCCCGGTCAGCGGATCGCTGTTCTGTTCATCGAGAATGAGATCGCGGCCCCGCACCCCGGCTGGCGGAATGCCCTCGATGAGCAGATCAAACAGCAAGTACGGGCGGGCGCCACTTTCGTCTGCCAGGACGCGCGGCGCGGCGAGTTCGATCTGGGCGACCAGACCGCTGGCGACGATCGCGCCGTCGGGGCGCTGAATCTGGATCGTTGTCAGAATCATGGCCACTCCAACCAGCCGTCTTCGGCATAAGGGGCGAGCAGCGCCAACGCGCGCTCGCGCAGCATCGTCGTCCAGCGGTCGCCGCGCATCCGCCATGACCGGCGCAATTTGCCTTGCTGGCTTTCACTGAGGCCATAGGGATTCTGGCGCTGGGTCAAAATGTCAGCGGCCAGCAGATAACACGCCTGGCGCAGATCGTCAGGGACATCGGGTGCATCCAAGAGTTGACAAAAAGGAAAGGATCGGCTTTCTTATCAGCAGAATTGTAAGCTGAGACGAAAGGGATCCTCGCATGGACCGTATCATACCAGAGCCACAACAGCAACAGATGCGCGCGCAATGGCTGCACTATGCCACAGAGCAGTTCGAAGCGATGCTGCAGGCGAGCAGCCAGAGTGAGGAAGC
>DAIDHM010000012.1 GCA_027459705.1 Ktedonobacteria bacterium | reverse complement strand
CCCGCAGGTCGACGACCGCCCCTTCAGCATCCAGCGGCTTGCCAGTGGTCGCGCGCGCCAGTTGGCGCTCCACCAACTCCAGTTGCGAGCGGACGAAGGCGAGCGGCGTCCGCAATTCGTGCGAGGCTGCTGAGGCGAACTGCCGCTGATTTTCATAGGCCAGCCGCATCGGCATCAGCGCGCGATCCGCCAGCAAGAAGCTGGCGCCCGCCGTCAGGATAAAGACGCCCGCGCCGACCGCCAAAATCGTCAGGAGCAGATCGGTCCGTTCATGTAAGCTAGCCGTCAAAGAGACGCCGATCTGCGCGGCGCCAATAATCTGATTATGTTCGCTCAGCGGGACCGTATACAGGCGGAATTGATGGTTGCCATTGGTGACGGTAACCAACGAACTCGTTGCCCTGCCAGAGACGACCGCGGCCAGGGCGCTCTGGTCGGGAAGCCCGTAGGGGATGACGGCGCTGACATCCGTCACCGGGTGGCTGTTTTTGTCCACGAGAATAATGAAAATATCCGGACTATTGGGGCCATAGCGCACGAGATCGCCATCGTCCGTATCGGCGATCAAGCTGGTTCCAGCAGGTTGCGATGGGGTCAGCGGCAATTCACTGGTCTCATGGAGCAGCGACAGCGCCGCATTCTGTTCCAGCGATGCGGCGCGATCGTACAGCTCCGCGTTGACTTGCTCGTCAATCGAGTGGTTTTGCACGGCGTAGAACGCGACGGCCATCACGAGGATGATGGTGGAGACGACGGTCAGATTGACCAGCACCAGCCGCAACCGTGACGCATGGTACGCGTCCGGGTGGCCTGGTGCCCCAAGGCGCGCATACCGCTCATGGATCCACGCGAGCGCGGACGCGGACCAGCGACGCATCGTCGCGAGCGGCCCGCCCGGCGATGCTGGCTCGGGCAGCATGGGGGACATCATGCCGGGCGATCCTCGGGCGCGCGCAGCATATAGCCAACGCCACGGATGGTCTGGATGAGTTTGGCTTCGGCGTCGCGGTCGATCTTCTCGCGCAGATAGTGGATGTAGGTATCCAGGACATTGCTGCCCGCTTCGGTGCCATCGGGCCAGACGTGCGCCGTCAATTGCTGGCGCGTCAGGACCTGGTTGGCATTGCGCGCCAGATATTCGAGCAGGGTGAACTCGCGCGCGGTCAGCGTGATGGGCACATCGCCCCGACTGGCCTCATGGCGCAGCAAATCAATGACGAGGTCACCGATGACGAGTTGGGTGGCATTGGCGTTGGCATCAAAGCGTTTGGCGCGCCGTGAGAGCGCGCGGAGCCGTGCCAGTAATTCTTCCATGGGGAAAGGTTTGGTCAGATAGTCATCAGCACCGGCATCCAGGCCAGCGACCTTCTGCTCCGTCTGGTCCAGCGCCGTCAGGAGCAAGACCGGCAGGGTAATGTTGGCGCGGCGCAGGTCGCGACAGAGCGCGATGCCATTGCGACCCGGAATCAGGACATCCAATATAATGATGTCGATATGATCGGGATCTTCTACGATGCGTTCGTAGGCGGTATCGCCATCGTAGAGAATCTCGACGATGTGGCCCTCAATTTGCAGATTCCGTTGATAGCTGCGCGCGAGTCGCGCATCATCTTCAACCAGGACGATGTACATGACCGGTGATCCTCCCATCCAGCCTATGGATCCTCATGATTGTACCACTCCAATCTGAGCCCAGTATGGAGAAAAAGATGAGATTTTCTTCATGATACTACCATCGCCATCTCAACGACCGTCTTTATAGTGTGAGGGGCGAGCGATCCGCGCGCATTGCGTGCGATGGAAACCCTATGGTCGAGTCAATGGCATTTGCCCGCTTGGCCACACGCGAGTCGTTGTGCTGAAGGCTCCTCACGCACGACTCACCCCAGCAGACCTTGTATAAAGAAGGAACAACTGAGCATGCTTCCGATAAAACCTATCGAACTCCATCCGATTCTGGTGCATTTCCCCATCGCGCTCCTCCTGACCAGTGTGGTGCTGGATTTCCTGGCGTTGATCCTGAAACGCTGGGGCCTGGCCGTTGCGGCCACCTGGTGCCTCGTCTTCGGTGTGCCAGCGGCGGCGGTGGCGATGCTGGCTGGCCAGATCAGTGAAGGCCACATCGTACTGGGCAATGCCGGCCAGATCTTGTCGATGCACAAACTGTTCGCCGAAGGGTCTGGTCTGATCTTCGGTTTTCTGCTGATCGCGCGTTTAGTTTGGCTCGCGCCGAGCATCATTGAGAGCCTGGCCTTCACCATCCCGCGGATGCGGCCGGCGCTGGCGAATATGCAGCACTCGTTGCTGGCCACTTTGCCTGGGCTGAAAGCCGCCACCCCCCCGGCATTTGCCTATGGACTGTATATGGTGATAAGCGTGGCTGGCCTGGTCTGCCTGAGTATCGCGGGCTACCTGGGCGGCGAGTTAGTCTATACCTATGGAGTCGTGCCGCACTGATCCGGCAATAGGGGGCACGCGATGCGTCATAGGTCACCCATGCCGCGCCGACATTTTTGGAGGAGCGCCAGCAACAGTTCCTGTTCGGCGTTGGAGAGCGGCGCGAAGATGGATTGCGCGCCAAAGATGCCCGCCTCTCGTTGGGCCACCTCCAGCAGTTGCTGGCTCTTGGATGCCAGCCGGACCAGGTAACTCCGATTATCAGCCTCGCGGCGGATGCGTTCGATCAGGTCGTGCCGCTCCATGATATCGAGCATCCGCGAGATGGTCGTTTTGTCGCGTTGACTGACCAGCGCCAGGTCGGACGGAGTCAGGCCATCTGGTACCTGCCACATGCACAGGAGCAGATGCCACTGTTCTGGCGTCAGATCGGGGTCGATACGACGCAGATGGTGTAATTGCGCCTCACGCAATAATTGCCCGATGCGGTAACAGTTATAGCCCAGATCCTGCTCCAGGATCCCCGGACGGGGGTGGCGTGGTACCATAGGCATAGTGTCGAATTCTCCATCCTCAGGTGCGCGCGGGCGTTTGGCCTGATCCCTGCGTTCGCGGATCTGCCGCAATGCGTCAGTGGGGTGGCATCTGGGTCGGCATAGTCGCAAGATCTTGACGCCGCGCGGCAACGCGGATGTACGTTGAGCTAAGCATAGCGTGGGGAGCACCGCAGATGCAATCGGATGAGATCATCACAAGTCCGCGCAACCCTCTCCTCAAACGGGTCCGCGGTTTGCTGCGCCACGAGGAGCGCGCAGATACGCTCGCGATCGAAGGTCTGCGCGCGATCATCGCGGCGCAACGCGCTCAGGTGGGGATATCACACCTCTTGTATGCTCCCGAACGGCTGCGCAGTCCCCTGGCACAGGCGGCCGTTGCGGCGGCGCAATCGTCCGGGACGCAGGTCGTCCGCGTGGCGGCGGAGGCGTTGGACGAGGTCTCGGCGCGCGATGCTTCACAAGGCATGGTCGCCATTGCCCAACGTCCGGTGTGGCATTTCGCGGCCCTCCGCTTGCCGCCGTCCCCGCTGATCGTGGCGCTCTTCGAGCCGCAAGA
>DAIDHM010000001.1 GCA_027459705.1 Ktedonobacteria bacterium | reverse complement strand
ATACCGCGTCGCCATCCGCTTGAGATACGCGTGACGTTCCTGGATGCTCATGCTCGTCTCGTCCATGGCGGGTTCCCTCAGTAACATTTTCTTTTGAGGGAACCATACCTCTCTGGTAACATTTTAGCTGAGGGAACACGTGGGATGGTGATCAGGCTGTTTTAGTGGTATACTGGTCACAGACTCATCACAGCAGGGCGCGGAACGCCTATTCCCACTGAGGACCAGACGGAGAGCGTGTTAACATGAACAACGTGTTGTACTTCATTCTGAGCATGGTCGCGGGATTCTTCCTCATCGCCATCCCCTGGTCCGGTATCATTCTCATTATCACGCGCCGCGAAAAATCGAACCCCGAGCAGAATACCCGCTGATCCGCGCGGATGCAGGTCACTTCAATGATGCATCATTTGGATGAGCAACCACAAGATGCCGAGCATTACCAACCCCAATGACACGATGACTGCCGCAATCGCGATGTTCACCCGCGGTGAACCAGCGCGACGCATTGTTGTCTTCGGGGGGACGGCAGGCACGGGGACCGAGGCAAGGGCGTCACTGGTCCAGCGATAATTTGGCGGGAGTTCGGGTAGCTTGCGGGAAATGGATCCAGAGTCCGCGACATCAGGTTCGGTGCTCATCAGCGCCAACGGCCGGGGCGCCTCAACAGCTTCATGCGCGCGGGTAGCCGGCGCCCGGGTGGGGGTACGCGCAGGCGCAGCTACATCGGCGGGCAGCATAATGCTCACCGATCGCGCTACATCTGGCGCGGCACTGGCTTGGCGGAGGGCATCCGCGAATTCCATCACCGAGCGATACCGCTGGCGCGGCTGACGACGCAATGCCCGCGCCAAAACCGCATCGATTGCAGGACTGAGAGTGGGATTCAGCGCGCTCGCACTGGCGAGTGGACGCGGATCTGGCGCGCTGAGCCATTCACGCGGATCGCTGGTCAGCGGCGAGACCCCCGCCAGCAACACAAACGCGACCATACCCAGAGCGTACTGATCGCTCGCCAGCGCAGGATGGGCCAGGTATTGCTCGGGCGCGATATAGAGGAGTGGATCTGCGATGCCCATGGGTCGGCGCGTGAAAGATGGCGATGTATAGCCGCTGAGGCCAAGGTGGAGCAAGGCATCAGTCAACAGTGCGCGCCATGGTCCATCATTATTTTGCGCCAACAAGATGTTGGTCAACTTCACCCCCCCATGCATCTCCCCCAGGTGATGGAGGGTTCGTAACCCCTCTGCTACTTCTGTCACCAGACGAACCGCTTCGCGTGTCGGCAATGGTAATGTCCAGAGGCGCCGCTCGCCTGGAGCAATGGCGTCATAGAGCGAGCCATGAGGAAGAAACTCTGTGACCGTGACACATGCATTCCTCTGGTCGATCTGGCCAGCAAAGACACGTGCCAGATGTGGATCTTGGAGCTGCGTGAACAGTTTGAGGCGACGCGTAAAGATCAGACGAAGCCGAAAGGCCAGCCAGCCAGTCGGCATGGTCTTGCGCATCACATGTTGACCCTGAGTGGTCAATACCTCCGCCAGCGTCATCTCTGGCCGCTCGGCGATAGTTCGGAGAAGCCGCAGATGGTCGAGTTGTTGTGGAGTCAAGACGACAGGCATCGGCGACCTTCCTTACGTTCTATCCCTCAGTAGCGTAGAGCTCTCAACGCGAAGTCAAGCTAGCGACATAATCAATCAGATTCACCAGGGCAGCATGCGCTGTAGGTGGGGGCACTTCCACGGACCAGGCCCGTGCCAGCGCCGAACGCGCGCTGGCGCAGTGTTCACCAAGGCGCGCCAGGCACCAGTCACGTGACCCACTCCGCTCAAGAATTGCGAGCATCTCACCGATCTCCGCTTCGGTCGCTGGGCCGGCCTGGCTGTAGATACTCGCGAAGCGATCCTGGTCTGTAGGTGAAGCTGCGGTCAAGGCGCGGATGGCGGGGAGGCTCATCTTCTTGCGACGCAAATCACCTGAGGCAGTCTTGCCCAAGGCGGCACTCTCTGCCCAGATGCCTAACACATCATCGCGCAGTTGGAAGGCTATCCCCAATGCTTCGCCAAATTCCGCCAATGCCGCGGCACGTTCTGGATGATCGGGATCGCCGATCAACGCACCCACTTCGGCTGAAGCGCGCATCAATGCGGCGGTTTTGCGGCGAATCATATCGAGATACTGGTCCGGCGTCACCGCCGTCCGCGCTTCGAATGACATATCCAGAAATTGTCCTTCACACAGGGTCAGGGCCGTGCGATCCAGAATGCGCGCTACTTGTGCGGTCAGATCAGCCCGTAGGCCGCGATCAAGCGCGCCCCAGAGCGCGAGCCGCATCACACAGAACATGCCATCGCCCGTATTGATGCCCTGCGCTTCCCCCCAGATCGACCAGAGAGTGGGACGGTGGCGACGCAGGGCATCGCGATCCTCGATGTCATCATGAATGAGAGAGAAATTATGGAGTAATTCTATGGCCGCCGCTACGGGCAAGGCCTGGTCGCGCCGTGTTGCTCGCGCCTTCGTCTTCAGTCCGGTGCTGGCCAATTCGCATCCCCACAGCACCAACGCGGGACGCAAAAATTTGCCTGGCGGCAACGTTGCGGGTGCAAATTGTTCATCCACCCATCCGAGATGATAGGCCATCTGGCCATAAAATACGCTGAGATGGGGTTCACTTGTCAGATCACGCAGCACTCGGCGCATCTCGTCCTCAACCAATGGACGGACCGCCTCAAGCGCCTGCTGCAGTTGTTCTTGGGCACTCACCGGGCGGGCAGCCGCAGGCCGCCCCAGACTCCGTGTCTTAGCCATGCAATAAAAACCATCCTGTCAGCGCAACTGTCATCAGCCCGGCGACCCACCAGGTCGCGCCGACCAGACCACCAAAGCGATAGAGCGGCGCGCAGGTCGCACACGATCGCAGCGTCAGGTGATAGCGATGCCCCCGCAAGCCATCCTGCACGATCTTCACCTGCTCATCCTGACGCGTGGTATGCGCGTCACAGACGAAGCGGTTGCAGCCAACACAGGTGTGGCCATCGATATAGTGGGCGAAGATCGCGCTGGACCATTGTTCAGGTACTATCGGCGTCCCGCAAATATAGCAGGCATACGCGTCCTGATGATCTGCCAGATGCGCCGCACAGGGTTTGTGGGCATGGCGGGGGAAATGCTCCATGCATAATGGAAGGTGGCAGGTAGGACAACGACCCGCCGCCTCGTTCGCGCATTCGTGGCAGGATTGAGTAGGATAGAGACTGGCCATGCGTGGCATCCCTTCGTGTGGTGATTCCCTACTGTTTCAGTATAGCATGCGACCCCAGCCGAGCGCACATCCAATGGACCCGTACATCGCGCGCTCGGACCAGCTCACCCATTCGACAGTGAAGCCGCCAATCTCAAGAGTGCCAATGTAGGCTTACCCATGCTGCCAATTTCGTTATACGCTCCCATGTCTGATTGTTGACACACTGATCTGCCTGTGCTACAGTCGACCCGCATGAGTGAGGCCAGGAGACGGGAAAGGAGCACCCTATGGACGATGTACCCACCCAATCTTCACCATGGGGTTCTGATCCCCCTCCACGTACGGATCGGCGAAGTTTCTGGTCTTATGACGACCCAACCCATGCTGAGACCATCGATCACCCAATCTTGCCGCCTGCACCACCCACGACTGGCTCACCCCCAGCGATGAGGGCGCGTTCGCAACGACCAGATCCACCCCCCAGCGCTCGATCCGTCATCAACGCTCACGATCAGTCGACCGAAGAGATCCCTGCGGTTCTCCGGCGTCCTATGCCTGCGCGACGACGAAATTTCAGCCAACCAGCGGCTCCTTACATCCCCAGCCCAGAAGCATGGATCGAATTACGACAACGCTACACTGAACACAATGAAGCGCAAGCTACGCCGCGCAATGTTGCACCGCGTGGCCTGCCACTGATCGCGCGTATTGGATTGATTGCAGCGGCGATTTTTTTCATCCCTGTCTTTGTTGTCCTCGCATTCGCCTCCACTGGCGGTACCCATGCGGCAGGTGCCACCACCTCTTCTTCGAGCGCTCCAGCGGTCTCTGGACCCAGCGCGACCGAGACACCAACAGTGGCCGCGCCCAGCGCAACCGACCCCGCAGTCGTCGCGCCCCTGCCGACCGCGACACTCGCACCGACGGACACAACAGCGCCCGTAACGAATCCAACAGCACCTATACCACCAGCGCCACCAGCCACAGTCACTACCACGCTCCCAAAACCCACGCCGACGAAAGCCCCGGATTTTGATCCACCGCCCCCGACGGCTGCGCCGCCCACCGCGACGGCGATCCCGCCGACCGCCACGACCACGCCACCAACCGCGACGGCGATCCCACCGACCGCGACACCGTAGTCAAGGGTCTGATCAGTCGCACGGTCTGAGCAAACTAAGGGACAGGTTCAGGCTATCCGCTGCGACATTCTTAATGGATATACGAATAGTGCGCATGGCTTCGACAGGCATAGCGACAGCTTAGATTCCCGCAGAGTAGCATTATCTCCGCAGGCTGCGTTCGACAACCAGCAATGGTTCGGGATCTGCGATAAACCCTGCGCCATTGAGCGCATCAATAGAGATCAAGAGATCCGCCGTGAAAATCTCTATGGTGGAGTCACCAGCACGGGCACGGAGCGCGAGCGCAAGCTCACCGACAGCTTGCGCTGCGCCATCCAGATAGCCGATGCTCCAGGTATCGGCGGTCATGCTCGTGGCCAGCGCTACCGCTTGAATAGTGTCCCAGGCTTCTAAAAGCCAGACTCGGCCCGCGTGCAAGGCTTCGCGCAGCAGGTCATCGGTGAGCGCGCGCGGATGATCTGCGACAATGGTGACACCACCCATCAGCGGCACACCCTGGGCCTGTTCAAGCCAACCCCAGATGCGTTCTAGCTCAGCGGGATCTGCCTGGCGCGGCGTGGCAGGCGCCGTGAGGTCTGGCAAGGCGTTGGGATCGCTCGTGAAACGCCGGAGGGCTCCGGATTCCGCCCACCCGCTCCCCGTAAAGAGCGCCAATGAATCCGCATCGCCGCCGTAAACCAGCGCACGGGCGGTTTGCGCGCCCGCGTCGCGCAAAGGCGCGAGAGCGCCCGTTAGCAACAGGCGCACGACTGTGGCGTAATTTTCAAGCGTCAGGGCGACCTGGGTAGCGCTGATCCAACCATCCACACCATCCCAGCCACACTGCGCCACACCAACGAGCACCTCGTCGGCGGTCGCGATGAGCACCACAGTCGATGGAGAGGCTAACCAGACTGACCAACGATCCTCTTCGCTCGCGCCGACCAGGCTGCGGATCCGCGCGCGATCCACAAGTTCTGCGCGACGAACTTGATAGCGTGCCATCAGAGATGTCCTTTCAGCAGTTCAGGCGCCACGCAACCGCGCGACCCAGAGCGCGAGAATTGTGGGCAACGTTGCGGGCATACCAATTGCGCCGCCAATGATCAACAACCAGCGCAGATTGGATGCCAGGCTGGTTGGGGGAATCGCCAGGCCCGCGTTGCCGGCGAACCAGTTCTCAAGTGCCTGGGTCACCAGGCCGGGCAACAGCGCAACCCCCACCCACGACGCACCACCACCAGGCAATGGTCCAGCCTCAGAGACCGCAAACCAGAGTCCGGTCCCCCCTATGCCGATCAGCAAAGCCGAGAGGAGTTGACGCGATGACACGGATCGGCCGAAGTGCAGCAGTTCTCGCCAGACCCTATAAAGCAGGTAAATAACCACGAGGAAGATCAGGGTCAGCAAAACGACATCCAGCGTCAACCACTGCCACGCAATCGAACGTAGCGCAGGCCAGTCCGACAGCGCCACGTGAGTTGGATGAGCATAGGACCATGGCCAGCCAGCACGATACACCCAGTTGCGCTGACCACTCTGGGAGGCGCGATCACGGCGGCTACTGAGTTGCATGACCACTGCCATAGCCATGGCAAACACCACGAACAAAGCGTAGATTCCACGCCAGAGCCACACACGACTACGGCTTGGGGGCGGTGGCATGGGCGCCGCAACTGTGGCAGGCGCGATGATCCAGCGGCGGCGCATAGACGAGACCTCACTTTAAGAGTGAACTAGCTGAGTGCCAGATGGGCCGAGTTGAGCGCCAGGATGGTTGCGTGCTCTCCAGGTTGATTGTAACACTCCTCATGAGTTGAAGCTACAGCGAGTTCTTGGTTCCGATGTGTGGCACGCTCGCCACCGCCACCGCTTATGTGCAGAGGCACCAGTCCCCAAGTGTTTAACTGAACGAGACCGGAACGAGCAGATCGTTGCGACAAATGCGACTGTTTTCGTTGAGCATACACGGCAAGTGGTTCCGATTTTCTCGTTACAGTGCCAGATCTGCACTTTAGAGTGGCATCTTGTGGAAACTGGCTCAGCTTCCGATGGCACTGGCAGTGCCTCAGCGCATCGGCTGGGATACAACTCCTCCGTGCTCGATCTGGCTGGAGTGGTCATGCCCATGTTGACCGATCACGTAAGCCAAAGTCGAGGTGGTGATTGCTCACAATTTGCGAAAAGCATGCTGGGAGATGAGCAGTAATTTGGCCTGGTATTTGCAAAACACGGTCACGCCCAGGTTGGCACGTGGATATCAGGGATGCGAGTTTTCTCGCCAACTCAAGTCACTTGTGGCATGGCGTTCTCTGTAGCGCTATAATACTGTGCAGATACGTGTCTCCAGAGAAGCGGCGACGTGCCGCGCTGTGGATAGAAAGCAGGTTATGTCACATGTTTCAGCGCAATCCGTCCCGGCCGCGCCGATCACGTTCGCGGACAGAAGTGACACGCGCCCACGCCATGAATGACCAGGGTGGTCCGCAACGTCCCCCGCTCCCAAATCAGCAGCAAAATGGTGGCGATAATTCTGGCCAATCTCGAGGAAACGGGGGAGGAAACGGAGCAAACTGGCTGTTGCGTTTGACGGTTATCGCGCTGATTGGGTTCCTGATCTTTCAGTTCTATAACCTCTATGCCAACAGTAATGCAACACCGCAACAGACGCCAATTACGTATAGCTTCTTCATTGATCAAGTGACGACGCAACAGAACGTCAAATCAGTGACGATTCAAGCAGGCGTTGTGACGGGTTCGTTCAAGAACCCCGTCGCGTATCCCGCTGATAGCTCGACGAAAGTCACTGATTTCACGACCTATGAGCCCGATGGACAGGACCCAGCCCTGGTGACGCAACTCGAGCAGCATGGTGTCGAGATCAATACGAAACAGCCAGATCAGGGGAATGTCTGGGTCCAGATCCTGGTCAATTTGCTCCCGGTTGCCGGCCTGGTGCTGATCCTCTTCTTCCTGTCACGCCGCGCCACCCAGAGTCAGCAAAATATCTTCAATTTTGGGCGCAGCCGAGCAAAAATGATCCTCGAGGATCGGCCGACGACGACTTTCGCAGATGTTGCGGGCGTCGACGAGGCAAAGCACGACCTTGTCGAGATCGTCGAATTCCTGCGAACGCCTCAGAAATACCAGCGATTGGGTGGGCGCATCCCACGCGGTGTGTTGCTGGTTGGCCCACCAGGCACTGGCAAAACATTGCTCGCGCGCGCCGTCGCCGGCGAGGCGCAGGTGCCGTTCTTCTCAATGTCCGGATCGGAATTCGTTGAAGTCTTGGTCGGCGTCGGTGCCAGCCGCGTACGCGATCTCTTTGACCAGGCAAAGCGTACCGCGCCGAGCATCATCTTCATTGATGAAATTGACGCTGTGGGACGCCAACGTGGCACGAGTCTGACCACCAACGACGAGCGCGAGCAAACCCTCAACCAGTTGCTCGTGGAGATGGACGGCTTTGATTCGCGCCAGGCCGTCGTGGTAATCGCCGCTACGAACCGCCCCGATGGATTGGATCAAGCGCTCTTGCGCCCAGGCCGCTTTGACCGCCGCGTAGTCGTCGACCGCCCAGACTGGAAGGGCCGCATGGCGATCCTCGCGATCCACAGCCGCAGTGTGCCGCTGTCGTCCGATGTTGATCTGCAGGCACTCGCCCGCATGACGACCGGTATGGTCGGCGCTGACCTCGCCAATCTGGTCAATGAGGCCGCCCTGCTCGCGGCGCGCCGCAATCTGGATAAGGTCACCATGACGAACTTCGAGGAGGCGCTGGACAAGATCCAGCTCGGCGCCGAGCGCCCACTGGTGCTCTCCGACGAGGACCTGCGCGTCGTGGCCTATCACGAAGGTGGGCACGCGCTGATCGGCCTGCTGACGCCCCATTCAGACCCAGTCTCAAAGGTGACGATTGTGCCACGTGGTCAGGCATTAGGTGTGACGCAATATACACCACTGGATGATCGCTATAACTATTCGCGCGACTATCTTTTCGCGCGGATCATGAACGCGCTCGGTGGCCGTGGCGCAGAGGATGTGGCGCTCGGGAGCATTACGACGGGTGCGGAGAATGACTTCCAGCAAGTCACAGCGATAGCTCGGCAGATGGTGACGCGCTGGGGGATGAGCGATCGCATCGGCCTGATCTCTTTCAGCGATCGCCCAAGCCCCTTCGGTGGCATGGGAGGCAGCGATCTGCAGTCGCGCGACTATTCTGAATCGACCGCGCAGACGATCGATGAAGAGGTGCGTCGCATTGTCGATAGCGCTTATCAACAAGTCAAGAAGACTCTGACGACGTACCGGGTGTCGCTCGACCATATCGCGCAGGAGTTGCGACGCAATGAGACGCTCAACGCCACGCAGTTGCGCGCCATCCTCGAAGCGACGGGAGCTGGTCAGCAGGCCGCGCTCGTCCGCGCCGCGACACCGCTCATGACGGACGATATCATTCCGCGCACAGAACCTATCACCCCTGTGGTGAATGAATAGCACCAACGACCCCAGACATACTCCGCGTGCGAGCCAGGCTATAAGGTAGTCTGGCTCGCACGCGTTTTTGTCCGTCATCGACTCGACAACCGCAGGATCTTGACGAGATGTACCGCTGTCAGGCACACTGTGAGTGAACTCAGGCGGCGCGCTGGTGCGCCAGAGAATCCGCAGTGTTGTTGGTCCTCATTGGCGAGAAAGGGGCTCTTCTGACATGCGACAAACAGTACAGCGACAAGTTATCCTGGTGGGTATCGCCGTCACTTTCGTGCGCCTTGGTACTCTGGGGCAATTGATC
>DAIDHM010000236.1 GCA_027459705.1 Ktedonobacteria bacterium | reverse complement strand
CGATGATGATGAGGGTCGAGCGCCAGCTGCCGAGGAACAGCAGGATCATCAATCCGACCAGCCCCGCGGCGAGCACCGCCTCCAGGAAATTCCTTGCGCAATAGGAACGCTGAGAATCCTTTGCATTCCTTGACACTATCGGCAGCACGGACCGAAGGCCAAGCACGGACAAACAGATGGATAGGATCGGGTTGGCTCTCCAGTTCCAAGATAGTCCATCCTTTTTCCTCACCCTTCTGCCGAATGCGTGCTTCGCATCGCTGGCCAATTTGATTGACCCAATTTGATGTCCCAATACTCGCTTTCGCCGTTTGGGGCACCAGATGCGATGGGAGACGATGCGATGCACATGATGCTCATCGTGTTGATACTCCTTGCTGTTTGTAGATATTCTACAACAAGCACGTCTTCCCTGTCATGCTCCGGGACTCTGGCTAAAGCCGACGCAAGCCCTTTCATCCGCATGGCCTAAAGGCGCAGCGGCTTTACGGGCTATTCCTGTAACCTGAGCCATTGCACTGCGGCGCCCAGGTACCGGCAGGACGCCATTGATCCGCTCAGTGCGCGGTGAGAGGACGATCCCCCCATTATGAGGGATCGGCCTTTGAAGTGCTATTCCTTGACATCTCGCCGCCAGGTCAGCACGATGGCCAGCGCGGCGAATGCCAGCACATAGACCAGCGCAACGAGCAAGGTATGCACGAAATTGTCAGTATACAGGGGATTGATGCCTAAGGAGAACGCTCCGCTCACTTCGTTCACTGGTCCCGAGGGGGTCGCCACAATGTGCGTCGTTTGAGGTAGCGCGGCGATCGGCATGTAATTCAGGGCTGGACCCAGCAAATAGCGCGTCAATTGCGCCCAAAAGGTATTATTGGTCACAATAGAAATGACCCGGAGAATCAACGTCCCGAAGTTATCGATCGGAAAAAAACCGAGGCCAACGGCCATGCCAAAGGCAACTGATCGCCCTAAGACCGTCGCGGCTATGGCCAGGGCCACCGAGGCCAGCGCACTGACGACCACTGTGATGGCATACAGACCGGTGTCTTGCCAGAAGGTTCCATTCAACGCGCTGAAAAGCCCGAAGCCACCACCCACTAACGATAGCGTGACGGTGCCCAGGATGAGCTCCCAGAGAAACCACCCTGCGAGCGCGATGACGCTTACGATGAACAGAGCTAATGCCTTGGCGCCCAGTAACTGCAGGCGATCTACCCCACGCGCTAAAATGATGCGGATGGTGCCTTGCTGATAATCCAGGCCGATGGTCTGTACAGCGAGAATGATCAGGAAGATCCCCAGGAAAACGCGCATGAGCGAGAGATTGCCCTCGACATTATTGAGCGTACTCGAAATCGTATGGGCAACGAGAGAGGCTCGTTGTCTTGGGATAAAGGAGAGAGCAAACCAGGGGAGGATGGAGATGCCTAGCGCGAGGATTCCCATAATCCAGGTGGAGCGAAGTCGCGAGATTTTGAAAAGCTCACCACGTGTTATCCCCCAAAAACGCGGGGTACGTCCGATTGTTGCTCTCCGAGTGGTACTGATTGCCAGCATTAGGCACCTCCATTGGCGGCGCCAGGTGTGCTGGTGAGCCGCAGAAAGACTTCTTCCAGTTGAACTTGCTCATACGCGACCTGGTCCGGTACGCAGCCCACGCCGACCAGGAAAGACACGAGGTCGCGACCCCGCCCGTCTGGCGCGGCGGTGTGGATGGTCAGATTCGGTTCGAGCGTCGCCTCACGGCCCCAGGGCTGGCTCTTGATGGCGGCAAATGCCCGTGTGGCGTCTTCCACATGGATGACAAAGTAACCCTGGCCGCGCGTCAGGTCGTCTATGGTAGAGGTCGTCACGAGCTTGCCATGGTTAATGATCGCAACACGAGTGCAGATTTGCTGCACCTCACTCAGTACATGACTGGAGATAACGATCGTTTTACCCTGCGTCGCCAATCGGCGGAGCAAATCGCGCATCTCTACGATGCCTGCGGGGTCCAGTCCATTGGCAGGTTCATCCAGGATCAGCACCTGCGGATCATCCAGTAGGGCGACAGCGACACCCAGGCGCTGCTTCATGCCGAGCGAATAGGTACTGACCCGGTCGCGCTGGCGATCGCTCAGATCCACCAACCCCAACACCTCGTCGATGCGCCGCGCGTCGGCGGTCCCCAAGATGCTGGCGACCGCCTGCAAATTGTCGCGGCCAGACATGTAGAGATGCAAGGCGGGCGTTTCAATCAACGCGCCGACCTGGGAGAGGACGCGATCGCGTTGTTGCCAGACATTCTGGCCAAGGATCTCGACGCTGCCTGAAGTGGGGGTGATTAATCCCAATGCCATGCGTATCGTGGTCGTTTTGCCTGCCCCGTTGGGGCCGAGAAAGCCAAAAACCTCACCACGCCGCACGGCGAGATTGAGATGATCGACGGCGGTCCGCGAACCAAAGACCTTGGTCAGCGCTTGTGTTTGCAAGACGATCTCGCTATCGTTATGCGCTGACGGTTGGCCAGTTGTCGTTGAAGCAGGCGGGACGAATGTGGGGAATGCCATATAATCTAACTCCTGTGTCCTTTCTCGCTACGGCTAGAGCAGTGTTCTGTCTATTGTGAGGATACTTCCACTAAATGAGATGCTGATGAAGTCATCACCTGAACCAATCTATAGCATCGGCGCGTAGAATCCACGTTGCCCATCGACAACTTGTTAGGGAGTAGTGCAGCTCCCACGGCAAATCAGATGTCAGACGGCCTGCATCCACAGGCCAGTGCACGCGAGCGGTGCGCATCTTCTCTCACCAGTGATAGCCAACGCCTCTGCCATGCGTCAGGATCTGTCGCCAAGAACAAGAGAGTATGGTATAAACGAAGGTGAGCGGAGCATCCCTGCCAACACCTTGTGACTGGCAAGCGCGCTAAGGCGCATCGAATGTATCCGATGCTTGACGCTTTTCCCAGGATTCATACAAGGAGCGACCGAATGACTTACCCGCGCACTCTCTCGCCTGGCGAGACGCCTACCATCCGCTGTCCCGCGCGGGTGCTGTTCTTACATCCCAGCAATGAACTCTATGGTTCGGATGTCGTGTTGCTCAATTTATTGCGCGGACTCGACCGCCGTCGGGTGGAACCGCTGGTCGTGCTGGCAAACGATCTGGACTATGAGGGCCTGCTCAGCAAAGAGTTGGAGGCAAGTGGCATTGACTGCCGACAATTGCCCATCGCCGTGATGCGCCGCAAGTATTTCTCACCACGGGGCATACCAGCTTTTTATCAGCGCTTGCGCCAGTCGACGCGTGATGTTGCCGCGTTGATCGAGCGGGAACGCATTGATATCGTACACACCAATACTCTGGCGGTCTGGACTGGAGCTACCGCCGCGCGCCGTACTGGGCGGCCCCATCTTTGGCATATCCATGAATTACTGGAGCGGCCACCACAGCTCAACAGTTTTATGCGACGTTTTGTCCCATCCCATACTCAACGTGTTATCAGTGTCAGTCAGGCCGGATTGGATCATCTTTTGCTCCCTGATGTAGCGCGTGAAAAAGGGGTCGTGCTCTATAATGGATTGAAGGGAGAGGATTGGGCACAAGCGACGGGTCGCGAACGCATTCGCCATGAGTTGGGCTGTCGTCCTGACGAGGTCGTGCTGGGAATGGTTGCGCGTATCTCCAGCTTCAAAGCGCCAGATACATTCGTTGAGGCCGCCTCTTTGCTCCTGCGCCAGCACGCCAATGTCGTTTGCTTCATCGCGGGCGGTCCGGTGCCCGGGCAGACCGCGATGCTCGATCGCCTGCGACAACTCATCGCCGCCTCGCCAGCACCGGACCGTATCCGCCTCCTGGGATTTCGGCGCGACACGCCTGATCTGTTGGCGGGTTTAGATATCCTCGTGCAGCCGTCTCGCGATCCTGAAGCTTGCAGTATGACGATCTTGCAGGCGATGTTCGCCGGAAAACCTGTGGTGGCGACTGATGTTGGAGGAAACAAGGAGCTCGTTGTCGATGGCGGGACGGGCATCCTGGTTCCTAAAGAACAACCAGAGGCGTTGGCCAGCGCGTTGGACGCGCTGATCCGCGACCCGCAGCGCCGCCACAATATGGGAGCCACCGGGCAGCAGCGCGCCTATCGTCAATTCACACTGGATGAGCAGGTGCGGCGCTTCAATCAGATTCTGTGGGAGACCTACGTAGGTTCGATCCGTCGCTGAGCGCGACCTCACTTGTGCTTGCTGGAAGGATGCCGCACACGAAATGGCTAGATGGTAAGGATGCAACGGAACCACATGCTCGCGCACGGCGTCATCCTGCAACTGGGCGGCCGGATCATGAAGATCCTCGCTGGCGTCCTGGCTGTTGCTATCACGTCACGCGCGTTGGATGGCAACGCCGGTGATCAGCAAAGCCGCTTTGGCCAGTATGTGCTGATCCTGGCGTTCGTGCTCCTCTTCAGCGCCATCGCCGCGTTCGGGGTGGATAGCATTGTCATCCGCGATCTCGCCGCCGCTGACGAGGGTCCCGCAATGCGCGCCCGCGTTGTCGGGGTCGCGAGTTCGTTGAAGGTTTTGCTCTCCTTGCTGACAGTGGCGATAGCATTGATGGCCGCAATGCTACTCCATTATCCAGCGGAACAGATCGCGACCATCGCTGCTTTCTCCCCATATATCCTCCTGACTAGCTTCGGTTCGACGGGTTTATACGGCGATATCTTGCAGGCGGATCATGTTTCTCGACCAATCGCCATCGCGGGTTCCCTGGCCGCTGTCTGTACGATGGCAGGCACCGCACTCGCCGCCTTCTGGCATGGCGCGGTGATCGCTTTCCTCGGCGCGTACCTTGCCGCGGGTATTGTCGATGTCACGGTGACGTGGGCGGCAGCACGGCGGCGCGTGGCGCTGCGCTTGCGCTGGGATGGCGCTTACGCTCGTGAACTGATGCGCGAATCGGTCCCGCTCGGGGTCGCGACTTGCTTCGTCATCATATATGTACGGATTGATACGATCTTGCTCCAGCAGATCACTGGCTCCGATCGTCAGGTCGCCTTATATGGTATCGCGTACAAGATGTTTGATGTGCTTTCCACTGTCGCCGCGACCATCCTG
>DAIDHM010000201.1 GCA_027459705.1 Ktedonobacteria bacterium | reverse complement strand
GAGCGCGCGGCCGGCGGGCGCCGCCACCACGGGGACATCGGCATATTTCAGCCGCATATTGGCATCCTGAAAGCGTTTCGTGCTTTGCTCCAGCAACTTCCACTGGCGCATCCGCGCCGCCATCACCGCCTGTACCAGGTTCGCCCCGGCGGAGTAATCGGGTGCTTCATTGCCAATCACCAGCGCCCGACCCCAGCGCTTCGCCTCGTCTGGCGCGTCGTAGAGCAGACTGAAAATGTCGTCATCCAACGCATTCAACTTGGCGTGGAATTCCAACAGCAGGACGCCATCGCCGATATCCAGCAATGACGCCGACTTGTTCTCTTTGATGACATTGGAGGACTTGGTCTTGATCACCGGTAAGCGCAACGGCTCACTCGCCGGATCGATCGGCGCGTAGGCGTTGGTACGGAAGTCAAAGTACTGTTTGCCGGGCGTCTGCACATAGAAGGCGCCCTGGCCATTGCCCAACACCTGCTCCACCAGTGGTGGAATTGTCCGGCCCTCGCCGCGCATGCGGCGCGCCGCCGCCTCCACCCCCAGGGCATCCCAGGTCTGGAACGGGCCAACTTCCATGTTGAAACCCCAGCGCAGCGCGTTGTCGACATTCCGGACATCATCCGTGATCTCTGGTCCGACGGTCGCGGCATAGATCAGCGAGTCGGCCATGGTCTCCCACGCCAATTTACCCGCCCGGTCCGTTGACGCGACGAGCATTTTGATGCGCTCCAGCGGGTCAGCGATCTCTTTCACCGCATCCAGGGACGCGAACTGCACCCGTTCGGATGGGCGATACTCCATCGTCCGGGGGTCGAGCACGAAGATCTGGCGTTTGCCGTTGCTCTCTTTCGTGCGACGGAAGAAGCCCTGGCCACTTTTGTTGCCGAGCCAGCCGTTGGCGACCATCGTCCGCAGCAGGTCCGGAACCGCGAAGGTTTCGCGGTACGGATCATTCGGCAGGTTATTGTAGAGACTATCGGCAACGTTCAGCGCGATATCCAGGCCCGCCAGGTCCGTCGTGCCAAAGACCGCCGATCGGGGGCGACCCAATGGCACACCCAGAATCGCATCCGCTTCATCGAAGGTGTAGCCTTCTTGCAACACGCGCCGCAACGTCGCGAAGAAGCCATAGTTAGCGACACGGTTCCCGATGAAACCGGGGGTGTCGTGACAGACCACCGTACCCTTACCCAGCCGCGCCGTCCCGAAACTGGCCATGGTCGATACCACGGCTGGATCTGTCTCGGGCGTCGGAACCAGTTCCAGCAGCTTGAGAAAGCGGACTGGATTGAAGAAGTGGGTGATCAGGAAGTTGGTACGGAAGCTCGCGCTCCGCCCCTCGGTCAGTTGGGTGGCCGGGATCGACGACGTGTTCGAGCTGACAATACTGGTCGGTGAACGTACCGCCTCGATGCGCGCATACGTCGCCTGTTTGACGGGGAGGCTCTCGAAGACCGCTTCGACGATCCAGTCAGCCTGAGCTAGCCTTCCCATATCGTCCTCGACATTGCCAACGGTCACCAGCCGCGCGTCGGCGGCCGAGTAAAACGCTGAGGCGGGTCGCGCTTTCAGCGCACGCTCCAGCCCACCCTGGGCCACGGCATTGCGAGTCGCTGGGTCGGTTGATGCACGCGCGGCTTCGGGCACAATATCCAACAGATCGACCGGGATGCCAGCGTTGGCAATCTGCGCGGCAATGCCAGCACCCATCGTGCCGGCGCCAATCACCGCTGCCCGGCGAATTTCAAAGGCCATGTTGACGCAACTCCTTCGTTCAGGCCAGGCGTTCGATGATCGTAGCGACCCCCTGGCCACCACCGACACAGAGGGTCGCCATACCGATCTGTTTCTGCTCACTGTGCAGATCGTTGAGCAGCGTGGCGATCAATCGCGCGCCGGTGCAACCCAGCGGGTGGCCCAGGGCGATCGCGCCACCATGTGGATTGACCTTGTTCTCGTCCAATCCCAATTCACGGATCACCGCCAGATTCTGGACGGCAAAAGCCTCATTCAATTCGATCAGATCAATATCATTCAAGGTCATGCGCGCCCTGGCCAACGCCTTCTTCACAGCGGGGACGGGGCCAATGCCCATGACCTCGGGCGCAACACCACTGACCGACATCGTGATGACCCGCGCCAGCGGCTGCATGCCAAGCTCGCGAGCCTTCTCGGCGGACATGAGCACCACAGCAGCGGCGCCATCATTCAAAGGGCTACTATTGCCAGCTGTCACAGTGCCACCCTTGATGAAGGCGGGTTCCAGCGTCGCCAACCGCTCCAGCGACGTATCGCGGCGCGGGCCATCGTCAAGAGTGACCGTCTCGCCATTCGGCAGTGTCACCGGCACAATTTCTTTGGCAAAGACGCCATTATCAATGGCGGCAATCGCATTGCGATGGCTGCGCAGGGCGTACCGGTCTTGCTCCTCGCGTGAGATAGAGTAGCGCTGTGCCAGATTCTCGGCCGTCATACCCATGGGGATGTACGACTGCTCGAACTCGGTCGTCTTCTGCCCCGGAAGGCCACATAATTCGACACCAACGGGATTCTCGTAGAGTTTCGGATTGAAGCTGGGGTTGAATCCCCCCATCGGCACGCGCGACATCGCCTCGACGCCGCCCGCGACCATCACCTCACCCTGGCCCACCATGATGGCCTGCGCCGCCATATTGAAGGCGGTCAAGCTGGAGGCACAGAAGCGGTTGACCGTCACCGCTGGCACAGAGATCGGCAGGCCCGCCAGGCCGACCACCAGCCGCGCCACATTCATGCCCTGCTCGCCTTCGGGGAAGGCGCACCCCAGAATGAGATCTTCGATCAGCGCCGGATCAACCTTCGCGCGCTCCACGGCGGCGCGGACCGCGATCGCGGCCAGATCATCGGCGCGTACCTCGCGCAACGAGCCCTTCGCGGCACGGCCAATCGGCGTGCGCACGGCGCTCACAATCACTGCTTCTGGCATGGAATAGCGTTCTCCTCTTGTCTCAACTCCGGGTGGCTCAGTTCCCCGGACCTCAGTGACACACCACGCCGCCAGCCATCCGCGTGATAGGGGATGGCCGACGGCGACCGGTTTCTCAGTCTAACGGATAGCCACCCTGCTCCAGGACGAGCGCGGCGAGTGCGCGCGAAAGCTCTGTCCCGCTCACATCCAGGTCAGCGACATAGGCGCGTAACACCTTTAATTCGTTGGCGCGATCTGCGCCGGTGAACGCCGCTTCGACGATATGTTCCATCGCCGCGCGTACGCCGGGCAACTGGCGATAGACCACCTCATTGGCGAGCAATGCCTGTGTGCCTGCCTGGGGATTATTGGCGCGCGCTGCCATCAAGGCGCGCCCAACGGCACTATCCATTGCGAAGATCCCGAGCATCATGTCCGCGGTGTTGGAGAGATACTCTTGCTCATCGCGAATATTGGCGACGTACTTCATCGAAGCCTTCATGGCCGTATAGATCGCAGCGCGTTTCAGGCTCTCGACGACATTGACAGCCGAACGGAGCGCGGAAGGAACACTGGACCCCACCGTGAAGTCCGGCGCGGCGCCCTGCTGAATCTCGGGATCAGCGGCATTAAAAGCGCCAAAGAGATCGATCTTGTTGGCCATGACGCGCTCGAAGAGTTTCCCGGCCGCCAGCATACGGTTGATCTCGTTGGTGCCCTCGAAGATACGCGTGATGCGCGCGTCGCGATAGGCCTTCTCAATGGGATATTCCTGCATGAATCCATTGCCGCCAAAGATCTGCACACCGTCATCGACGACACGCCCGGTCGCCTCGGTGCCAAAGACCTTGCCCAGCGAGGCTTCGATCGCGAACTCTTCAATCGCCGCCATCTGCGCCTGGTGGTCCGACCCCGCCGCAGCGCGCGCATCTTCGATATAGCCCGCGATGCGGAATCCCATCGACTCAACGGCGTAGGTTTCCGCGGCCATGCCAGCCAGCTTCATCTGGATCATGCCGAATTGGCCGATCGATTTGCCAAAAGCTTTGCGCGTCTTGGCAAACTCCGTCGCGCCCTTCAAGGCCGCGCGCGGACCACTGACGCCCATGCTCAACTTGAGGCGACCAATATTGAGGATGTTGAAGGCGATCTTATGGCCCTTGCCAATCTCTCCCAGGACATTCTCCACCGGCACCTGCACATTCTCGAAGAAGACGGCGCGCGTCGAGGAGCCTTTGATGCCCATCTTCTTCTCTTCGGGGCTGAGGCGCACTCCCGGAGCATGCATATCGACGATGAAGGCCGTGAATTTGACATCGTCAATCTTGGCGAAAGCAATGCCGATATCCGCGATGCCGCCATTCGAGATCCACTGTTTCGCGCCATTGAGAATGTAGTGTGTGCCATCTGGGGCAAGCTCAGCGCGCGTCTTGATGCCCATCGCGTCCGAGCCAACACCTGGCTCGGTCAACATGTAGCAACTGACCATCTCACCGGTGACCATCTTCGGCAAGAACCGCGCCTGTTGATCCGCGTTGCCGTAATAGACGATAGGGAGCAGGCCAATGGAAGTCTGAGTACCAAAGCAGACCGCGAACGATCCCTCTGCCGCCAGCTCAGAACCGACAATGCCGCTATACACCAGGCCGAGATCCAGGCCGCCGTGGGCATCGGGGACGTCGACACCCAGCAAGCCCAGCTCGCCCGCGCGGCGCAGCAACGTCCGCAAAAGCCCTGGCTCCTGATGATCGATGGCATCAGCCTTGGGGAGCACTTCGGTCTCGACAAACTGTCGCGCTGTGCGGCGCACTTCACGCTGCTCCGCATCAAATTGATCGACTGTGAAGAACTGGGTCTCCGTCACTGGGGTCACAAGGAAACCGCCACCAACGATGGGGCGCACTTCGGTCGCCATGTTGAACATGCTCCTTTGTCGCTATCACGCAAACTTTTCAAAGTACCTCGCCCGTGGAGGTCCTTGCCATGGTCAGGGCCGCCAGTTCCTGGCGGTGATGGATACGTCAGATACTCCCTCGAGTCGTCTCAGGCGGTTTTGATGGCGTGACCACTCTCCGCGAGAGCCTCCTCGCGTAAAGCACGCCGCAAGACCTTGCCTACCAACGTCTTGGGCAGTTCCGTCCGGAAGACGACTTGTTTGGGCACCTTGTAGATCGCCAGTTCTTGCTTGGCGAACTGGATGATCTCGTCAGATGTCGCGTGCATCCCATCCTTGAGCACAATATACGCGCGAACGGTCTCGCCGCGATAGGCATCGGGGATGCCGACGACCACCGCTTCTTGAATGGCGGGGTGGCGCACCAACACCTCTTCCACTTCACGCGGATAGATATTGTAGCCCCCAGCAATAATGAGGTCCTTGGCGCGATCGACGATGGTAAAGTAGCCATCGGCATCCATATACCCGATATCACCGGTCCGCAACCAGCCCTCATGCAACACCTTGGCTGTCTCGTCGGGCCGCTTCCAGTACCCGCGCATCACCTGTGGGCCGCGCACGGCAATCTCACCGCGCTCACCTGCAGGTAGCGGCTCCCAGCTCTGGGGATCGAGAATGCGCGCCTCGGTGCTGGGGAAAGGGACGCCAATCGTACCGATCCGCCGGTCACCCCAGAGAGGATTGCAATGCGTCACCGGACTGGACTCCGTCAGCCCATAGCCTTCGACGAGCCGCGCGCCAGAGAGTTTCTCGAAGCGTTCCTGCACCTCATGCAACAGGGGGGCCGCGCCGCTGAGACAGACACGCACCGAACGTATATCCCCACGCCCCCGCTTCTCGATCTCCCGCGCAATCGCCATATACATCGTCGGGATGCCCGGGAAAACATCGGGGTGATAGGTCTCGATGGCCTTGAGGACATCGCGTGGGATAAAGCGCGGCATGAGCACCATAGTTGAGCCGTTATAGATCGAGAGATTCAGCCCAATCGTCAGCCCATAGACATGGAAGAATGGCGCGGCCGCCAGGGTGATGTGGGACGAAAAGCGTTCCATCCCGGTCCAGACCGCGCTCTGGATGGCGTTGGACACCAGGTTGCGATGGGTCAACATGGCGCCCTTGGCGAGGCCGGTCGTCCCACCGGTATATTGCAAGATGGCAATATCGTCGGGGTCAGCCGGCGGCGGGAGATCAATGAGCTCGTAGCCACCGTGCTTCCCCGCATGTTTCCCCAGCAAATCGCTGAGAAACTTCACCTGGGGATCATCCTTGACCTGGCGCTTCTCGAACCCTGGTTTGCCATGGCGCTCTCGCGCTTCCTTGATAGGATAGAGGGTCGCCAGCGGAAACGGGAGATAACTGGCGATATCCGTCAGGATGATATGTTCGATGACGGTTTCGCCGCGGATCGCCTCCAGAGTTGGATACAGCGAATCCAGGATCACGATGGCTCGCGCCCCCGAATCGTTGAGTTGGTGGCGCATCTCATGTGGAGTATACAGCGGGTTGGTTGGCACCGCGATCGCCCCGGCCTTCAGGACGCCATAGAAGGCGATGGGGAATTGCGGCACATTGGGCAAACAGATTGCCACGCGGTCTCCAGCATTGATGCCCAGGCGCATCAATGCGCGCGCAAAGCGATCAGCAGCCAGTTCCAATTGCAAAAAATTGATACGGTTGCCATAAAAAATGAGCGCGTCGCGCTGACCACAACGGCTGGCCGCCTCGGAGAGTAACGTGGGCAGAGGCACGGGGGGGATGTTCACCGTCGCGGTAACGCCCTGATCATAATGGGCGATCCAGGGGTAGGGTACCGCGAGAGGTTCGGGAGTCAAGGATTGGTCAGCCACAGCGCTACCCCTCTCAGTGGAGCAAGGACTACTGGCGCGGCATTGCGCCTGCATCCGACGAAACCGCGGACAATTCTCACCTGGTCGGAAAAACGAGGATATCTGTTGCCAGGATATTTATAAGTATACGTCACCAGCGAACATATTGCGCCGTTGCCAGCTATCAGTGCAGCGTTCTCAAACGACATCTGGTCCGCGAAATGTGCGCGGATCGCGATCTGGCGGATTGCGGGATGATACACTATCGTATAAGGGGATAGGACAATCTGTTGGCGGTATCAGAAAGGGAAGCAGATGGCGACAACACGGCGAGTGATCAGTGGCTCGAGTCCCTATGAACCGATTGTCGGCTATGCCCGCGCGGTCCGGCTGGGCAATGTGATCGCCGTCGCTGGCACCACCGCGACCGATGATCAAGGGCAGGTGGTTGGCGTCGGGGATGCTTATGCCCAGGCCGTCCAGGCGATCCGCAACATTGACCGCGCCCTGCATGCCGCTGGCGCCAGTCTAGCGGACGTCATCCGCACCCGGATCTATGTGACCGATATCAGCCAATGGGAAGCGGTCGGGCGCGCACATGGCGAGGCATTCCGCGGCATCCGCCCGGTGACCACCATGGTGGAAGTCGCACGTTTGATCGATCCGGCGATGCTAGTCGAGATCGAGGCCGATGCGCTCGTCGCGGAGACGCCTCGCGTTTGAGAGAGAGGAGCACACCATGCAACGACCGAACCACCAGGGACCACGGGGCAAGAAAGATCCGATCGTCGGGCAGGGACGCAGTCTGAAGGATGATGAGGCCGCCGCAATTCACGAGATGATCGTCGACGCCCAGGGATCCTCGCGGCAGTTGCGCATCCCGCAGCAAGATCTCCATCATGATGCGACTACGACCATGGCGCCCGATGTCGCGCGGATCGTGGATGCCAGCCGTATCCGCTCGCTACTCCAGTTCTTCAATCGCGATTTCCTCTATGGACTGGGGCGTTTTGATGAGTATGATCGCGGCTTGCTCCTGAAATGGGGCGATGGCTATTCGCGCAAACATATCTGGATCACGGTCGAAGGGGAGAATCTGGTCTTCGAAGTAAGCCACGATCGGCCTTGCGATAAACCCTACTGCGCGGAAAGTAAGCACAGCTATCCCCCGGACCTCTGGCGACAGATTACGCTCATGAACGCGGAACTCGCCGAACAATTCAAACGACCAGTCTATGAGCGCTCAGATGATTGATTCGCGAGGCACGATCCTGCTCCTGGAACCCGACCTCTTCTTTGTGGTAAAAGTGCGCGAGCCGCTCCAGGCGGCGGGCTACACCGTGGAGCTGATCAAAACGCGCTCCCCGCTCCCCGACGCGACGGCATTGCGCATCCGCGCGACGGCGACACCCGCGGTGGTCTGTCTCGTCGTCAGGTTCGGTCTCCCCGCTGTCGATTGGGAGGCGGTGATCCGCGCCGCGCATGCCGCCGACATCGCCGTGCTGGCCTATGGGTCGCATGTCGATCTGGCTGGGCAACAGCGGGCGCGGGACGCCGGTGCGACCCGTATCCTTGCAAACTCCAAGTTCACCGCCGATGTGGTCGGTCAGGTGCGCCAAACGATGGCGCGCCACCCGTCCATTGCGCGAGAAATTGAAGATGAGCAGTGATCGCGTCGCCCATACCACTTGACAGCAGCGTCAACCTGCGTCACAATACACTCACACGCGGCAAATGCCGAAATATCCGAAAGTTTATCCGGTGCGCGCGTGCGCTAGGGAAGGGTGGATCGCATGCAGTTCGTCCTCTCTTTCCGACTTGCCAGGCCTGGCACTTCGAATTGTCTTGGCACGCGACAGGGGATCGTCTGACACGTCATCGTTCACGGTCCGCACCATGGTGGTGTGTGCTTTTGACGTGATGCGCGCAAAGATCGTAGCGACCGCGGCATTATCGTCACAAAGAGGCAGAACATGAAACAGCTGGAGACGGAACGTCTTATTCTACGTCCGTTTCAGGACAACGACCTGGATCGTATCTATGCCATCCTCAGCCACCCCGACATCTGGGTCCATGACCCCGGCCGTCCACGCACCTTCGAGGAGACCCGGTCATTTTTGATCTTCAAAGATGGGGCCTATCATAATGCCCGCTTTGGCCAGATGGCCGTGGTCCGCAAGAGCGATGAGGCTATCATTGGCTACTGTGGCTTGCAATTATTATTGCTGGACCACGGAATCTTTAAGTCGCCCGAGGTCGAGATGTTCTTCGCGCTGGACCGCGCTGAGTGGGGCCAGGGCTACATCAGCGAGGCTGGCCACGAGATTATCCGCTATGGCTTCGAGGATCTGCGCCTACGGCGCATCGTCTCGACCGCGGCCATCGAGAATCGCCGTTCGATCAATCTGATGCGCCGCCTCGGTATGCACCTGGTCAGTGATCCTTTCGAACCAGAGTGGGTGGTCGGCAGCATTGAGAATCCGTTGCTGCATGATGAGGCCACCACACCACTTACCCTGACTACCGTCCAGGAATAAATCTGTCACTGCGGTGGGCCTTTTCCTTTGAGGAAGAGGCCCACCTCGTCTATGCGAGGACCAATTACCGCCTATTCTTGCCCTCTCCATGATCCCTGACCGTTTGACGCTCGCTATGCAATCTTTGTACACTACCTCTATACCTGTGTGATGCACACAGTTTGCACGGCGCTCAACCCGCCAGACGCGATCCGGCTGGCGCCCGATGGTGCCCCATAAGGATATGTGAGGTGACGACCATGACACATCCGCGCGCGACAAAGCGCTCCGCTGCCGCCAACACGCCTTCGCCGATCGATACCTTGCCATTTGAAGATGCTTTCAATCAGATGCAAGTCGTCATTACCCAATTGGAACATGGGGAACTGCCCCTCGATCAAACCATCGCGGCTTTCGAGCGCGGTATGCAGCTCGCCAGGCGCTGCAACGCGCTGCTCGATGCCGCCCAGCTCCGCGTGCAAGTCCTGGAAAGTGAAGATGGGGAGAGTCTCATGCTGCGTGATGTCGAGGTCGAATCCTGATGAATCCGAACCATCCACCTCGCTCACCAGATCCGCCAGCCATCGAGCCAGCCCCAGATATTGATCCGCACCCTGAGCCTCCGCTGGGAGGGATGATGGATTGCCCTGCCTGTGGTTACCTGATGCCTGACCTCCGCGGCGGCAGCACGACCATCTGCCCGCGTTGCGGGTTTAAGGATAGTTGCTGTTTCTGAAGAGCTTTCACTGACTATCTGCCAGTAGGTGTGTGCAGATTGTGAACCTCCAGCCACTGCCCGGGGCATACAATCTTATCAGCAGCAAGTCGTGGAGTGACATTGCTCGTTTGAGGGAGAAACATATGCGATTTTCGGGAAAAGTGGCCCTGGTGACGGGGGCTGGTTCTGGTATTGGCAAATCGATTGTTCAGCAGTGCATCGCAGATGGCGCGCGAGTCATCGCGACCGATATCGTCGAAGGCCCACTGCACGCTCTGGTCGCGGAGATCCGCGACCAGGGTGGCGATGCCACTGCGGTGGTCGTCAATGTCGCGGTAGCAGCCGACGCCGAACGCATGATCGACACCGCCTTCTCGACGTATGGACGATTGGACATCCTCTGCAACAACGCAGGGATCATGGACCTCATGACGCCAGCGGCAGACGTTCCGTTGGAACTCTGGGATCGCGTCCTCGGCGTGAATCTGACCGGACCATTTCTGGCCTGTCGCGCCGCCATCCCCCGGATGATTGCGCAAGGCGGAGGCAGCATTGTCAACACCGACTCCGAAGCAGGTCTGCGCGGTAGCGCCGCTGGTACGGCGTATACCGTCTCGAAGCATGGATTGATTGGACTGACCCGCAGCATCGCCTTTCACTATGGCGACCAGGGCATTCGCTGCAACGCGGTCTGCCCCGGCGGTGTCCAGACCGCGATCGGCATCGGCGGCAACACGCCGAACCAGGCTGGATTAGAGCGCGTGATGACGAGTCTCCATGGCATCAAGGCCGCGGGCTACACGGCGACCCCGGACGAGATCGCATCGGTCATCACGTTCCTGGCGTCAGACGCCGCCAGCAATATCAATGGAGCGATCCTGCCGGTGGACCACGGCTGGGGCGCGGCCTAGCGCTGCGTTGGAGAGGGGAAGCGCAGAGCAACTCGCGCTCGCGACAGCGCGCCACGCTGCCTCTCAAGAATCCACATAGCAAAGGGGAGATGCTCGACTGGAGCATCTCCCCTTTGCTATGTGGACGCAGTCCTCGATAAAGCGGATTAGCGCTTCGTATACTGCGGCGCCTTGCGAGCGCGCTTCAAGCCATACTTCTTGCGCTCTTTGACGCGCGGGTCGCGCGTCAAGAAGCCATTCTTACGGAGCGTCTGACGAACCTCTTCGTCCACCTTGAGGAGCGCGCGAGCCACAGCGTGGCGAATCGCACCCGCCTGGCCGCTCACCCCGCCACCGACCACCTTCACGGTGATGGTATAACGGTTATCCATCTCCAGAACCTGGAGTGGCTGGCGGATCGTCGCCAGGAGTGTATCACGACCACCGAAATACGTTTTGGCATCTTTACCGTTGATCGTGAAGTTACCTTCGCCTTCTGGGAAGAGCCGGACACGGGCTACGGCAGTCTTGCGGCGCCCGACGGCTGGAATGTAGTTCGCGGTCGTGTTCGTGGTTGTTGCTCGAGCCATGATTTACGCCTCTCCCTCGCGCACAATATCCTGGAACGTACCCGGTGTGGGTTCCGTCCAGAGGACGGGTTTCTGCGCGGCATGGGGATGGTCTGGCCCAGCATACACCTTCAAGCGCTTCAATAAAAAGTCGCGGGTGCGATTCTGTGGCAACATCCCTTTGACGGCTTCCTCAATCGCCCGGTCGGGATGGCGAGCCATCACCTCACGCAGGGTCTGCGACTTCAAACCACCCGGATATCCGGAGTGGCGATAGTACATTTTGCTATCCAGGCGATTGCCCGTGACTTCAATTTTCTCGGCATTGATGACGATGACAAAATCGCCCGTCATCAGATTGGGCGTGAAGGTTGGCTTATGTTTCCCGCGCAAAACCGCCGCGATGCGCGAGGCCAGCCGACCCAACACCTGCCCTTGCGCGTCGAAAATGTACCAGCGGGGATCAAGCTCCGCCTGTCGCGCGCTATAGGTGGTCATAACGGATCCTCGTTCTCTGTGTGGTGTGCTGGCCACGTGATCGTGCCAGATGGATATCTGACCCGCGTCAGGCACAAGCCGCATGCGGGTGCCAGTGTTCCTTTATGGTTGAGCTGTCGTGCGGCGAGAATCGCCGTGACATCCTCCACGGATAATTTGCCGAGGCCAGCCAACACCCAGGTGCTGACCAACCGCCGGACCATGCCAGTTAAGAATGCGTTCGCCGCGACTTCAAACCAGACCACATCGCCCTCGCGCCAGGCGTGGGCTACCCGCAGGTCGCGGACCGTACTGCCACGTGGCTGACCCGGTTGGTCATCTGGGTTCTGGCCAAAGGCCGCGAAATCATGCACCCCACGCAGGGCCTCACAAGCCGCCCTCAGGATGGTGAGGTTCAACACCTTCGGCACGCGCCAGGCATAGCGCTCTCGCAAAGGATCACGCGACACGTCCTGCAAGACCTGGTAGCGATAGATTCGCTCGGTAGCGGTGAATCGCGCGTGTACGGTGTCTGCGACTTCGGTCGCCGCCCGCACGGCGATGCTTGCCGGTAACAGAGCGTTCAAGGCGCGTTGCCAATCTGCTGGCGTGAATCGCGCGGGACGTTGAGCCTGAAATATTACTACCTGGCCAGACGCATGTACACCCGCGTCCGTCCTGCCCGCCGCCATCGTCGCGACTGGCGCGCTGTGTACCCGTGCCAGTGCCGCCTCTAATGTCCCCTGAATCGTAGGACCATGATCGATGGGTTGCCGCTGATAGCCATGATAGTCTGTGCCATCGTAGGCCACCAACAGCGCAATCGCCATCACTTCGTCCTCACCAGCATTGATTCCAGGAAGCTTAGGATTCCTGGATCAATTCCCAGCGGACCATCTCCGAGCCATCGCCGACGCGGCGACCGACGCGTGTCAAACGCGTATAACCACCCGCGCGGTGTTCGAATCGTTCAAAAAAAGCGGGATCGAACAATTTGCTGACAGCAATCTTGCTCGGAAGATGTTTCAAGATCGTCCGGCGCGCATGCAGTTCAATCACACGACCCTCGCGCGCGGCCTGCAAACCAGCACTGGCCTTCTCATCGTCGCGAATGAGCTGGCGCAGCCGCTTTTTGCGATCTTCCAGATCCGCGCGTTTCTGCTGTAACACCTCTTCACGCACAGGGTAACGATTGGCTGCCGCACGCTCCTCATTGGTGGGAATCTCGGTCGTCAATGAGAAATTTGCCTCGCCAGCCAGTTCCCACAATGGCAATACCAGCGCGTCGTCTTCCACGACCTCGCGGATATGCGCCAGCGCGCGTTTGTGACCATTGAGCGCAATGGTGATGAGTCGCTCTGCCTCGGCCTTAATCGCCTTGGCGCGCGCTTCCGTCGTCGTCACGTGCTCATAGCGAATGAGCCCTTCGATCAGACTACGGAATGCCGCTCGGCGACGTGGTTCTGGCATATTGATACGGTTGCCCGCCTTCCGGTGCCGCACGTCAGTCCTCCGAATGATTGCCACGACCTGACCCATTCGCCTGAGCGATCTGGGCAGGGGTTGGCAAGAGATTTCGTTCCAGTAGTTTCTCGCGCAGCTCAACGAGACTCTTCTCGCCAAAATTGCGCACTGCCATCAGGTCATCCTGGGTCATCGAGAGGACCTGTCCGATTTTGGTGATGTTACTGCGCTTCAAACAATTGTAGGCGCGCACCGAAAGCTCAAGCGATTCAATCGACATATCATAGACATGCGCCGGGATGGGAATCGTCGAGAGCGACGGCGATGGCTTACCTGACTCCGTGGGCACGGCTTCTTCTTGCGGCTGGTTGCCGATAAAAGCAAAGTGTCGCACCAGAATCTGCGCCGACTGATGCAGCGCATCTTCCGGCGTGATTGAACCATCCGTCCAGATCTCCATCACAACCCGGTCATAGTTGGTCATCTGGCCGACGCGCGTGTTTTCGACAATATAGTTGACCCGCGTGATTGGGGTAAAAATCGCATCGACGGGTATCTGTCCGATTGGCTGATCGTCCTTCGTATCCACCTGGCGATAGCCACGTCCTTGCTCGACAACCAACACCATGCTCAGCCGCGCATCAGGGGAATCCAGGGTCGCGATCTGGAGCTCTGGGGTGATAATCGTGACGGGGCTGGGCGCCTGAATATCAGCCGCGGTCACAATCGTCTCACCTTGGATGTCCAGTCGCATTTCGACTGGGCCATCGGATAACGAGGTCAGGCGTAGCCGCTTGATGTTGAGGACGATCTCCGTGACGTCTTCTTTCACGTGCGGAATAGCTTGGAACTCGTGACTCACGCCATCGATCTTGATGGACGTCACCGCAGCTCCTGGCAATGACGACAACAGCACGCGCCGCAAGGAGTTTCCCAGAGTATGCCCATACCCTGTCTCCAGCGGCTCGATCACAAAGCGGCCGTAATTGTTTTCCACATTCGATGCCGACACATGCGGTTGAGTGATCTCAAGTTGCAACACGGAGATACGCTCCTTCAGGCTAGCGCTGATAATACTCGACCACGAGCGCCTCGTTGAACGGCGCCTCGAAATCCTGGCGAGAGGGCGGTGTAAGGACCTGGCCAGCCAATCCGGCGATGTCCAGCCGCAACCAACCGGGAACTGCCTTCTGCGTGAGCAGGAGTGCCCGTGTCTTGAAGTACTCGTTGTTTTTGCTATGATCGCGTACCACGATCTGGTCGCCCGGCTTGACAATGTAGGACGGGATATCCGTCTTGCGGCCATTGATATTGAAATGGCCATGGGTTACGAGCTGGCGTGCCTGTGAGCGTGAATCGGCGAATCCCAGGCGATAGATGACATTGTCCAGGCGGCTTTCCAGGAGTTGCAAAAAGTTATCGCTGGTCTTGCCGGCGCGTTTGGCAGCGGTGGTGAAGGTGCGCCGGAACTGGCGCTCCAGGATACCATACGTACGACGGACTTTTTGTTTCTCGCGCAACTGCTGACCATAGCCAGAGATTTTGCGCTGGCGCGCTTGACCATGCTGGCCAGGAGGTGTGTTGTTGCGATCAATCGCGCATTTGCGACTCATGCAGCGATCGCCTTTGAGGAACAACTTCACCTTTTCGCGCCGACATAATCGGCAGACGGGACCGGTGTAACGGGCCATATTGAACCCAGGACCTCCCTGATTGATACGATGTCTGGCGCCCGGTGGGGCGCGATGGAACATACCTGCCTGCTTCCCAACAGGGGGAACTGACAGGCACGCGCCGCGCGGTCCATCAGACGCGGCGGCGCTTCGGGGGACGACAACCATTGTGCGGAATCGGCGTGACATCGACAATCGTCGTCACCAACAGACCCGCGGAAGCCAGCGCGCGAATCGCTGCTTCGCGGCCCGATCCAGGTCCGCGCACATAGACCTCGATGCGTCTGAGGCCATGATCCATAGCCCGACGCGCAGCGTTCTCTGCCGCAATCTGCGCGGCATATGGCGTACTTTTACGCGACCCTTTAAAACCAGAGGAACCCGCCGAACCCCACGCGAGGACATTGCCATTGGGGTCGGTGAGGGTTACGATAGTATTGTTAAAGGTCGCCTGAATATGGGCCTGGCCTTGCGGCACAGACTTGCGCTCACGCCGCCGAGGGCGTGGTCCTTTTTTTGTCTTCTCGGCCATGACTGGCACGAACCTCCACTATTTCTTCGTGGCTTTCTTCTTGCCAGCCACCGTCTTCTTCACGCCACGCCGCGTGCGCGCATTGGTGCGCGTTCGCTGGCCATGAACTGGCAGATTCCGCCGATGACGGATTCCGCGATAACAGTTGATCTCAATCAGGCGCTTGATGTTCATATCCACTTCGCGCCGCAGATCGCCTTCGACTTTTACCGTGCGATCGACATACTCACGTAAGCGATTGACCTGTTCTTCGCTGAGATCTTTCACGCGAATATCGGGGCTGACAGAGGTCGCTGCCAGAATCTGACGGCTAGTTGTCAATCCGATACCAAAGATATACGTCAGGCCGATCTCAACCCGCTTATCGCGGGGGAGTTCGATGCCAGCGATACGGGCCATACACCTGTCCCCTCACCTGTCGAATTCCAGTTAGGCGCATCGCCTAGCCCTGGCGTTGTTTATGCTTTGGATTTTTGCTGCAGATGACCATAACCACCCGCTGGCGACGAATGACTTTACATTTTTCGCAACGGGGCTTCACTGATGCTCGAACCTTCACGGCGCTCTCTCCTTTTGACCCTTAACTGGTGCGATTGCGCCAGACAATACGTCCACGCGACAGGTCATAGGGGGAGAGCTCCAGTTTGACTTTGTCTCCAGGGACGATACGCACAAAATTCATGCGAATCTTACCGGCGAGTGTTGCCATCACGAAATGTCCGCTCTGTCCGGAGAGCTCTACCCGAAACATGGCATTCGGTAATGCTTCGATCACCGTGCCCTCAACCTCAATGACGTCGCGCTTTGGCATAGGGTCCTTTCTTTGTGTTCTTGCGGTCGCCGTGGTTGAACTGCCAGCGTACCCCCGCGACCGACTAAGTCATATTTGGCGCCCTTACCCTTCGCGCCACTTGGCCTTGAGTGCTCCGTGCGACCCGTAGGCGAGCAAAAGTGGTTGTGGACATGCGGGATGGGCTGACTATAAAGTATATCCAATTTTTGGACAAATCGCAAGCCGTACGACATTATGGCCAACAACCCACTGTGGCGGGCATTCCACATGACCTCCACAGCAGACGGCGGTAGGCCTACCCCACGCGCGGGTCATGGTAACGTCATGATCTCCGGCCCTTGTTCAGTCACCGCCACCGTGTGTTCGAAATAAGCCGAGAGGCTATGGTCGGCCGTCACGACCGTCCATTTATCTTTCAATACCCGCGTGTCGGCACGTCCCGCATTGACCATCGGTTCAATTGCGAAGACCATCCCAGGTTGTAAGCGCGGATTATCCATCTGAGGATCGACATAATTGGGAATTAAGGGATCCTCGTGCATCTGCTTGCCAACCCCATGGCCGGTGTAGTGCCGCACGATGCTGCACCCTTGCGCTTCCACATAGGCCTGCACCGCCGCACCAATATCCTGGACGCGGTTCCCCACGACCGCCTGCGCGATGCCGAGCTCACGTGCTTTCTCGGTCACTGCAAGCAGATGGCGTGCCGAAGCGGAAATTTCGCCGACTGGTACCGTCAATCCACTATCGCCGACCCAACCATCAAAAGTTGCCCCGAAGTCGAGCGAAACAATATCTCCTTCCTTCAAGGCGCGCTTGCCTGGAATTCCATGCACCACTTCATCATTGACCGAGGTGCAGATCACCGCTGGAAAGGGTGGATCGCTACGCTTGATGACATAGTTCTTGAAGCACGAAATGCCACCCCGGCGCGCCAGTTCCGCCTCCGCGATCGCATTCAGTTCACCGGTCGTTATCCCTGGCCTGACCGCGTCGCGTAAGATGAGGAGAATTTCAGCGACATGCGCGCCAGCAATATGCATCTTCCCAATCTCACGCCGTGATTTATATTGAATTGCCATGTTTTCATTTCTCCAGGGCCAGGATATTGCCTGGCCCCTGTCCGCCCGTACGCATGCGCCTCAGGCCGCCCCCTCGGCGGCCACCCCCAGCCCACGTAACAGCTCGGTGCTGACCGAGGCAATCGGCTGATTGCCATCTATCTCGATAACTTTATGTTGCGCGCGATAGTAGTGCACAACTTGAATCGTTTGTTCGAAGAAAATCTGGAGACGCCGTTCGATCTTCTCCGGCTTATCATCGCTGCGTTGCACGAGTTCGCTGCCGTCGAGGTCACAGACCCCTGCTACCTGTGGCGGGTTAGACTTCAGGTTATAGACATGCTGATGAGCAACACAGACGTAGCGGCCCATCAGGCGGTCCATCAACTGCTCACGGGGCACATGCAGATAGATCGCACGGTCGATGCCGCGTCCCAATTCTGCCAGAGCTTTATCTAATGCCCGCGCCTGGTCGCGCGTTCGCGGAAACCCATCCAGGATCACCCCTGGCTGGAACTCTGGCAGCTTGAGTTGATCTACCACCAATTGAATGGTCAGTGCGTCCGGCACGAGTTCACCACGGTCGATAAAATCCTTGACCGCCAGTCCGGTAGGTGTCCCCTGATCGATCGCTGATCGAAAGAGGTCCCCACTCGAGAGATGTTGAATGCCTAACCGTTTGACCAGGACGCTGGCCTGCGTCCCCTTACCGGAGCCCTGTGCTCCGATGAGCAGCAGATTCATCGTGCGATTCCTCTCCGCGCCCCGAAACAGCCTGAGGCGCTCTCTGGACTGACCACGACACTGTGGGCAGCCGCTCTGCCAACCGCACCAGTCCACTCTGGTGAGGCGTCGCTCTGAATGAAAGATGAGGTGCCGCGATGGCAATGCCAGGTGTGCGAGCTCGCCCTGAACGTACGTCCCTCAACCCCTGAAGGATCATACCTTCCCCACAAGCTCACGCTTGGGGGGAATAACCACGAGAGGGCGAGGTCTGGTCGACCTCGCCCGTTCCGCGCCACACGCTCGGAATTCAGCGCAAGAATCCCGAGTAGTTGCGCATCACCATCTGCGCCTGCACCTGCTTCACCGTGTCCAAAGCCACCTGCACCACGATGATGAGCGAGGCCGCGCTGATGAGGTTTCCCGAGGTATTGCCGCTAATTTTTGGCAACCCGGGAATGAAGGGCACAACCGCCACCAATGCCAGGAAAATCGCTCCACCCAGGGTGACGCGCAACAACACCTTTTCCATATAATTTGCGGTATCGTTGCCGGGCCGCACCCCCGCGATGAAGGCGCCTTGCTTCCGCAGGTTCTCCGCCATATTCATCTGTTCCCACAGCACGGTGGCGTAAAAATAGGTGAAGGCAAAGACTAATCCCGCGAACAAGAGCGGATAGACCCAGTTCGTTGGATCCAATTGCACCTGCAACCACGAGAACAAATTACGCAGCCAGACGACCGGATTGGAACTGATCGCCAGGTATGACGCCAGAATAACCGGGAAGAGTAACAACGACTGCGCGAAGATCAGCGGGATCATACCGCCCTGGTTGACCGAGATCGGAATGTACGTCGCTTGCTGCGTCTGCATCATGGCACGCCGACCGCCCATTAAGGATTTCGTCGGATATTGCACCGGAATGCGCCGCTGCGCGAGTGTGACAAAGACGATCAGGACCATCATGATAACCAGAATGACCCCAACGATCACCAGACTTAAAAACCCACCGTTCGATGAGCTTGCCCCACCGGTCGTTCCTGAGCCAGTGCTGACCAGGTATTGCGAAATCTTCTGGGGGATGGCGGCGACGATGTTGACGAAGATGATCAGCGAAATGCCATTGCCGACCCCATTCTCCGTAATCAATTCACCGATCCAGACCAGCAACAGTACCCCGGTCGTCAACACCATCAACGTCGCCAGCGTCGGCGCGAAGGTGGCGCCATTCAACAGATTGAACTGCGTCGAAGAGACGGCCCCGATATTCGCGAAGAGCACTAGCTGCCCCAGGCCTTGCAAGAAAGCGAGTGGCAGTGTGATATATCGGGTAATCTGCGCCAAACGATTGCGTCCCGCTTCTCCTTCTTGCGCCATCTTGTTCAGCGCGGGAATGATGGGTTGCAACAATTGAATGACGATCGACGCGGTGATATAAGGATAGACGCCCAACGCCACAATCGAGAAGTTCTGGATGGAGCCGCCTGAGAAGACGGAGAGCAGTCCGAAGATCTGCGAGAGGGAATTATTCTTTCCCAGTGCATTCTGCACCGTGGTCGGATCAATCCCCGGTACCGGGACATGGGCGATGAGCCGCACGATGAGCAAGAGGCCCAACGTATACAGCACTTTGTTCCGGAGATCCTGGGTAGTCCAGATGCTCCGCAGACGGTCCATCATAACCAGAGACCTACCTTGCTTCAGTCCGCGCCTGGTGGCGAAACCAGGCGCAACAAAGGTGATAATGTTCGCGCCACAACTTCAATTATGGAGTAGATGGTGATGGTTTGCCGCGTTTCGTCTTCTCAGTGGTTGGCATGGGAACCTCGATGATGGTCCCACCAGCAGCCGTAATCTTGGCGCGCGCGCTGGCTGAAAATTTGTGCGCTTGAATGGTCAAGGGCCGGGTCAGTTCCCCTTCACCCAGGATCTTGAGATATCCGCGCGCTTCGGGGATGGTGATAAACCCCTGCTCCGCCAACGAGATTGCGTTGACCTCGCCCTCACCTTCCCAGTTTTCCTCGAGATCACCAAGATTGACAATCGCGAACTCTTTGCGGAATGAGTTCACAAAGCCACGCAAAATAGGCAAGCGGCGAGACAGACGCATCTGACCGCCTTCGAAATAGGCGGGGATGGAACTGCCCGTGCGAGCTTTCTGGCCTTTCTGGCCACGACCCGATGTCTTGACGCGTCCAGAACCATGGCCACGACCTACCCGACGATGGGTATGACGCGACCCTGGCGGAGCTTTCAGGTCAGATAATCTCATTTCGCTACCTCTTCCGCGACCTCTTCGACCTTAAGCAAATGTTTTACCTTAAAGACCATACCGCGGATACTCGGATTGTCCGGTTGATCCACAGTATGATGGAGTCGACGCAGACCGAGCGCGCGGATCGTGTCTTTCTGATCTTGAGCATGACCGATCGCGCTACGCACCCAGGTAATGCGAAGCTTCGCCATCGTAGGTATCTCCTCTACGGACAAGCCGGACGTTCTCAAAGATGTCGGACTTTCCGCTATTGTACCATGTGTTGCCACTGTCGGCTATAGGGCTTGCGTGAATATGCGCGGTACCGTGGGGGATACGGCAATAACTGTGCCGTATCCCCCACCACCGCATCTTCTCAGACTTCGGGTGCAGGCGTCGCGCCGTTCGTGGCGCTGGCCTCACCGACGGGTCTGGCGGCTGGCGGACGGGGTCCACCACCTTGCGCACCAACAGGACCAGCCCCGCGGTTGCCGCCGCGGTCACCACCACGCCCACCACGTCGGTCGCCACTGCGATCACTGCGCCCTCCGCGGCGATCTCCACCACGTTCAGAACGCTCGGAGCGCTCGAGTTCCGGCATAGCCTGTTGTTGTTGCGCCGAAGCTTCCGCGTATCGCGCGGCCATCTTCGGACCCACCAGCTCGGCCAGCGAGCGATTGCGTCGGCTGGCCTCGGTCTCTGGCAAACGCAATTCGCGCAGTGCGCCAATCGTTGCCTGGACCGTATTCAGTTCGCTATGACCGATCGACTTCGAGAGGACATCGTGGATGCCGGCAGCTTCGACCACCGCTCGGACCGCGCCACCCGCGATAATGCCAGTACCAGGTGCGGCGGGTTTGAGCATGACTTCGGAAGCAGAGAACGAGTGAATCACCATAAAAGGTATGGTCATCCCAACCATGGGCACGGCGATCAGATGTTTCTTCGCATCTTCCGTCGCCTTACGGATCGCATCGGGCACCTCGGCGGCTTTCCCGAGGCCCATACCCACATGGCCGTTCTTATCGCCAACGACGACCAACGCTCGGAAGTTGAATCGTTTGCCACCTTTCACCACTTTGGCAACGCGTGAGACCTTAATGACGGTCTCTTCCAGGTTCAGAGTCTTTGCATCAATACGCGGCATCTAGAAGTCTAGCCCCCCTTCACGTGCGCCCGTGGCCAACGCGGCGATCCGGCCATGGTACAGATAACCGCTGCGGTCAAAGACCACTTGCTTGATGCCGTGCGCCAGGGCGCGCTCAGCAATAACCCGCCCAATGGCTCGCGCCTGAGCTACCTTATGATTGGTTTCGAGACCGGCCAGGCCCTTGGGTGTCTCACCTTCGCTCGCGGCTGGGGCCGTTGCCAGCACGTTCCGCAATTCGCTCTCGACCGATGAGGCTGCCACCAGCGTGCTCCCCAGCGTATCATCGATGATCTGTGCATAGATATGGCGGCCGCTGCGATAGACCGAGAGGCGAGGGCGGTTCGTCGTCCCCGAGACCTTTTTGCGCACGCGTAGATGACGCCGCTGGCGCGCCTTGTTCGCGTTAAACTCTTTTATCATAGCCCTACTTCTTCTTTCCGCCGACCTTACCGGCCTTACCAGCTTTGCGGCGGATGACCTCACCGGCATACTTAATGCCTTTGCCCTTGTACGGCTCGGGCTTGCGAATGCCGCGGATCTGTGCGGCGACCTGACCAACTAGCTCTTTATCGATGCCCGTAACCGAACATTTTGTCGCGCCGTCAATGGCAAAGGTGATACCTTCCGGCGGGGGAAATTCAACCGGATGCGAATAACCTACCTGGAAGATGAGGCTGTCACCCACTTTGACGACCCTATAGCCCGTCCCGCTGATCTCCAACCCTTTGGTGAAACCCGTCGTGACGCCTGTGACCATGTTCGCCACCAACGTACGCGTCAAACCGTGCATCGCTTTATGTTTCTGCGAATCTGTCGGGCGCGTGACTTCCAACTTGCCGGCATCCTGGACAATCGTCAATTCTGGGGTAAGTTGACGCTGTAGCGTCCCCTTGGGACCTTTCACCGTGACAAAATTCTCCGGTGTGATCTCAACCTGCACTCCCTTGGGGAGTTCGATTGGGCGCTTCCCAATCCGAGACATACTTCCACTCCTTTGAAGTGTCGCATCGACACTCCCGCGATCTGGACGCGCTTTCCCTGTGTGGGTAAGGCGCCTTCTGCTTCTCCACTCAATGACGCGACAAAGGTAGCCGCGTCACCGAATGTTCGCTACGGTCCCATAGCGCGCTACATGGTGTCTTGGGCCTTTACCAGATGTAGCAGACCACTTCGCCGCCCATGCCAAGCTGGTATGCTTTACGCCCCGTCATCAACCCGCGCGGCGTCGAGATGACCGAGATTCCCAGTCCGCCACGGACACGCGGGATTTCGTCCCGACCCGTGTAGACCCGTAATCCCGGCTTGCTGACCCGTTTCAATTGCGTCAGCACTGGCTTGCGGTCGACATAGCGCAGGGTCAAGCGAATTGTCCCCTGCGGATTATCTTTGACGACCTCATAATCCTTGATATACCCTTCCTCTTTGAGAATGCGCGCCAAAGCGAGCTTCATATTCGAGGCAGGGATCGCTACCCGTGTGTGGCGGGCCAACACCGCATTGCGGATGCGCGTCAACATATCCGCGACGGGATCGGTCATATTCATCGTGTTTGACTCCTCCGCGTCCTACCAACTCGATTTCGTGACGCCCGGCAACTCGCCGCGCAGCGCCCGTTCCCGGAAGCAGATGCGGCAGAGACCGAACTGTCGAATATATCCACGTGGGCGGCCGCATAGCTGACAACGATTATGCTGTCGGACCGCATATTTTGGCTTCATCTTGGACTTCGCGATCATCGAGATCTTGGCCATCGCGATCCTCCCATCACTTCTTGAACGGCATACCCAGATGTCGAAGCAACTGGCGCCCCTCGTCGTCGGTCCGCGCGGTCGTCACAATCGTGATCTCCATCCCACGCACCC
This sequence comes from Ktedonobacteria bacterium, assembly GCA_027459705.1. GTDB lineage: Bacteria > Chloroflexota > Ktedonobacteria > Ktedonobacterales > JACDGC01 > DAIDHM01. The sequence continues at coordinate 42,876 of DAIDHM010000201.1, read as the reverse complement.
GATCAATCTTCTCATATTCGATCTCAGGGAAAATGATCTGTTCCCGCAGACCGAGCGAATAGTTACCACGGCCATCAAACGCATCCGCCGAGACTCCCTGGAAGTCTCGTACCCGCGGCAACGCCACATTGAAGAGCTTATCCAGGAACGTATACATGCGAATGCCACGCAGGGTGACCATGCAGCCGATCGGCATTCCTTCGCGTAATTTGAAGGACGCCACCGAACGCTTGGCCTTGGTGATGACGGCTTTCTGACCGGTAATCTCACCCAGATCACGCACCGCGTTTTCGAGGGCTTTCTGGTTTTCGCGTGCTTCGCCCATCCCGATATTGATGACAACCTTGTGCAGGCGTGGGATCCGCATCGCGCTGGAATATCCAAATTGTTTCTGCAAGGCCGGAATGACTTCGTTCACATATCGCTCTTGCAGCCGCGACATCGTCGTAGTCGTCGCCATCGGATTAGCTCCTCACAATCCTGGATTGTTCCTGGATCGCTTTGCCGCAATGTTTGCAGATGCGTCGCACACGCAGTTTTTGATCTTGTCCCTGCGGCACCCGATCATGTCCTATACGCGTCGGTTCACCACATTCCGTACAGATCACCATGACATTCGACGCATGGATCGGCATCGGTTTCTCGATAATACCGCCCTGGCGTGTCGATTGGTCTGGTTTCATGTGCCGCTTTACCATGTTGCGACCTTCCACCAGGACACGATTGCTGCGCGGAAAGGTCCGAACGACTTTACCGCGTTGCTTGCGATCTTTGCCGGTAAGGATTAGGACCTCATCCCCGGTGTGTACATGCAATTTTGCCAAATGATGCGGCGTCAATGTTTGCTTCGTCGCCATCATAACACCTCCGGCGCCAGCGACACGATCTTCATAAAGCCGCCATCGCGCAGTTCGCGCGCGACCGGCCCAAAGATACGCGTTCCCCGTGGGTTATTGCCCGCCCCCAACAGGACCGCAGCATTGTCGTCAAAGCGAATATAGGAACCATCTGGGCGGCGATATTCTTTCGTGATGCGGACGATAACCGCGTTCACGACTTCGCCCTTCTTCACGCCGCTATTCGGCATCGCATGCTTTACGGAGGCCTTGATAATGTCGCCGACCTCACCCCAACGCTTTGCCGAACCGCCTAGGATGCGGATGCACATGATCTCGCGAGCGCCGGTGTTATCGGCCACCACCAGCCGCGATTGTGGCTGAATCATCGCTTCTTTCCTTCATCTCGGGTCACGTCGGCTACGGCAACTTCCGCCACAGCTGGCGCGCCATCGCCCCGCGAGATAATCTCGATCAACTGCCACCGCTTCTCTTTGCTGAGCGGTCGCGTCTCCTCAATCATCACCACATCGCCAATGTGCGCCATGTTCTCTTCGTCATGCGCCTTGAAGCGTTTCGTCCACCGATAATTTTTCTTGTACACCGGATGGCGTTTAAGAGATTCCACCGCCACCACAATGGTCTTCTGCATCTTATCGCTCACCACGCGACCGACCTTGGTCTGCCGTCGCCCGGGCGCCGAGGCCGTTGCTGGTCCGGAGGCTTCCGGTGCGGACCCAGTCGTGTTCGTCATTTTTCAACCTCTTCTTCGTTGAGCGCCTCTGGGGTATCGTCCTGTTCGGCGACATCGGCTTCTTCGGCAATCTCATCTCCATCTTCGCCGAAGGCATCACCATAGAGCGCTTCAAGTTGTGCCATGCGCATTTTGTGCAGGATGGCCGCGATATCTTTGCGAGTCCGCGCGAATTCGCGCACATTCTTGACTTCACCGCGCGACGCCTGCATGCGCAGGTTGAAGAGATTCAGCCGTAACTCGGCGAGTTCTTTCTGCGCTTGTTCGATTGTCATATCTCGAATGATCCGGCGACGTTCCCGGCGTTTTTGAGAATTCAGTTCACCCATCTCGTGTGCTCCTCTTCGGTCAGCGGAAGGTTTTTACCCTTCAACGCTCTCCGCCTCCGTCTTGACGATATATTTCGTCCTGATGGGCAACTTGTGCGCGGCGAGCCGCATCGCTTCTTCAGCGATTTCAGGCGCCACACCCCCCAGTTCCATCAGCACACGACCGGGCTTAATCACGGCCACCCAGTGGTCTGGCGCGCCCTTACCGCTACCCATGCGCGTCTCCGCGGGCTTCGCCGTCACCGGCTTATCCGGAAAGACGCGAATCCATACTTTGCCACCACGTTTGATATATCGATTCAGTGCTTTACGTGCGGCTTCAATTTGCGCCGAACTCATCCAGCACGGTTCCAATGCCTGTAATGCATATTCACCGAATGCTATCTCATTGCCGCGGTGCGCTTCGCCACGCATGCGACCGCGATGTTGTTTGCGAAACTTCGTTCGCGAAGGTGACAGTAACATATCTTTCTCCGTCTGGCTTCCGGGTGGCCCCGGGCCGCCCCGGGGATAGTCTGCGCGAATGGCACTTATCCCCGGTGAATTCCTCTTGGTCTTAGTTGGTTATTCTTGAGTCGTCTCTGGTTCCACTGCCCGCGGTGGTGGTGGAGCTTGCGTTGTCTCAGGTTCCCGTACCTGGGGTGGCGCGACCTGTGCCGTAGGGGTCTGCGGAGCACTCTCCACTGGCCCTGTCCGCTGTGCCAGGTTGCCATCAGCTTCAGAACTACTAACTGGCTGGGGACGTGAAGGCCGATCCCCCATCGGCGGCACCGGACCACCCGCTGGATTTATCGGGCCAGCTGGGCGGGGTGGGCGATCCCCCATGGGACGGGGTGGGCGATCCCCTTGGGGACGTGGGCCGCGAAACCCACCGCGATCGCCTGGAGGACCGCTGCGGGTCCGGTCACCACCGCGATCGCCGCCGCGAAATCCACCACGGTCACCGCCGCGTCCGCCACGGTCACCACCGCGATCGCCGCCACGGTCACCACCACGATCGCCGCCACGTCCAGCGCTCCGTTCGCCACCCCGCGACCGATCGGGCGCGGCATCGGTGATGCCAGCCAGCGAAGTCGCACGGCGCCGATCCGACAGCACCAAACCCTTATAAATATAGACCTTGATCCCGATCGTCCCGAAGGTAGTGTGCGCCTCGACGATAGCGAAATCGATATCGGCGCGTAACGTATGTAACGGTACACTCCCTTCGATCTCTTTCTCGGTCCGCGCAATCTCCGCCCCGCCTAACCGGCCAGAACAAATGATCTTGACGCCCTTCGCACCTGATCGCATGGCCTTCTGGACCGCCTGTTTCATGGCCCGGCGGAAGGAAACACGCTTCTCCAGTTGTTCCGCGATGCTCCGCCCAACCAGGCAGGCATCCAACTCAGGCTGGCGGATCTCCTGAATCTTCAGGTGCACCTTCTTGGCGACCTTTACGCTCATCATCTTCTCGATCGATGCGCGCAAGCGGTCCACTTTCTCGCCTTTCGGGCCAATGACTACCCCTGGCTTCGCAGTAAAGATCGTCACCGTAATCTGCGAGTCGGCGACGCGTTCAATTTCAATGCGCGCCACGCTCGCATTTGCCAGTTCCCGATTGATCGTTCCGCGAATCGCGAAATCCTCAGCCAGGACATCTTTGTAGTTCTTATCAGCGTACCAGCGGGATTGCCAGTCTTTGATGATCCCCAGCCGGAAGCCGATCGGATGTACTTTCTGTCCCAAAATGTGTACTCCTCATCGATCGGAGGTTTGTCACCAAACCTAGGCGAATTTTCCACGCAATGCCTTGGGGATGAGATCATACTCATCCGAGACTACCACGGTAATGTGCGATGCGCGCTTGTTGATGCGCGACATCCCACGCCGTGACTGCACGCGAAATCGGCGCATGGTCGGCGCGGGATCCGCGACAATATGGACCACGTACAGGTCATTCGAGTCGAGCGCGTAATTGTTTTCGGCATTCGCAATCGCCGATGCCAACACCGCACGAACTGGCTTGGCCGCCGCATTCGGAATGAAGCGCAGCATCGCCATCGCCTCATTGACCTTGCGTCCCTTGACGGCTTCCGTCACGAGGCGCACCTTGCGTGGTGGGATTCCGATCTTACGGGCAATGGCGCGAACTTCCATCGTCTTCTCCCCTGACAGTGCCCCATCCGCAATCAGCGGTTGGTCGCCGTCTTGTCGTTCTTACTGCCTGCGTGCCCGCGGAATGTTCGTGTGGGCGAAAATTCGCCGAGTTTATGGCCAACCATATTCTCGGTGATGAACACGGTCACATGCGTCTTGCCATTGTGCACGCCAAAACTCATTCCCACCATCTGAGGCAGGATGGTCGAAGCCCGCGACCACGTCTTGACCAATCGGAAGTCTTTACTGCGATACATCATCGCCACTTTTTTTTGGAGCGATGGGTGAATATATGGCCCTTTTTTCGTTGAACGTGACATCGTTTTTCCTCTCCGGGCGCTGGCGGCTGAACCAGCGCACAGCTGTTCAGGCCTCCGCGCCTCTATTTGCTGCGGCCAGCATTGCGGCGCCGCACGATAAACTTATCCGTCCGTTTATTACGGCGCGTTTTATAGCCCAGAGCCGGCTTGCCCCACGGCGTCCGTGGTGGTCCACCACGTGGCGCGCGACCTTCGCCACCACCATGCGGATGATCCACAGGATTCATCACTGAACCACGTACTTCGGGACGCAGACCCATGCGTCGCGCGCGACCGGCTTTGCCGATGCTCACATTCGCATGGTCAAGATTTCCAACCTGTCCGATTGTCGCGCGACAGTGCCCATGCACCAACCGCTGCTCGCCTGAAGGCAAGCGGATCGTCACATAGTCACCTTCTTTGGCCATCAACTGTGCGCTCGTTCCCGCGGCTCGGCAAAGTTGCCCGCCACGTCCCAACGTCAGTTCAATGTTATGGATGACGAGACCTGTCGGAATATTGCGCAAGGGCAAGGCATTGCCCACCCGTGGCTCAGCGTCTGGGCCAGAGACCACAATATCTCCAACCTTCAGACCCAATGGAGCCAGCATATAGCGCTTTTCGCCATCCAGATAATGCAGCAAGGCAATGCGCGCCGAGCGATTCGGATCGTATTCGATCGTGGCTACCTTCGCCGGAACCCCATCTTTGCTGCGTTTAAAATCGATGATACGATACATGCGCTTCGAGCCACCGCCGCGGTGACGCGTGGTGATGCGTCCCTGGTTATTGCGGCCCGCGTGTTTCTGCAAGTTGATGACGAGGGACCGCTCTGGCCGGGAGCGAGTCACCTCTTCAAACGTATTCACCGACATTCCGCGACGACCTGGCGATGTCGGCCGATATTGACGAATTGGCATGGACTTCATCCTCTCTTTGACTGTGCAAGGCGGGTAGATACCCGACTGGCGCCCGACGTTTACGCCTGCAACTGCGTGATCGTCTCGTTCGCGCGCACGGTCACAATCGCCTTTTTCCACTCGCGTGGCACCGACTGCTTCGCCCCGCGTTGCGTCCGGAATGTTCGGGACTTGCCTGGCATGCGCATGGTATTGACCGACAACACCGTCACATCAGGGAAGAGCTCTTCCACTGCCTGACGAATCTGAATTTTGTTGGCATCGATATGCACTTGAAAGACAAATTTGTGTGTCTGGTCCGCCTCGGAGGGTTTTTTGAACTGCTGGTTCACCGGGACCTTCTGCAAATACATGGACTTCTCGGTCACGATGCCTTTACGAATAACCTCTGTCACATCCATCGTTACGCCTCCACTTCCTCTGACGCCTCGGCCACAACGTAGCCATCATCATAGGTTTCTTCGACCTGCGCCAGCGCTTCCGGCGTAAAGAACACGTAGTCATGTTTCAGCAACTCGACCACATTGATGGACGCGATGTGCCCCACCTTCACATAGCGAATATTGCGGAAGGAGTAGATGACGTTTTCATCGCGATGATCCAGCAATACCAGTACGGAAGGATGCGCATGCACTTCATCCGTCAATGCCAACGTTGCCAGCAGATCCACCATTGGCTTCGTCTTGGGCGCTTCCAGCGAATGCAGATCTTGCAGGATATAAATACGCTCGTTCGCCGCTTTGTCCGCCAATGCCGAACGTAGCGCGATGCGCTTCATCTGGCGATTCACCTTCTGCCCATAGGGATGGGGACGCGGTCCAAAGACGTTGCCACCATGGCGGAAGTGAGGGGCACGGGTTGAACCCTGCCGGGCATTACCAGTTCCCTTTTGGCGATATGGCTTGTGGTTACCCCCGCTCACCTGGGCACGCGTCAGAGTAGAGGCGTTGCCTTGCCGACGATTCTCCAACTGCGCCAATACCACCTGGTGCAGCACCGCAGCATGCACTGGCACACCAAAGACGGCATCCGCCAGCGGCTGATCGCCCACGTGTTGACCCTGCAGGTCAAAAATTTTTGCCGTAGGCATGATTATTTCACCACCTGTTTCCTGATCATGACGATGCCGCCATTGGGACCTGGGATCGAGCCTTTGATGACCAACATATTCCGCCCTGAGTCCGCCTGGACAATCTCCAGTGCTTTCACCGTGCAGCGTTCATTACCCATGCGCCCCGCCATACGCGTCCCCTTGAGCACACGGCCTGGCGTCGTACCCGCACCGATCGAACCGGGAGCGCGCATACGGTCTGACTGACCGTGGGTCCGTTTGCCACCACGGAATCCATGCCGCTTCATCACCCCAGCGAAGCCTTTGCCCTTCGAGGTCCCGATGATATCAACATACTCACCCTGGTTAAAGATGCCCACGTCCACAGCCTGACCTAATGTCACCGGCGTGTCGCCCAACGATTGCACTTCGCGCAGAATCTCAAAAGGGCCGAGTGGTTCGCCATCGCGACGCTTCCGCGCTCGCGCCTGGGTTCGTACCCCAGACTGGCTCTCGGCTTCGTCAGCCTGAGACTCCAGATTTTTTTCCGACGACTTCGCTCGCGCTTCTTCACGGGCCTTGGCCCCTTGCTGCTGCGCGCGTCGTCGCTGTGATTCCGTCTGCGGCAAGTTGTGGCCCAGATGTCCCAACTCTGCCCGTGATATATTTTTGGGTTTCCGCTTCCCAAACCCAATTTGCACTGCTTCGTACCCATCGCGTGCACGCGTTCGTAACTGTGTCACGACACATGGACCGGCCTCAATGACCGTCACGGGAATGGCTATACCGTTGTCGCCAAAGATTTGGGTCATCCCAATCTTGCGACCTATAAGGGCATTCAGCATCGTTTGCCTCGCGTCTCAAAATGTACTGGATTCCAATAAGCCGGTTGGCCCCTGCTTGGTCCGGCGTGCATCACGCAACACACGTACGCCAGAACCTGCCAGTGCCACTTGCGCCAGCACGCAACATCGTTCGAAAGCCGGTTCCCGGAATTCTTGCAGACGCGATATACGGGGATTCCCACCAGATGGCGCTTGTGACCTGTTATCTCCGCAGGAGAACGTGTCCAGCTCCAACACTTATGGGCGAGACACGCGGCGTACCATCGCGTACGCCAACCAGGCCGCAGAGTCCCATCTTGCGCGAATCTCGCGCGTCCGCTTACCGTTATGGGCCGCGCCTCCTCCGGGTTCAACCCGGGCAACGCTCGGCCTGCATGGGTCACTGCTAAAGTTTGATCTCGATGTTCACGCCACCTGGCAGATTCAACCGCGTCAGTTGTTCCACCGTTTTGGCCGTGGGTTCCAGAATGTCGATCAGACGCTTATGCGTCCGAATCTCGAACTGTTCGCGCGAATCCTTATCGATGAAGGGGGAGCGCAACACCGTGAACTTCTTGATCTCTGTCGGCAAGGGAATCGGACCAGATACCGTCGCCCCAGAGGCTTCCGCCGTTTCGACGATCTGTTTCGCCGATTTATCCAGAATGTGATGGTCGTACGCACGCAGCCGAATACGGATTCGCTGCTTTTGATTTCCCGCCATGACGCTTCCTCTTACTGATTTCGCCCGTCCCCCCGACCTCGCTCTTGCAACCAATAGAGAGGCCAATCATATCGGTGAGGGGGCAACGATTGATCATATCCCATACGTGGCAAGATTGCCAAATAGGTCACCCGATTAGGCGATGGTTACCCACGTCCTCCGGATGAACAGTGAGGGGATATCAGCCGTAACTGATATCCCCTCACCATTACTGACTGCCAATGCGCGCCGAAAGGCGGCCGGCAGATTTCGCGATGATTTCCTGCGCAATCGTGGTCGGCACCTCAGCATAATGCGAAAATTCCATGCTGCTGGAGGCACGACCGCTGGTCATTGAACGAAGATCGCTGATGTATCCGAACATCTCGGAGAGCGGAACATTCGCCCGCACGACCTGTGAACCACCACGCTCGTCCATTCCAAGGATAACACCACGGCGACGATTCAGATCACCGATCACGTCGCCATAGAAATCCTGGGAGGTGACCACTTCAACCTTGAAGATGGGCTCCAACAAAACCGGCTTGGCTTTGTTGACAGCGCTGCGGACACCCATCGATCCAGCCGTTTTAAAGGCCATTTCGTTGGAGTCCACTTCGTGGTACGACCCATCATAGAGCGTCGCTTTCACATCGATCACCGGATAGCCGGCAACCACACCAGCCTCCAGCGCCTCGCGGACACCTTCTTCGACAGGCTTGATGTACTCACGAGGAACAACGCCGCCAACGATACCATTGACGAACTCGACACCCTTACCACGTTCGCTTGGTTCGACTTTAATCCACACATCGCCATACTGGCCACGACCACCAGATTGCCGGACGAAGCGGCCCTGCGCCTGCGCGGGCATTGTGATGGTTTCGCGATACGCCACCTGAGGTTTGCCCTGGTTCGCCTCGACCTTGAACTCACGGAACATGCGGTCGATGATCACCTCCAGATGCAATTCGCCCATGCCGGAGATCAAGGTCTGGCCTGACTCCTCATCGACATGCACCTTGAAGGTGGGATCTTCTTCCGCCAAGCGTTGCAGGGCGACGCCCATCTTATCCTGGTCAGCCTTGGTCTTGGGCTCGATCGAGATCGAGATGACCGGCTGCGGAAAGATGATAGACTCCAGTTGCACCGGATGGTCAGGTTCACTGAGCGAGTCGCCAGTAAATGTATCCTTCAGGCCGACAGCCGCGCAGATTTCGCCAGCATAGACCGCGTCGATGTCTTCGCGGTGGTTGGCATGCATCTGCAAGAGTCGCCCGATACGTTCGCGGCGTCCCTTGGTGACGTTATAAACATATGAGCCTTTCTCCATCTTACCGGAGTAGACCCGCATGTACGTCAGACGACCATATGGATCAGCGACGATCTTGAATGCCAGGGCTGCGAACGTACCATTGTCACTCACCAGCAACTGAATATCCTCGCCTGTCTGCGGATCGACCGCGATAGGCGGGGGAATGTCCAGCGGTGACGGCAAGTAATCAATAACGGCGTCCAGCATCGCCTGGACCCCTTTATTCTTCAGCGCTGTGCCGCAGAGCACTGGCACCAGTGCACCACTGATACAGGCATGGCGGAGGGCCGTGCGAATCTCATCGACGGTGATGGTTTCGCCCAGGAGATATTTCTCTGTCAACGCTTCATCGGTCTCGGCGATCTTCTCGATCATGGTTTCGCGATGGGTTCGGACTTCCGTTGCCATCTCAGCCGGAATCTCGACAGCCTCAGACTTCGTGCCCAGGTCATCGATGAAGATGACCGCCTGCTCTTCGATCAGATCGATGAACCCTTTGAAGTTGGATTCTCGACCAATCGGGATCTGGATAGGGAGTGGCGTCGCATTGAGTCGATCAGTAATCATACCGACCGTGCGCCAGAAATCGGCGCCCATGCGGTCCATCTTATTCACGAAGCAGATGCGCGGCACGTGATATTTGTCGGCCTGGCGCCACACTGTCTCTGACTGTGGTTCCACGCCAGCCACGGCATCGAAGACCACCACGCCACCATCCAGGACACGTAACGAGCGTTCCACCTCGACGGTGAAATCGACATGGCCTGGAGTATCAATGATATTGATCCGGTTGTCTTTCCAAAAGCAGGTAGTCGCCGCCGAAGTGATCGTGATCCCGCGTTCCTGTTCTTGGGGCATCCAGTCCATCGTTGCGGCACCTTCATGGACCTCGCCGATACGATGGATTTTTTTGGTGTAGAACAGGATTCGTTCCGTAGTGGTCGTCTTGCCGGCGTCGATATGAGCGATAATACCGATATTCCGGGTGCGTTCAAGGGGATACTCTCTGGGCATGATCCTCACCGTCGATAATGGGCGAAGGCCCGGTTCGATTCTGCCATCTTATGGGTTTCTTCGCGTTTTCGGATCGCCGCCCCCTGCATGAGGGCCGCGTCCAACAATTCGGAGGCCAACCGATCCGCCATCGGTTTTCCCTTGCGTGAACGCGCTGCCTGTAACAGCCAACGCATCGCCAGGGCATCGCGCCGCTCGCGGCGAATGTCTATCGGGACCTGGTAGGTCGCGCCACCAACACGTCGCGGTTTCACCTCGACGGTGGGGGTAGCGTTGCGTAACGCCATCTCGAAGACTTCAAGGGCCGGGCGCTTCAGGCGCTCGTCTGTCGAGACCTGGGTACGCTCGTCAATAATCTCGAACGCTTGGTACATGATGCGCTCCGCCAAGCTGCGCTTGCCATCGAGCATCAACCGACCAATGAATTGCGTGACATGCACGTTGCCAAATCGAGCATCGGGTAGGATTGGGCGCCGAACACTCGTACCTCGCCGCATGAACATTCCTCCAGCTTGGCTGAGCATACTCAGCCATCCATACGATATCGTTGGCGTCAAGCCAGGAAGCTTACGCGCGCTGGGCGCACAGAAGATTCGATCACATTGCCGACGCCGGGATGGGCGCGTCGGGCCGCATATGCCGCCCAGGACCTGGCCGCGCACGCGCGACGGGTTTCCTTGACGGTGGCAAGCGCCGAATAGCGGAGAGCTATTCATGGTGGCACTGGCCGCTATACGGGTTGTACGCGATACCATTGATGCGCAACGCCGCGCTTCGCGGACTCTCGCATCCTACCGAGAACGCCGGAACTTACGCCCCGGCCCTGAAAAACAGTGCAAATACTATCCAGGTTCACTCAGAACTGAATCAGCATTCGATCAACGTTTTTTCGCCGCCGCCGCCGCGCCTGGTTTCGGGCGCTTTGCTCCGTACTTTGATCGCCCCTGCTGCCGCTTTTCTACCCCTTTGCAGTCCAGCGGGCCGCGCACGATATGGTATCGCACACTCGGCAGATCTTTCACACGACCGCCGCGGATCAAGACCACGGAATGCTCCTGCAGAGAATGACCCTCTCCCGGAATATACGCCGTGACTTCCATATGATTCGTCAGACGCACACGAGCGATCTTGCGTAGCGCGGAGTTTGGTTTCTTCGGGGTTATCGTACGCACCTGCGTGCAGACCCCGCGTTTGAACGGAGCGCCATCGAGACGATCGACGCGATTCTTCAACGCATTATACGTGAATCGCAATGCAGGGGCCTTCGATTTCTTGACCTTATCCTGACGCCCCTTGCGCACCAATTGATTGATAGTTGGCACCCAATTGCCTCCAACTCGTTATCCGATAGTTTCTTCGCTTTGTGGTCCGCACCACACCTGGTCAGCACTTCCAGGCACGGCGTGCATCTGTGGGCATTTGACACACCGCGCGGTGATGCATGATGGTTTGAGAAGCGGTGTGGGGCGTTACGAGCAGGCTATCATTAGGACACACTGAGCCTGTGCTCCGCCGCATACATCGATTAAGACTACCACGCCACCAACCCTTTGTCAAATGTCTAGGACATGCCGAAACGCTCCAGTAGCCTCTCCTGATCTCCTCACTCTACTCGATCAAGACCATCGTGAGAGATCTGTGAATTACTGCATATCAGATCGCCGTATTGCGCTTGCCGCTCGACCCCATCGCGCTCCAGTCCGCACTCACAGCGCTCATCCCCACTACCGAGCACTCCATCAGTCAGGCAAGCTGATTGCTTTGAGACGATCGCCAACCCCACCTTAACCCAACAGCGCCGCTTCATTACGAAGCGGCGCTGTTGGGCAGTTGCTGTTCGACCTCAGACAAGACGCAGTTGTATCGTGTTTTGCCAGGGATCCTCGACGAATATATCTGACCCTTCTGTCCGCATGGGAATCCCGGCAGCCGCTATCCGCGCGACCGTAGCGGAGCGCGCTTCCTCACTGGCGAAATCGATGGTGAACTTGCGCAGTCCGGCAAACCCGGCTGGCGCGTGGCCCGCACCCCGACTGTGCCAGGTATTCATGCCGATGTGGTGGTGATACCCACCGGCTGAGATAAAGAGCGCTGAGGGCATATGCGCAACGATATCGAAGCCCAGTACACCATGATAGAACTCGGAGGCAGTCGGGATGTCACCGACTTGCAGGTGGATATGCCCAACACGAGTTCCTTTCGGCATCCCCGCCCAGGGCGTCTCCGCATGGTCTCCGGCCTCCAATACACCGCGTATATCGACCGGGTCCGTTGCCATGACCACCTGTCCATTGCGCCATGTCCACTGGTCACGAGGACGGTCACGATAGACCTCAATGCCATTGCCATCAGGATCTGTAAGGTACAGCGCTTCGCTAACCAGATGATCGCCCTGACCAGGGAGCGGATATCCCTGCCCCACCCACTGACGCAACCATTGCCCAAGGGCCGCGCGATTTGGGACGAGAATCGCGAAGTGATAAAGGCCAGTATAGCCCTGTTGATCTTGTGGCCACGCGCGTGCGCCGCGCTCCTCTCTCAGCCGCAAGAGCGGCTCGCCGCCCGCACCCAGCACGGTTTCATTCGCGCTGGCGGCAATGATGGCGAAGCCGATAGCTTTTGTGTAAAACTCGACCGACCGGGCAAGGTCGGCAACCGCCAATGTGACGATCCCTATCTGCGTGGCGGGATCGATCGCTATCGACTGCGAAGTTGAAACTTGGTTGACTTGTGACATTGTGTGCCTCCTGGGCGATACCAGAACAACGTTGGTATCCCAATACTTTGTATTATATAGTAACTATACAATACAAAGTATTAAAAATCAAATACCTCCGTCCGAGCTTCGGCCTATTCATCGCATCGGCTTGCGAGCGGCGATGAGCAACTTCAAATCGGTAAATGCGACCATACGACCATCAACGATCTCTACCTGATATTGCGCGCGCGCCGCCTCGCTGGCGCCGAGGAAGGCTGCATGCAGGATGGGTAGCTCCTCACTTGGCACCTGCGCGCGCGCTACCCAATCCGCGTAATCATGCCGTCGGCGATAATGCTCGATTTCGAAAATGTCCAGATGATTATCTTCAAAGAGTTGCCGCCATTCCGCTTCCGTGAGGGCGCGCAGATGCGAAGGATCGCGCAAGCGCTCGACATGATTCAGGAAGTTGCCCACTTCAGGATCCTCCGGAACGATATTGTCGATCACTAACAGGATGCCGCCGGGGCGTGTCACGCGCACCATCTCGCGCAACGCGAGTGGCAATGCGGCAAAGTGGTGCGGCGCAATGCGCACAGTGACGAGATCAAAAAAATCATCTTCGAAAGGCAGCGTATGGACATCGGCCTGCACCGTGACGACATTCGCCAGGCCGCGTGCAGAGGCCCCCCTCGCCACTTCCTCTAACATCGCTGGGGTGAGATCGCTGGCGACAACCTGGCGCAAATACGGGGCGATGGCAAAAGCGGTATGCCCCGCCCCGGTGGCGACATCCAGTGCGATCCCCTCCAGGGGAGCCAATGCGGCGATATTGGCGACCTCCTGCAATTCACTGCCACTGGCATGTCCGACACTAGTCGCATAGGCCGCCGCGGTCTTCCCAAACTGTGCCTGAGCACGGGCCGTAATCTCTGATTGTAGTGACGTCTGATCTGGCCGATCATTGCGCAATGTGATGACTTCGCTGCCGTGCTGATCGCGCCGCTTCAGTCCAGGGATGTATCCCAGCGATTGCCAAAAAGCAAGCGCACCGGTATTTGTTACCTGGACACCTAGGCCAATCCGGGAGACCTCTGGCAAGGCGAAAAATTGACCTTCCAGCAGTCGAACGGTTTCGGTACCATAGCCCTGACGCTGGTACTCTGCCCGAATAATCAGTAGGGCAATCCAGGCATTTTTGGGGGGAGGGACCAGCGCGGTGGTTGCGACGCCTAGCAGCACACCATCCGACAGTCTTGTAATACGCCACACCCGACCACCTGGCATCCCCAGCGATTCAATCATATCGGCCTCAACCGCGGCTGGGGTCAAGTCCGTGCTGATGCCGCTCAGTGCATTGAAATGCGCATCGCCATTATAAGCTGGCACCAGATCAGTCGCCAGGTCGTGGCTGACACTGCGTAACAGGATGCGCTCCCCACGAATTTCATCGGGTAGATTGTTGTTCGTTGTTGATTCCATGCTTCACTGTTCCTCCTCTACTGAGGATCGTAACATATAGGTTTGTGAGCACCATTGCGAGTTGATCCTATGGCAATATCGAGGAGCAAACATCTTGAGTCTGACCTTGGCGGTGGGCCAGATTCAGCCACATATCCTCCCTGTTACCGGATTTTAGTTTGCGTGTTATCTGATATCAAGCGGTTTATTGCGGTTGCCAAGCAGCACAATGCTTCGAACAACCTAGCCAGTCTCGCTCCTTATTGCCATGTTCGCTCCGCATGGGTGGGGACGCCGTACCGCCGAATATAGACCAGAAGCCAAGCATGTGGGCGGCGTTGCCCCCACAGCGCGCGAATTGCGGCGATCCTTCCGATTTTTCGGAACACACCCTTCGCAATAATCTGCTCTTGCGGTCTGGCGGTCCGCGCGTGGCGGGTGTGACGCACCAGCGAGCGAATACTGTGTGGTACAATCTCGACATCACGCGTGAACCGGATCAGCGCGTCGCGACGATCGGCGGTTCACATCATCGCAAACAAGCCAGGTACCAGTGCGTGACACTTCGCGACCCGCGCGGTACCGGTTGATGTCACACTGGAGTGAAGAAAGGATCTGATCCTTTATGCGTAAGAAAATTACCGTCGTCGGTGCCGGCAATGTCGGCGCGACCCTCGCACAGCGCGTCGCGGAACGCAACTATGCTGATGTCGTCCTTGTCGATATCATTGAAGGCTTGCCACAGGGCAAAGCCCTGGACATCCTGGAAGCCGGCCCAGTCATTGGCTACGATTCACATGTCGTTGGAACCAATTCCTATGAAGAGACCTCTGACTCCGATATTGTCGTCATCACCTCTGGCATCGCGCGCAAGCCAGGCATGAGCCGCGACGATCTGGTCCGCACCAATCAAAAAATTGTCACCTCGGTCACAGAACAGGTCATCAGTGCCTCTCCGAATGCCATCCTCATCCCCGTCACCAACCCATTGGATGCAATGGCGCAGTTGGTCTTCAAAGTCTCCAAGCTGCCACGCGAACGTGTCTTCGGCATGGCCGGTGTCCTGGACACAGCCCGCTTCCGCACCTTCATCGCGCAAGAATTGAATGTCTCGGTCCGCGATGTGCAAGCATACGTCCTGGGTGGCCATGGCGACACCATGATTCCGCTGACCCGAATGACGACCGTCGGTGGCGTGCCCGTCGCACAACTTATCGCCGAACCTCGTCTCAGCGAGATCGTTCAACGCACTCGGGATGGCGGCGCCGAGATCGTGAATTTATTGAAGTCTGGCAGCGCCTATTATGCGCCCTCGGCATCGGTGCTGGACATGATTGACGCTATCATGTATGACCAACAGCGCATCCTGCCCGCCTCGGTCTACCTGACCGGCGAATATGGCATCCACAATCTCTTTGTTGGTGTTCCAGTCAAAATGGGTGCCAACGGTATAACACAAGTCATCGAACTAGACCTCAGCGACAGCGAGCGCGTCGCATTGCACCACTCTGCTGATGCGGTGAAAGAACTGATTGAGGTCATGGGCATCTAGGCCTCTGACAACCATAGCGAAAGGGTGGGCCACATCTCCCGATGTGGCCCACCCTTTCGTAGGTCTCACATTAAGCTTGTGCCAGTGGCAGAGCCAGGCTGGGCAACACATCCAACGATAAGTCCGATGATTCGCCCCGGCGCAGATGGTAGTAGGCCGCACCAGCGATCATCGCGGCGTTATCGGTGCACCATTCGATACGCGGTGCGCGCAGAGAAATGTGCAATCGTCGCAAATCGCTTTCAAGACGCTCGCGCAGAGCGACATTCGCCGCGACTCCGCCCGCCAACACCACTTCGGCAGCACCAATCGCCTTCGCCGCCGCCACTGTCTTGGTGGCCAGCACATCCACTATGGCTTCTTGAAAAGCAGCCGCAATCGCAGCAATCGGTGGATGATCGGGATTGCGCAGCAGATTCGCGATATATGTCTTGACACCACTGAAACTGAAGTCATTCGTACCGCGTAGCCAGGCGCGCGGCACCTTCACCGGTAACGGTTGATCGATCGGCCAGGTTGCCGCAGAACGCTGGATCGATGGCCCGCCAGGATAACTCAACCCCAACATTCGCGCGACCTTATCGAAGGCTTCTCCCGCCGCATCATCACGCGTCTGTCCCAACAACGCGTAACGACCATGTTCACGGATGACGATCAGTTCACTGTGCGCGCCAGAGACCAGCAGACTCAATACAGGAAAGTGCGGCGCATGATGCGGTTCGCCCTGGCGGTGCAGCCAGTTGGCGTAAAGATGAGCCTCCAGATGATTGACTCCCAGGAACGTCAACCCCCGCGCGAACGCAATGCTCTTCGCCGCCGTCAAACCCACCAGCAACGGACCAGCCAATCCAGGGCCATAGGTAGCGGCAACCGCGTCGATCCCATTCCAGTCGACTCCAGCTTGCGCGAGAGCAACTTCCAACACGGGGATGAATGCCATCAGTTGCTGGCGCGCCGCTACCTCTGGCACTACCCCGCCAAAGCGCGCATGCACCTCCGCTTGCGAAGCTAAGGCATTGCTGATGACTTCGTGACCATCGCGTACCAATGCTACACCAGTCTCATCGCATGAGCTTTCGATTCCCAAAATGAGCATGCCCTGTCCTTGTCGTATCAACGAAAAAACTATACTATTACTATAGCACCTGACCTGGTCACTGGATGGCGCAAACCCGCGCTAGCCCATAAGTCCATTCAGCAAATCTACAGCTTTACTGCAGCAAAACTTCATCACGTTTCAATAGTATTCCAATACGAACATGTCAGAATCAGTAGTGTCAAAAGAGAAACGTGTACAAAACGCTCCGCGTCAAAACGCCAATGCTACGGGAGATAGCTCCTGCAGCGATGCGAGCGTAAACCAGCTTATGAGAGGATAAAACCTATGCGCGCCGCGACTGTACAGCAACCTCCGCGCTATATTGCCTATCCAGCGAACACCCTCACCGTGCAGGTGGTACGGTATGAGCTTATCGCACCGGATGTGGTAACATTATCGCTCGCGACGCCTGGGACGATGCAGTCGCCTGGCGCCTACCAGCCTGGCCAGTTCATTACGTTGATGATACCGCAAGAACATGGTCTGGTCTATCGATCGTACTCGCTCTGTGGCAGCGGTGACCCCCGCGCGCCATGGGAGATCACGATCAAGCGCATGCGTAATGGAATCTCTTCCACCTATCTCTTCGAGCAAGTACGCAACGGGGTCTTGCTCAAAGTGACTCCACCGCGCGGCACTTTTGTGCTTCCCGCGCAAGTGCGCGCTGACCAGTCGTACGTCTTCATCGCGGTGGGGAGTGGAATCACCTCGATCAGGGGCATGTTGCAAGCCATCGCGACCTTGCCTGCCTCCCGCCGACCCAGAGTACAACTGCATTATGCATCCTCAGCGTATGAGAATATTATCTACCGCGATGAGCTGGCGCGGATCGATCCGCAGCATCAGTGGTTGCGCCAGTGGCATTATCTGAGTTCACAGGGGCAGCGCCTGACCCCTGCTTCGGTCTTTGCCAACGCGCGGCCGGTGCCGCGTGACAGTCACTGGTACATGTGCGGACCCGATGACCTCAGTCTGGCCTTCGCTTCGTCACTCTCCCAACTGCATGTGCCGCCAACACAGATTCACTCTGAAATTTTCACCGATCAAAGCCGCAAACCCGCGAAACCAGGCGCAGGCGCCAGTCGGGTCACGATCCGCGAGACCGGTGCCACCATTGATGTACGTGACGGCGAAAGCCTCCTGGAATCGTTGGAACGCAATGGATATCAACCTGATTTCAGTTGTCGATCGGGAAACTGTGGCACCTGTCAATTGCATGTCTTGCGCGGCCGGGTCAGCAACCCTGGCAATGCCATCCTGACGCCATCGGAACGCAAGGCGGGGATGATCCTCAGTTGTATCGCGCAACCACAGGGTGAAGTCATTCTCGAATCTGGCGGCAAACCACCCCGTGGGACAAAAATTCTCGTGCGGAGTGCGAGCAGCCAGCGTGCTGAAACCAAAAATCACCTGCGTCTGGGTGCGGTACTCAGTACGGGGGTTGTCCTGGCGGGATTATGGACGATGACAAGTCATAAGCCTGTCAGTGAACACGCTGTCTTCGTCTCACCCTCGGTGAATCAATACACCGGCTCAGGCGGTGGCGACGACGGTGGTGGTTTCAACAATTCCGGTGGATCTAATACGAGTTCTTCGCCGGTCTTCTCACCACCCGTGCGATCAGGATCGTCATAATGCAACAGCCTCCAACTACCTGGCAGACCATCGAGCGCCGCAAGCGTATGATGGGGACCCACGTCAGTGTCCATCTGGCGGTATCGCTTGATGCGATTGGGCGCGCGGAGGCGGCCATTGACGCTACGTTTGTCTGGTTGGACGAAGTGGCGGCACGATTAACGCGTTTTGATCCCACCAGCGAGCTCTGGGAATTGCAGCGCGCCGCGGGGAGATGGTTTCAGGCTTCTCCCATCCTCTACGATTGCACAAGCCAGGCATTAGCGGCCGCTGAACGCACTGCGGGGATCTTTGATCCTACGCTCCTGCGCCATCTGGAGCTGGCGGGCTATGATCAAGATTTCCCCGCCATCGCGCATCGCGACCTGGGCGCAATGACGATCGACCTCCCGCCGACGGGCGCCTGGCGCGCCATCCAGCTCGATCCGGCACGTCGAGCGATCTGGTTGCCGCTCCAGACAGGACTGGACCTCGGTGGTATTGCCAAGGGCTGGGCCGCTGATTATGTCATCGACCATCAACTTGCGGATTTTCCGAATGCCATTATCAATCTCGGTGGCGATATGCGTCTTCGGGGTGGACCACAACCAGGGACACGCTGGACCGTCGCGATCGATAACCCATTTCTCCCCGACCCCAATGAAGTGGCTGAGGCTTCTGGCGCAGCGATGCCAGACGATTACCTTGCGGTCCTGACTCCTGGGGATATAGGACTGGCAACCTCTGGCGCTAATCGGCGCTGGTGGTTACGGGATGGCCACCCCCAGCATCACCTGATCGACCCGCGGACGGGTCGCCCCGCTGAGGTGTGGACGCCGCCGGAAATCCAGCGTGATGCGCATCACGCATCGATCTTGATTGCGACAGCGACGGCGCTTGCCGAGACCGCTGCCGCCGCAGAAGTTGCCGCGAAAGTGGCGTTGCTCACTGGCTATCCGCTGGCGTTGCAAACGGTTGAGGACGCCTGGGATAAGAGCAAGCAGGTCAATGATGGGGACACAGCAGATGACGCAGGTGATACAGCCACCACCCATGCGCAAGATGATCTGACCGCACTGCTACTCATCCTCGGTTCTGGAGAACTGTACGCATCTCTCAATCTCGATGCCTGGTTAAGACAACATTCCGTGGAGGAACACATATGGTATTTGCGGCATTGATGGCGTCAACCGCCTCGGCAAGCGCCGATCCGTTCTGGTGGTATATGACCCGCACCTTCGCGATCGGCTCCTATGTCTCCCTGACCATCGCGGTAGTCCTGGGATTGACGCGCAGCCTGGCCAGGACCAATGGCGAACGGGTATCCTGGCTCATCGAAGAGTTACACATCATCGTCTCGGTGTTGACGGGCGTCCTCGTCCTGGGACATCTCACCACCCTGTTGATCGATCCCTTCATACCGTTTCAGATATCGAATTTCTTCATTCCGTTGTCACAGCCGTATAGCACCTTTGCAGTCGATCTGGGGGTCCTGTCATTCTATGGTATGGGGGCTCTCCTGTTGAGTTCTTGGGCTAAACGCCGTATCCCCTATGGATTGTGGCGTACTATCCACTACGTGAGCTTCGCCACATTCATCCTGGTTACGATTCACGGCTGGGTCGCGGGGAGCGATTCGGTTGCGAACTGGATGCCCGCGGTGTATTTCGGAAGCAGTGCCGCGGTTGGCACTTTGGTAGCGATGCGCGCTTTCACGGACCCGCGTCAGCGCTACCGCGGGGTCGCCGAGCCAGAATCGATCCCTTCTTCACTCGTGGTCGCGATGATCATCGGCGGCATCAGCGCCTTCGCCATGCTCCTCATCGAGAATGTCTTCTTCACGAGCGCGAGCAGCACGGCAGTCCAGACTGGCGCCATTCTGCCATTGCTGCTACGCGCATGGTGAGTCACAAGAGCCAATGTCTCATTCCGTACGAGCGTGCTCAATCAAGCCTATCGATCAGAAGGCGCATTTCCGTAGCGGATTGCGCCTGACTGATCCCAAGCAAAATCTGACGTAAACGCACCGGATCAGTTATCTGGCTGATATGCGCATTCAGAGGCTCCACTAGCTCAGGAGCTTTCGCTCCACAGAGGTCGGCTATTGCGACCCGCAATCCTTCGACCTTACCCCGTTCTTCGCCTCGTTCTTCGCCGAGCTTCAAGCCGCGTTCTTCACCTCGTTCTTCGCCGAGTTTGAAGCCTCGTTCTTCTCCCAACTGAATAATTTCTTGATAGAGGGGGGATTCCTCAACCACCTTTTGTAACACTGGATGCCTCCTGATGAACGTGTTGACTGCGCGCGCATCAAATCGCCGCCGCGCAAAGACAAGCGTATATAACAGCGAGTTGGCCCGTTCAAATGGATCTGTAATCCGTTGTAACGCTTGATACACATCGTCTAATACCGCGACTTTGGCGCCACGCAGGAATGGGGTGAAGGGAAGGAGTCCTTCCAAATTAGCCTGCAACCAATCTTCCACAGGGATGGTCCAGAGCGCGATAACTTCGAAAGAAAACTGGAGGATCCAGGTATCTTCCGTCCCTGCATATATCCAAGGAGTACTCGGCAGTTTCGTCTCTTCCAAGAAGAGAATTTTTGTATACACGGGGACCCGCTCGCGTTGTCGCGTTAAAAGATTATACAGACAGCAGCGTTCTTCAAGCCCGTCCTCCATTCTGGTCTGTGCTTCCAGATGAAGAACGGCTTCGCGATTGTCTTGTTCGGGATAGCGAACGCGAAATAGCCCATCGGCACGCAGTGGTTCACGGATGAGCTCCGTCGGGACCACATGCAAAAAGGTAGCGCCGGGCATAAAACATTGCACATACTGGGCCGGTCGCCACTGGAAGAGCGCCTTGCTGATCGAGTCATTCTCGTGAGCCATCGGAACCTCCTCCTGAGACGCTACTCCACCATGCGCTCTCAGTATATGATCCCGGGCAGCGTGAAACGATGGGTTAAGTGGGCAGGCCAGCACAATGCGCGCAGAGACCGAAGATCGCAAAATGATCCGTCCGGGCGTGGAAGCCGAAATGTTCGAGAATGGTGGCGCGCAGTCCGGCAAGTAAGCCATCATCGATCTCGGTTACCTGCCCGCAACGTTCGCAGACAAGATGGTGATGGCGGTGCCCTCCCACCAGTTCATAGACCGCGGAGCGCTCGCCGAGTTGCGTCTCGGTCACCATCCCCGCCACGCGTAAAGCGTCCAGCGTGCGATAGATCGTTCCCTGGTGCACACCAGGGAACCGCGCGCTGATTCGTTCGCCGATCGCTTCAGCGGTCAGATGACCCTGCCCTTCGTCGATCACCTGCAAGATCATCAAGCGTTGAGGAGTGACGCGCAGGTGATGCGCCTCTAATATCTGGCGATAGGAAGCGAAGGGGTCAGCAACCATATGATAATCCTTTACGTCGTGTGCGTACTCAAGCGATCGGTATCTCGAAACTCTGTGAGCTCAAGTGTTGGAAAGCGTCGTCGATCGGTTACCTTGCCAGCACCTGAGGCTGGCGCATCGCGCCCCGATGTGGTGATGGCCACGATCGCTCAGCCAAATCGAACCAAACAGAGATGTGTTGCGGTGGCACAAGCACAGACTTGTGCGCGATCAAGGCAATCCCACAGCCTGGCGCGCGAGTTCAAAGAGCGGTCCGGGAAGGATGCCGAGTATGATGGTCGCGAGGACCGCCAGACCAAGACTCAGCATTGCCCCCAGCGCAATGGGTTGACGCATACTCACCGATTTCGCGGCGATCACCGCGGACTGGCCACTGCTCTCCACCATCAGCGGTGGTGTCCCCTGGGCTCCGAGGGCAGCACGTGCTCCTTGCGTGGCCGGATCTCCCTCAGGATTCAATTCAAAATACATCGCCCAGATGATGCGTAAATAATAATAGAAACTGATCATGCTGGCGATCACTCCGACGATGGTCAGTTCGGGGTGGCTGGCGAGGACTGCCGCGCTGAAGACTGCGTATTTAGCGACAAAGCCCACAGTTCCGGGAATACCAGCCAATGCCAGCAGGAAGACGGTCATCGCCCCCGCCAGCCATGGTTGACGAGCGCCCAGACCTCGAAACCGGTCAAGCTCAGTTCCAAAGCCAACGGAGCGTTCGATGACTTGGACCACCCCAAATGCCCCGATATTCATGATACCGTACGCCGCCAGATAGAAGATCATGGCGGCCAACCCCAAGTTTGTGCCAACCGCAATGCCAATCAACAGATACCCGGCATGCGCGATACTCGAATAGGCAAGCATACGTTTCACATTGGTCTGGGTTGCCGCCAACAGGTTGCCGCCCAACATCGTCAGGATGGCCAGTGCGATGAGGAGTGGCTGCCACTGCGAGGTGATCGGACCAAGCGCCACAACCAGGATGCGCGCCAGGGCAACCAGGGCTGCGGTCTTTGTGCCAACGGACATCAACGCAGTCACCGGCGTTGGTGCGCCCTGGTAGACATCGGGAGTCCAGGCATGAAAAGGAATTGCCGAGACTTTAAACGCCAGCCCTACCACTATCAACACGACTCCCACCAATAATAATGGGGCTAAACTACTATCAAGCGGCATATGCGACGCGACAAAAGCATGAATTTGCGTCAACCCCGTTGCGCCAGTCGCACCATAGACCAGCGCCATACCATACAGTAAGAATCCCGAGGCAAAGGAGCTAAGTAAGAAATACTTCATACCTGATTCCTGGGCGATCTGCTGCCCAGGCACAAAAGCACATAACACATAGAGTGGCAGAGAGAGGAGCTCCAATCCCAGGAAAATCATCATTAAGTTCGACGCCGTCGACATGAGCAGCATCCCGGTTGCGGCAAGTAAGACGAGCGCGTAATATTCGCCTTGTTGGTGTATTCCCTGGCGTTCGATGTATCCAGGAGCAATCAATAAGGCGAGCGCCGTCGCGCCGAGAATGACCAGCATGCTAAAGATTGCCAGACCATCGGAGGTGATCATGCCAAAGAATGCCGAGGGCGCCCCTCCCAGTTGCGCAACAAGCAGCGCACTGGCCGCAGCGCTGAGCACGCCCAGCAGGGCAATGATGACCAGCCCGCCACGGAGCCGGGCGGGGAGCATTGTGTCGATCACCATGACCAGTAATGCCACACCAAGCAAGGTGAGTTGAGGAGCGATGTGCCCCCAATCACCGGCTGTGATGGTATAGGTAAATGCCATAGCCGAAGACCTCGCAACTGATTTCGCCGCCACCAAGGCGGATAGTCCGCGCCCACCGAGCCACTAGCGGTGTGGCACCAGCAGAGTTGGATGTGGAGTGGCCACCACCGACAATGCGGACTGTACTGAAGGTTCGATGCGGTCTGGTAACGGCGCGGGATAAAACCCAATCCCCACCATCAGTGCTAGTAACGGGATGAGGATTGCCAGATCACCTGGACGCAGATCACGCACGCTACCCGCAACCGTTGATCGCTTGTCTTGATGAGCTGATTGTTCCACACCTGTCGGAGTAGCTGTTGGCCCAACTACGGGACCTTGCATGACTCCCTGGAAGAAGCGCAAAAGATACCAGGCAGCCGGAATTACGACCAACGTGCCTAACACCCCAAAGAGGGGATTGGCATGGAATGCGCCGAGCAACGCAAGAAACTCACCTGCGAAGCTGTTCAATCCGGGCAGACCCAATGACGAGAGCGCGGCAATTCCAAAAGTTATCGCCAACATAGGAACGCGCGCCGCCAAGCCACCCAGCGCCGCGATGGAGCGCGTTCCCGTACGCGCTTCAATATACCCGGCAATCAAAAACAGGGCTCCCGTAGTGATACCGTGGTTGACCATCTGGAGCACCGCCCCATCAATGCCTTGTGTATTGAGTGCAAAGATACCCAGCATCACCACCCCAAGATGGCTGATACTGGAATACGCTAAAAGACGCTTAAAATCGGTCTGAATCAGTGCTTGCACCGCGCAATACAGAATGCCAATGACGGCCAGGGTCTCTATGATTGGGGCGGCCTGGTGCGCAGCCTGGGGAAAGAGCGGCAAACAGAATCGCAGGAATCCATAGGCGCCGGTCTTGGACATGGCGCCTGCCAGCATGATCGTCACCGGTATTGGTGCTTCCGTGTACGCGTCAGGCAACCATGAATGGAATGGAACCAGCGGCACCTTCACGGCAAATGCCGCAAAGAAAGCGAGAAAGAGGATACCCTGTGCACTCACTGGCACGTGACCAATCAGCGATGGTATATCTAACGAGACACCATGACTACCCTGTGTCACCGCTCCCAGACCAATAATACCCGCGAGCATGAGCAGGCTGCCAATCGCCGTATAGATGACGAATTTGATCGCGGCATAGGCTCGCCGTGGTCCCCCGAAAGTCCCAATCAGGAGGTACGCCGGGACGAGCATAATCTCCCAAAACACATAAAACAGGAAGACATTCGTCGCAGCGAAAACCCCCAGAATGCCACCGCTCAACAGGAGCATCCACGCGTAATAGGTACCCGGACGTTGGGGATTTGACCAGGAGGCAGCGATAGCTACCACCGCCAGTAACGCAGTTAAAATTGCAAGAAATAGGCTGATGCCATCGATGCCAACGGCATAATTCAGACCTAAGCCAGGAATCCACGGCTGGGATTCCGCGAATTGGAATCCCCCGGTGCCGACATGGAAGCTAAAACCCATCACAATGGTCAACACCAGGTCGACCATCGCCACGAAGAACGCCCAACCCCAGGCGACACCACGCGGTAAGAACAGCGCGATGGCCGCGCCAATGATTGGCACAAAGACGATCGCGGTTAGTATTGGGAAGGACACATGACGCTCCCGCCAGTTTGCCTGTGGGTCACCAACGGCCCAGGCATCGCCGGCTGTTGCTCTAGCACCGGATCATCCGGTTGAGATGAGGTTCAATGCACCACGAAGCATTCGCCGCATCGAAGCCCACTGCCATTGTACCGCAGGATCGTGCGTCCGACTAGGGCAATGACGCTTATTTGCGCTGTCGATGCACCATGTGCACCTGAGCACTCCCCAGCGCTGTCTCGCACGCCTGGCACGCATAGAATCCTTCCGCCTCATGGTAGCGCAAAAATTCGCGATGGTACGTAAGATAGCAGATACCACATCGCATCGCGTCAGCTTGCGCACCATTGGCGCGATCCTCGCTAAAGAGCGCTCGTAAGGTCTCTAGCAACGGGCTCAGAGCGTTCGGAGGGGTGGCAACACGCTGCGTAATGTGGCGAGTTCCATTGGGATGATTCCCATTAGCTACAGGCCGCGCGCCATCCTGAGGATCCGCGGTGGGTTCTTGTGGGAGAGAGGCTTCGCTCGCATCCTGCATGCTGAATGAAACTTCAGGTTCCTCCGGTTCTGGTTCATGGGTATCAGCGATGAGGAGCGCCTCTGGATCCAGCGGCGCAATGGCTTCACTAGGGGGTATCGCTCCCCCATGCTCCTGTTCCGGAGCTGGCGCGGCGCCTTGAATGACCCGCTTCACATGATCATGGTCCCTGCGTCCCTTGGCCCGTCGATTACTATTGTTCATCGTGATCCAATATGTTCACTCAGCGTTGCCGCCGTCAAAATTATCCTCACCTTCGCGAGATCATCGTACACATTCGATCATCTCACGGCGTGTTCAATATATTATACCATCCGCAGGGACCCCTATCCGCGGATGTCGAGCGGGATCAACGGGGTTGGTTCCCCAGACACCTGAAAAACTACAAAACCCGAGAAGAAGACAGGCATGCTACACAGTTGACAAAGTGGCGCACACGAGCGAGCACAATCCTGGCGTCAGGGTCAATCGCAGTTGCGTCGCTATGCTATGCTGAGCCTGATCAAAAATGATCTCGCGAGGTGGAGTGAGGAATGCGGCAATCGGTCTATCGCTATATTGGCATTATCCCCCATGTGAGCAAGCAAATGGTTTGCTTAATCTTTGCGGACGACGCATGGTGGCTGCCCAGCTGGGAGGATCACGAACCGCGTTCCTGGAAAGCTGTCAGAGATGTGAATGCTGCCATGCATGACCACTTTGGTATCGATGTGACGACGCTACGCTGCTTCGCGACCACCACTGACCCCGCCAACATGCTCGTGACTCGTACGTACGAATTCGAGAATCGTTCGCCCGCCTGGACTCCGCCTGGTCGCGGTCGCTGGGTGACGCGTGATGCGCTGGATGCTCTGGCAATGGGCGACCTCGCGCAACGCGACCTGCTCATAGCCTGGTTCTCCGAGCAGGCCCAGGGCATTCCGGGAAAACGCCGCCTCTGGGCACGCCGCGGCTGGTTCGACGCGACGCGCAATTGGATCCGCGATCAGGTGCGAATGCAGGGAATTACCCTCCACGCTGTCGAACAGGTGCATACATGGGAGCGTTCGTGCGTCTTATGCGCGCACACGAATGACGGCAATTTTTATCTGAAAGCATTGCCACCCTGGGCTAGCTCCGAAGTGCCACTCATGCGCGCGCTAGCTTCCTGGTATCCACGCAATTTTCCCGCAATTATCGCTGTCGAACCAGATCGTCGCTGGATCCTTACGCGCGAATTCAATGGCACACCACTCGATTCCGCTCCCCAAATCGCGCATTGGGAAGATGCTCTCCGGCGTTATGCCGAGATCCAGATCGGTCTCGCGCTTCGCCAGCAAGATCTCCGCGATCTGGGGGTGCCGCAGCATCCGATTGAGGATATCCCTACGCTCTGCGCTGCGCTTTTCGGGGAGACCGACTCTGTCACCCCCAACGTGTTTGCCGACAAAGGCGGCTTGACCGCATCTGAAATGGTATCCTTGCGAAAAGCAATCCCACGCATTACCGCGCTGGCCACCGAGTTGGCGTCCTATACAATCCCAGACTCGCTAGACGCTGGCGAACTTTGGGCCGCGAATATCATATGGACAGAAGCCGGGGTGCCACTTTTTCGTGATTGGTCAGACGCCGCACTTACGCATCCTTTCATGAGCCCGGCAATTTTTCTGGCGGAAGGCGCCGGATCGCTGGCCGAGACAGATGCGGTGGATCGGCTGCATGCGGCGTATCTGACGCCCTGGTCACTGTATAAATCCACTGAGGATCTGCAACGAGCCATGGCAATCGCCAGTGTCCTCGCGCCTTTACACCTCGCGATCACCTACCAGCGCACCATTGTGCCAGCGCTGGAGCAGCGGTGGGAACTCGAGCAGTCCATTCCAAATTACCTCCGCATGGCGCTGGAGCAGCTCGCCGCCCTCCCTGATCGATCTTGAAACACTGAAGACGACAACCTATCGTTCAGCGATAGAGCAAACATAGCCAACCTACAGCGACGACCGGCTGACCCGACACTATCAGGCCACCCGATCGCCGCAATCTTGGCGTCGCGCACTCCCCTGTGGCTACATGTGGGTAATATGTTCAGGTTGCACGACAATCACGACCCGTTGGGCGCCAGGTTTATCGAAAGCATAGTTCGGCTCACCGGTATACTTGGCTGACATCTTATTGATAAACGCTTTGTCGGGATCGTCGTCAATGCGCGCCACACGGCCGCGGATCTCCAGGTAGCGATAGGGATTTTGCGGATCCACAATCGAGAGCGCGATGCGCGCGTCGCGCCGCACATTTTTATATTTTTGGCGATCTTTGGTCTGGCTGAACAACAGAAACTCACCATCCCAGTCAAACCAGACTGGAGAACTCTGGGGCGCCCCATCCGGACCGAGCGTCGCGATATGCGCCAGGGCAGTGCTTTGCAATAGGTCAGCAAACGCCGCGTTTATGGTCTGGGAAAGCTCCGACATGGTTCCTCCTCAAAAATGACTGGGTGCCGTCCCGCGACGGCGCCCAGTGTGACAAACGCCTTGCGCAATGCATCATCGAGCCAAACGCATCAATGACTGTGGCCGACAGGGACGGGTTTCGCTGGCATCAACGGTTCTTGATTGGGCTCCCAGCGCAACCGTGGTTTGCGCGCTGCCAGCGTAAGGTCCAGGCGACCAACTGGAGTGGTATAGGGAGCGCCTTTCAAATACGCGGGATCAGTGCGCGCCTCTTCAGCGATCTGCCGCATCACCGCAATGAACGTATCGAGCTGCTCGCGCGTCTCTGTCTCTGTCGGCTCTATCATGATGGCTTCCTGCACAATCAGCGGGAAGTAGTTGGTCGGCGCGTGTATGCCAAAATCCAGAATACGCTTGGCAATATCAGTTGCCGTGACCCCATAATCCGCCTTGAAGCGCGAAGCCGAAAGGACGAATTCATGCATGCAGGTGCGGTCAAAGGGCAGGTAGTACAGATCCTTCAACGCGTGCATGACATAATTTGCGTTGAGAATGGCGTTTTCGCTCACCTGCCGCAGGCCATCCGGACCATTGAAGCGCAGGTACGTATACGCACGAACGAGGACGAGGAAATTGCCATGGTTGGCACGCACCCGGCCAATCGAGTGCGGGCCCGCGTCACGCATCACATACTCGCCCTGCTCCAGCGCCGGTAAGGGACCTGGCAGGAAAGGGACCAGGTGACTGGCCACACCGATCGGCCCGGCCCCGGGGCCGCCACCACCGTGCGGTGTCGAACAGGTTTTGTGCAGGTTGAAGTGGACGACGTCGAAGCCCATATCACCTGGACGCGCCAACCCCAGGATGGCATTGGCATTGGCGCCATCATAATAGAGTTGGCCACCACGCTCGTGCACCATCCGAGCAATCTCGACGATATGCTCATCAAAGACCCCAAGCGTATTGGGATTCGTCATCATCAAGGCCGCCACCCGGTCATCCAGCATCTCGCGCAGATGATCCAGATCCACGCCGCCCCGCCCATCGCTCCGCACCTCGCGGATCTCGAAGTCCGCCAGTGTGGCGCTGGCGGGATTGGTGCCGTGCGCGCCATCGGGGATCAGCACGATGTTGCGATGGCCTTCACCCCGGTGGGCATGATAGGCTTTGATGATCATCAGGCCGGTAATTTCGCCATGCGCTCCCGCGGCAGGTTGCAGCGTCACGCGTTCCATCCCAGAGATCTCTGCCAGCATCTCTTCCAGCTCATACATGAGCTGGATTGCTCCCGGCACGGTAGCAGGATCTTGCAGGGGATGGATGCGCGCGAAGCCCGGTAGCGATGCCATATCTTCGTTCAGCTTCGGGTTATACTTCATCGTGCACGACCCGAGCGGATAGAATCCACTATCGACGCTGAAATTGCGCTGCGCCAAATGGGTATAGTGACGGACAATCTCAATCTCGCTGACTTCGGGCAATGGCGCGAGATCCTGACGCAGAGCTTCGGCCGGAAGCAGATCGCTCAGCGGACGCTCCGGAATGTCCCAACTGGGCATGGTCGCGGCCCGTCGGCCTGGGGCGCCCAGGGTAAAGATCAGTGGTTCGGTGCTCATCGCTTGTTCCCTTTGCTCAACGTTGTCCTGAGGGCGGCGACCAGATGATCGATATCGTCACGCGTGCGGGTCTCTGTCACACAGAAGAGCGCGCAGGAAGATCCTGTGCCCGTAGCATCGAGTTCCGGATAGGTCGAGGTCAGATCGTACCCACCAATAATGCCTTCTTTGAGTAACGCTTTATTGACTTTGGCAATCGGCATCGGCAAACGCAGGGCGAACTCATGAAAAAAGGGTGGAACCGCAGCCGCTTGCGCGCCAAAGACTGGCTGCACACCTGGTATCTTCGTCAGCTCGTCGAAGGCATAATGCGCGCGTCGCACACACTGTTCACCGAGCTCGCGGAATCCCTGCTTGCCCAATGCCGCGAGGTACACCGTCGCGAAAACTGCCAGCAATGCCTGGTTCGTACAAATATTGCTGGTGGCGCGTTCGCGGCGAATCTGCTGTTCGCGCGCCTGCAGGGTCAAGACGTAACCGCGCTGGCCGCGATCATCGACGGTCTCGCCCACGAGACGGCCCGGCAATCGGCGCATCAGTTCAGACTTGGAGGCGAAGATCCCCAGCGCGGGCGCGCCGAAACCAATTGGGTTGCCCAGGCTCTGCCCTTCGGCCACGACGATATCCGCATCGTACGCGCCTGGGGGCGCCAGCACACCCAGCGAAGCGGGATCCGTAATCACCGCGACAAAGAGCGCTTTCTGGTGATGCGTCAGGTCGGCGAAGGTCGCCATATCTTCCAAATTGCCAAAGAAATTGGGATGCTGCACAATTACGGCTTTGGTCGCATTCGTCAGGTGCGCTTCCAGGTCTTGCGCTGAAGTTACCCCGTCTGCCAGCGCAATCTCGCGCACCGTGAAGCCGCGCGCGCGCGCATAAGTCATCAGGGTCTGACGATATTGCGGATCTACGGCGCGCGAGACCAAAACCTCACCGCGCCCGGTTGGTCCGATCGCTAATAGAGCAGCCTCAACCATCGCCGTCGAGCCATCATAGAGCGAGGCATTAGCGATATCCATCCCGGTGATCTGACAGATCATCGTCTGGAATTCATAGGTTGACTGCAACATACCCTGACTGACTTCGGGCTGATAGGGAGTATAGGAGGTCAGGAACTCGGAGCGTTTCGCCAGATGGGCCACGACACTCGGCACATACCGGTCATAGCTGCCCGCACCAAGGAAACTGATTGCCTGATCAAGGTGCAGATTGCGATTGGCCATCGCCTGTAATTGTCGACGGAGATTCGGTTCTGGAGTGGCCTCTGGCATGTGCAATGGTCGCTGGAGTCGCACTGCGGCGGGAATCGCCGACAGCAAGTCCTCGATGGTCTCGGCGCCGAGGGTCCGCAACATCGCGTGTTGTTCCTCGGTGGTATTTGGTATGTACGTCATGCTTCACTCTCAACAACAAATCGTCTGGTGGGTCAATGCTGGCAATCATGGTATGGCGGGATGATCAATCCGGGGAACCTCCGCGCCGGGGCACCAGCAGAATGACAAGATAGTGCGCGCATCTCAATGATCGCGCTCGCGCAGATAGGCCAGATATTCTTCACCGCTCAGCAGTGCATCCACCTCCGCAGGATCCGTCAGACGCACAGAGAGGATCCACCCGGTCCCATAGGGATCCGTGTTGATAGTCTCCGGTGCGGTCTGCAGGACGTCATTGAAGGCAATGATTGTGCCAGAGATTGGCGAGACCAGTTCAGAGCTCGCCTTGACGGAATCGATGTTGCCGAATGCCCGCTCCCTGCGCACGGTGCCCGTGCCAGCCTCGTCCCAGGCAACCTCAAGGTTGACGATATCGCCAAGTTGGTCCTGGGCATAGTCGGTGATTCCGAGATAGGCAATGTCGCCTTCGCGTCGCACCCATTCATCGGTCTTTGTATAACGCAGCTCCGCGGGGTGGTGCAGTTCAGCCATGGTTGTCAGCTCCTCTCAATATTGGGCGGTTTTCGCCAGGTGTGCGGAGGGACGAGTAGATCAGCAGGGTAAGTCGCTCGTGTACCTGCTTGGGTTTTGCGTCTTCGTCTACTGGGACACAGCGCCCCCGTACAATCAGCGTGACATGTGCAGATCACTCGCTAGGCATTCGTTGCAGGGCGTTTATAAAATGGCAGCGTGACCACTTCGGCGGGCACGCTCCGGCCACGCACATCCACCGCCAGCATTGTCCCTGGCACGGCAAACTGAGGTGGAACGTAGCCCATAGCAATTGGTTGGTTGAGAGTGATACTCAGCGTACCGGAGGTGAGTGTTCCGATAATCGTATCGGTTGCTTGTGCCTCGCCAGCATCCGGAGCCAGAATCGCCATCCCCGCCCGTGGCACCGCGCGTTGGCGCAGCACCAATCCAATCCGGCGGCGCGCGATGCCCGCGTCCTTCTGTTGCCACAATGCCGCGCGGCCAATGAAGTCGTGTCCTTTCTTGAGACGCACAGACCAGCCAAGGTCCGCTTCCAACGGCGAGATTGCCTCGGTCAGTTCATGGTCATACAGGCAATACCCCGCCTCCAGACGGAGCGTATCGCGCGCGCCCAGCCCGGCAGGCAATAACCCTGCCGGGGCGCCCGCCGCCAGGAACGCGCGCCAAAGTTGCGGCGCGGCCTCAGCAGCGTGGTATAGTTCGAATCCATCCTCACCGGTATACCCCGTGCGCGAGATGAGACAGGGTATATTCGCGACCGAGCCTTCGACCGCATGGTAATACGTAATATCCATCAGGGGCGCCGTCGTCAAAGTGGCAAGGATCGCCAGTGCCTGCGGTCCCTGTATGGCGATCAGCGCCGTCGCGGCCGAGAGATCGCGTAGCGTGACGCTCCCATCCGTTGGCAGATGATCCTCAAACCATGCCCAGTCTTTGGGACGTGTGCCAGCATTGACGACGACCATATACGAGGGATCAGCATCGGATGCGGATCGTCGATAGATCAACAAGTCATCGAGCGTACCACCATCAGGGAGGCAGATCTGTGAATAGAGGGCCTGACCAGGCTCAAGGCGGCCGACGGCATTGGGCACCAGCCCCTCGAGGTAATCGAGCGCGCCCGGTCCGGTGACCATGAACTCACCCATATGGCTGACATCGAAAAGACCAGCCGCTTGTCGCACGGCGCGATGTTCCTCGACAATACTGGAATAGTGCACGGGCATCTCCCACCCACTAAACGGCACCATGCGCGCTCCAAGGCGGAGATGTTCATCATAGAGAGGGGTGCGCGCGAGCGAGGGAGAATCATTCACAGGGCATCAGCCTCCGGCGACGTTGTCTTCAGGTTTTGCCTGGGATGGGCGGTGTAAAGCGGCTCATCCTCTCCTATCATACCCAGACAACAGGGAAGATGTCCAGCCATCTTCGCGCGCTCGATCCCTTTACGCTCCTTCAAGGCCACACGCAAAGTGACGATGATACAGGAGAGAACCTCGTTATGGTTCACTGTGCAACTTTTCGTCTTCTGATCTCAAGTGAGGCCCCGGAGGTCCGCGATGCGCCGCCCACCTTTTCCGCCGATGTTCTCCCGCTGGCAACAATTTTTCTCGCTATTGCAGCGGATCGCGTCCTGGCCCCAAGGGGTCGGTCAGTGGATCATGCTCCCCATGTTATACGCCTATCGCCACGACGGGCAGAGATCTGCCATTGCCTCGGCAACACCACACCTGGCCACGCGCCTCAGGCTCTTGTTCCTTCCACTTATTTTTTTCGCGGAATGTAGCGGTCCCTACGCTCGGATTGGCGCTTTCACTTCCCCATGGTGGACGATTGGGTTCGCGGGGTGCACCACGGCAGTGGCGCTGATAGGTAGCCTACGGTGGCCATTACAACCGGCCACATGGATTGCTGGGGACATCGAAGGGTCTGACAACAGACCATTGCCGCTCGCGGCGTTGGTGGCGATCGGTTCCCTCAATGTGGTGCACCTCGCGCTCGTCCTCCAACCTGGGCCGAGCAGTGCGCAGAATGGGGACCTCCTTCGCTTTCTGATCGTTGCGGCAACTGCTTCGTCCTTGCTTTCGATCCGGGCTGTCTGGCTTTTTGCCGCTGGGGATCTCCTCATCGGCATCCCCCATTTCGTCCAGACTCAACGACCAGTTATGGCTTTGACACAGTCGCTCTGGATCTTCCTCATCGCGTTGTTTGTGACCATCAGTGCGATGACCATCCGGCAGTTCTTGAGCACACTGGATCGGTCAACTGAATTTCACCAAATCGGGCAGGAGATGAACAACCTGCTGGATGAAGTGTTCACCAAGCGCGAGGCGCTGGAAGCGGCGAACCGCGCCCAGCACGATGCACTGGAACAAGTCCGCATCGAACGGGATTTTCTGGACTCGTTGCTGGAATCAATCCGGCCAGACATCGTACTGGTGCTGAATGAAGCAGGAATGATTGTTCGTTGCAACGCGGCAATGCAAGCGCTCTTTGGTTATGCGCGCGAAGAACTGATTGGCAAGCTCCCTATATTCTTGTTTCCGCGGCAACGCGATGGTTTGCGGATGATCCTTCGCATGCGCCGCGAGGCTCATGTGCACGGTCATAGCGCGTTTGAGACGGAACTGGTTGATCGTTATGGGGTCAACATTATCCTGGAAACACTCATCACCTGGATCCCCGCGACCCAGTTGTTCATCGCCATCGGTCGCGATGTCAGCCAACGCGTCACGATGGAGCGCGACCTTGCCCTGGCGCTACGGGAAAGTGATCGCCTGCGACTGGAGTTTCAGACCGTCTTTGAGTCAGTGCAAGATGGTCTGGTGATGTATGACGCGCAGGGACAGGAACGCCACCGCAATGAAAAAAATCAAGCCGGGTTCGCGGTGCCCGCGATTGCGCTGCACCACACGCAGACGATGCGTACACAGGACAGCTCGGCGGTACTCAGTGGGTGCTATCTTCTGGATGGCCAGCCGTTGCAACTCGACGATTTTCCCGTTGTGCGCCTCCTCCGCACTGGGGAAATCGAACCGCCGCTCACCGTGCGCACCCTTTCTGAAGATGGGTCGTCAGGCTATGTCACCTTGCAGGCCGTCCCACTGCGATTGGCTGATGGCACCTTCCATGGAGTGCTGGGCATCAACCGCGACATGACCGCGGAGTTTCGCGCATCACGTCAAAATCGCATCCTCCGCTTGCTCGCGCAGCAGTGCTCGAAGGCCTTGGATGAGACGACCATTGCGCGCGAAGCTTTGGATATCTTGACGACGGATATCGGCGTGACAAATTGTGGCCTCATCTTGCGCGACCATGACCGACCCGATTATGCACGGGTCCTTCATCTCCATTTATGCGACGCAATCTCCGCAGCACAGGCGAGCCTGTTGGCTAACGCATTGACCACCTCACCGATCGCTGAGGACGCGCGCTTTCATATGCTGCAGGTTTTGGCACAGGGCGTGCCTCACTTCAATGTATCAGCGATCGATCTCTTCGACATTGAAACGCAGATGCCCATTACTCTCCCCATGGGACAACTGGCATGCGTGCCATTGCGGGTGGATGGCAAGGTGTTTGGTGCGCTCATGGCAGCCTTCCGCGCCGACAGCCCCATGCGGTGGGATCTGCCCGAACAGGAGATGCTATTGGCCGCGGCCGACGAGATCGCCACGGCGCTCCATCGCGCATCGCTCTATCATGAGGCGCAACAGTTAGCGCAGGTCGATCCGTTGACGGGCCTCTTCAACCACCGTGCCCTGCAACAAACCTTGCGACAAGAGATTATGAGCGCGGCCGCCGCCGGTCTGCCGGTCTCGGTGATCATGCTGGATGTCGACCATTTTCGCCGCTTCAATGAGACCTATGGCCATGATGTCGGAGATCTGGCACTGAGCGCGGTGGCCGAAGCGATTCGTCAGGCAGTGCGCCGCCGCGATTACCCGGCGCGCTATGGCGGCGAAGAGTTTACGATAGTCTTACCCGAGACCAGCTATGATGAGGCCGGGCACATCGCGGAACGCGTCCGTCAACAGATTGCCAGCATCCGCCTGAACGCCCAACCGGGAAGGTCCGATATCGTCGATAGCGATCAGTCATCTGCCAGTCCGCAAAACCATGACACGCGCGTGTCTTCTGGTAGTCTGGTGCCAGTGACCGCCTCTCTCGGCTTCGCGACTTTCCCCACACAAGCATCCGTCCCTGGTTCTCTGCTGAAGGCCGCAGACCTGGCGCTCTATGCCGCCAAACATCGGGGCCGCAACCGTGTGGAGGGGTATTCGCTGGAACTGATCCGCCAGGGCACCGGCGCGACGGAAGCTTTCGAGGCGTTGCCGATGCACGCCAATCTGGAGATGGCCCAGGCGATCATCAACGCGATCGATCTCCGCGACAGTTTCACCGCCGCTCATTCCGCTGGCGTCGCCCGATACGCGGTCGCAATGACGCATCAACTGGGTCTGGAAGAGCTATCAGAACTGGCCCATCGAGGGGGACTGGTGCACGATATTGGCAAGATCGGCCTTCCTGACACTATCCTCAATAAACGCGGTCCACTCGATGCCGAAGAATGGCAGAAAATCCGCGCGCATACCACCATCGGCGCGGAAATGCTCAGCCATGCTACGGCGTTTGCGGATTGCGTTCCAATCGCGCGGTGGCATCATGAGCGTCTCGATGGTTCGGGGTATCCCGATGGCCTGAGAGCCACACAGATTCCCCTCATCGTGCGAATCCTCAGTGTCGCAGACGCTTTCGAGGCGTATACGGCCGAAAGACCCTATCACTCCGGTCGCTCGTTGTATGAAGGGGTTTGCTTCTTGCGTGCCGAAGTGGTGGCTGGCCGATTTGATTCCACGCTCGTCGAAGCCTTGATCGCGTCACTGGGACTGGATGTCCTGGCTGCGCAGCGCGACGATGATCTTGGCGCGGTGGCATGATTGGCGCCGAGCATGAAACATTTCCCTGGTTCGCCACCCTCTCACCTCGTATAGACTGGCGTTGGAATGAGCAAAAACATGTGGGGGACGACGATGGTGACACTGGTGACGGGGGGAACTGGCTTCATTGGCACGGCCGTATTGCGCGCCCTGGTCGCGCACCGCGAAACCGACCAGGACCCTGGTGCAATCCGCGCGCTCTGGCGCGGCGAAGGGACGCCATCGGACCCCGAGCTGGCGCGATTGCCCGTGAGTTGGGTCACCGGCGATGTGACAGATCCTGCTACGATCGATCGGGCAGTCGCGGATTGCGACACGATCATCCATGTCGCGGGGCGCATCGCCACGCGACCTCAGGACGCGGCCATCTGTGATGCCGTCAACTATGGTGGGACGATCAATATCTTCGAGGCGGCGCTCCGGCACCGCGTGCGCCGGGTCGTCTATACCGCGTCGATCTTCGCGCTGGGCATCGGGGATCCCACAAAGCCGCCGCTGGATGAAGTGGCGGCCTACCAGCAACGCGCTGTCCTCGACCACTTCCGCTCGCCCTACGTGCGATCCAAGCGCCGCGCTGAAGCGACGATTCCGCAATACCTGGACCGCGGACTGGATCTCGTCATGGTCTATCCCGGCTTCTGTGTCGGACCTGGAGACCACTATCTCACCTCCTCGCGGATGATTATCGCTTACCTGCGCGGTCAAATCCCCGGCTACCTCCCAGGTGGTCTCTGTCAGGTCGATGTGCGCGATGCCGCCATCGCGCACGTACGCGCGTTGGCGCAGGGCAGGACGGGGGAACGCTATCTGGTGACGGGCCACAATGTCACCTTCCAGGAGGTCTTCGGCCAGCTGGCGGAGATCGCAGGTCGGCAACCACCGCGCTGGCGCTTGCCATTAGGGCCATTGCGCCTGGCAGGTTCAGTCCTGGAGCGCGTCACCGCACAGCCCCTGCTCGATTCAGGGGTTGCGGAACTGTTGGCGCATACTTGGTGGTACGATGATAGCAAGGCGCGACGCGAATGGAACCTGACATATCGATCCCTGGCAACCTCGTTGGCTGATGCCGCACGCTGGTTCGCGGATCGAGGAATTGTGCCAGCCAAGCGCATGCCCGGCCTGGCGCTCACCGCGCGCTCCGCGCCGTGATCAACCGTCCTGAACTCACTCAAGCGCTGCCGGGTGATCTGTTGATCCTGTCTCGTCAGGACGCGCGTGATCCGCGAGATATTCAGCTAGCTGGATATCTTCGGGTGTGGTAAGTTTGAAGTTTGGTCCTTGCGCAGCGACCACCCTGATAGGCAAGTCAGATTGGGCGAATGTCATAGCCGTATCTGTCCCTTCACGCCTCGCTGCCCGCGCCGCGTCATAGGCCGATAACAGCGGCGCGGACGGAAACGCCTGGGGAGTCTGGGCGCACCAGAGGATGCGCGACACACCGTCCACTCCGTCCACCCCATGCGCCAGCCCATCTGCGGTGATCCTGGCGATACCTGCCGACAACGCGACCGGGGACGCCAGCACGGCGCCTTCACCCCGGGATGCAACTGCGACTAACGCGGCAATGTCGGCCACCGTGACAAATGGCCGCGCCCCATCATGGATGAGGATGACCCGGTTCTCCCCCGTCACCACGGATGGCCGCAGAAAGGCGAGCGCCGCATCTTCGGAGGCATGGCGCGAATCTCCGCCCGGGATCACCGCCCAGACCGATGCGCCAGCGGGATGCTGGCGCACCAGTGCGTGGATGGTCGCCACCTCGCGCGGATGCGCCACCAGGAGGATTGCATCAATCTCAGGCGCGGCGGCCAGTGCCTGCAGACTAAAGAGCAAAAGCGGCTGGCCGTGTATGGGCAGCAGGATCTTGTTCATACCCGCGCCAACCCGCGTTCCCTGACCCGCGCAGAGGATGACGGCAACCGTGGCGCGGCGCGCTGGTTCTGCCAGTACGACCGGATTTCCCGGCGCAACAGTTGAGCTCATGGTGCGGGTCGCTCCTGATTATGCGCTTCCCCTCGGTCTAGCACATACTGACGCAACGCATGGACGACGCCCTGTTCGTCATTCGACGGAACTTGCCCATGGGCGACCGATTGCAACGCTGGCATGGCATTCGCCATCGCCAGGCCGAATCCGGCGGCGGCGAAGAGAGGGATGTCATTCTCACCGTCACCAATTGCCAGTGACGCCGCACGCGCGATTCCCAGCATCGCGAGCACTTCAGTCAGTGCGGTCCCTTTGCTCGCTACCGGATCCATATATTCCAGGAACTCGACGGCGGTGCGGACGATGCGCACCGCCGGGGCAAGCAGTGGAGACGTAGTGGCCAGCCGCGCGGCAAGTTCTGCCTCTGTGCCAGTCGTCAGCAATTTGAGGGGCGGTGGGAGGAGGTCGGGGTCCAATCTGGGCACGCGGTCCATGGTTGGCTCAAGATAGGCGGTCAGGGTTTCATCCAAAAGTCCGGGCGGAGCATCGGTCATGATGCGATCGCTGATATACCAGGCCACTGGGACGGAATCCGCGGCGAGGACCCGTAGCGTACGCTGCAACGGCTCACCCTGCAAAGGCCAGGAGCGCAAGGTTTCGCCGCTGAGGGCATCCACAATCGCCGCGCCATTACACGTGATCTGCGGACCTGTCAAGCCAAATTCCGCGATCAATGGTTGGATGGAAGTGTAGAGTTTTCCGGTTGCCAGAATGACGCGTACGCCAGCTGACAACGTTTCGCGGATGGCGGCGCTCACGTGGGGGTGGAGATGATGCTGACTATCGAGGATGGTGCCATCGACGTCAAGTATCACGATCTGAAACACAATCGATCCTTGGACTGGTGAGGAATCAGGGAGGTGTATGCTACAGATACCAGTCGCTCCAGGAGATCATACCATATTCCGTTGAGGGAGCATGCTCATCAGAGAATATGGGGTGCATAACGCCCCTATCGCCGGTCCCGCCTGGTAATACTTCGTCACCACCGTCGTCCCGCTCGTCGCGCTCACCTCTTCATAGTTGCCGATGTAGCTGGTCGTCGTCGTCATGCCATTGCTCGTCACGCTCTGCTGCACCCGTTGCCCCTCGCCTTTTTATCATAAACCATTTGATGACATTAATCACGATAATTCCTATAAAATATATCCATACGACCCATCCAATAATGCTTTGCAGAACAAAATTGTCAAAAGCTTTAACATAATATTTTGTGAAAAATAATAGCAGTATTATTGTTATAAAACCTATTATTATTATGATAATATAGTCTATTATAGACCATATATTATTAATTTGTTCTAGTCGCTTTCTTGGTACAGGTGATTTCATTTTATCGATGAGCAACACAAGACTAAAGCCACTTAAGAACAGTATCATCAGTTCGAATATGACGAAATCAAATATATCAGCAGAGAAACTGAAATTGAGGGTATTTTTATGCACAAAATTCTGAAGGTCCAAAATATCGGAGTGACGCAGCAACGCAATTATCGCCATTACAAACCAACCCTTTCATTCTAATTCTTGATTGCTCAATACTTGCTGCACTGTTGCCTCGATTATTTTTGTAATAAATTTTCAGCCTCATTTAGCTGGTTCACCGCATAAGCTAAATAGCCAACACTCATTGTGAATGCTACACTATCAATTAGCGTTACTAATTCTTCCGCATTCACTGCTATGTCAGCTCCTCCTACATCTGCAGTTGCATAGGCCCCCCCTAGTATCCCAACGGACTGGATTACCCATATAAATGTTGCACCGAGCGTTCCAATCAGGCTTGATGCCTCTATATGGGTCTTTGCGTTTTCAATTTGTGCAACATCAAACTCACCACCATTTAATAAATATGCAAGAGTCTGCATTGAGAAGAATATTTGGCCTGTTAATGGCACCGCATTGATAAACAAGTAACTTCCAACTATGCCTTTTGCAATGAGAGTTGGAGCCTCAATTACTTTTAAGAAGAATGAAATTGCATTTAATTTAGCTTCTAGCAGCTTCAAAATATCTGTAAAACCCCAGGATAATAGAGATACCAAAATTAACTCAATAAAAACGGTAGCATTATACAGTTTCGCAACAATATTTCGCGCATGACATACGTTATCGCATGTTTGAGAGGTAGCGCCACTGCAAGCATCGCAGAAGTGTGGGCTTGCGGGAGGTATTCCTCCCTGAGGCGCCCCAACCGCATCCCCCTTCGCACCACTCTGCCCACTCGCACCTTCATGCCCCGTCGTCGTCAGGGCCGGATGCGGTGCCCCCTTCGGGCCGCGCTGGCACAGTCCATCGGCATACACCGCGCAGGCCATATTGCCACTAGGATCCGTCAGCGTCGTCGGGTTGCCCTGCACATAGCCGTAGCGGTTCAGCCCTTGCGCGCTGTCGGCGCTGATGAACTGCCCCACCGTGGGATCATAGTACCGCGCGTGGAAATACGCCAGCCCGCTGGGATCGCTCCGTTGCCCGGTGTAGCCGTAGCTGGTCGGCATCACCCCGCTGCTGTAGCGCGT
Organism: Ktedonobacteria bacterium; assembly: GCA_027459705.1. GTDB lineage: Bacteria > Chloroflexota > Ktedonobacteria > Ktedonobacterales > JACDGC01 > DAIDHM01. The sequence goes on along the minus strand of DAIDHM010000201.1, from coordinate 1,523 downwards.
GGCGCCATACGGGGCGAAGAGCTGGCTCGCCGTCACCGCTCCCCCACTGCTCAGCGCCACGTTCACGCTGCCCTGCGCGTCGGCCACCAGGTAGCTGTACGTGCCGCCCACGTTCTCTGGTTCATTTACCGATGCCATTAACTTTGTCCCCGCTGCTTCAGCATATCTCGTAATACCACTGCCCAATATATCACTGAATTCACATAAATCATGGTAAATACAATGGGAAGTAACGCTAAAACAATCGTAGTCATCATATTCTTTCCGTCGGGATAAACTATTAATAACAGTATCAACATTGCATATATCACAACCGATTCAATAGCTATAAATCTCATTACCCATAATCCCATCCACAATGAATGTTTTTGCTCTCCTTCCTCATATGACTCATACATTCTCCAGATACTATGGTAGATAGCACTTGCTGCTAGAATCGCTCCTAGGGAGGTCAATATGACAAATATATTAATAACATAATCAGGTAACATCTCATCCTTCCTTTCTAAGGAAAGTAGTTGCAGGCTCCCGCTGCATACTGTGCATTCGTAACAGATGTATCCGCCACACATGCTGCATGCTTTTGATCTGCCGATAACTTGGACTGCAGAAAATCTATCGATCCGCTACTTCCGAGCATTAAACTCATAAACCATTTCGCCACAATGGTTGATACGTCTCGCACAGCTCCTTCTTCTGGCTGAAGAAGATCTCCGATGAATCCAAATCCAAGTGCCCATTTCAGTACGCCAAGCGATATTCTAAAAGCATCGAGCGCATCCTGCACCCACTTAGGTGGATCCCATCCACGAGATTCGCCAAAATCGATTAGCACATTGGCAATGTCGCCAACTAACATCGTCGCATTTGCCGCTATCGCTGGATCGTCATTGGTTAAAAATGCCACAAGTAATGCTCCAAGATCGGCCACGAAATTATAGGCATCAGTAAGAAAGAGAATTGCATTTTTAAGTTGGCGAATTTCTTGGTTTGAGGATTTGAGATCGCTAGCTCGCTGTATGCTAATATAGCAATCAGTCCCACGCTTATTACAATCATTGTTAGGATCTGTTGAAAGACGAATCCGGGGACCATCTTGCGTATAATATTTAGATTTCACAGGAGATGTAGCTGAGTTTGCATTTTGAGCGTTCGTTACATTGGAGCTATTTTGCCCAGCTACAGTTGTCGTGTAGGATAATGGAATGAGAGATGTGCGCCGCTGTGTGGTACACAGCCCATCGGCATACACCGCGCAGGCCATATTCCCGCTCGGATCCGTCAGCGTCGTCGGGTTGCCCTGCACATAGCTGTAGCGGTTCAGCCCCTGCGCACTGTCGGCGCTGGTGAACTGCCCCACCGTGGGATCATAGTACCGCGCGTGGAAATACGCCAGCCCGCTGGGATCGCTCCGTTGCCCGGTGTAGCCATAGCTGGTCGGCATCACCCCGCTGCTGTAGCGCGTGGCGCCATACGGGGCGAAGAGCTGGCTCGCCGTCACCGCTCCCCCACTGCTCAGCGCC
>DAIDHM010000172.1 GCA_027459705.1 Ktedonobacteria bacterium | reverse complement strand
GTAACTGCTCGGGTTCTACGCTAAGCTGGATCGTAGGCATGCTTCTGCTCCTGGTTGGGGGTGTAGATTCCTTACCAGCCTAGCAGTAGAGGCAAGCCTCTCTTTCTTGGGTAAAGTACAGCACTTTTCGGACACTATTCTCTAAATGCTATTTCCTATGAACAATATCATCATACATAACCTCTCCTGCCCTGGTTACATCATGCTTGGAAGTTGTTGGCTCTACTCAAAGATTGAAGCGACAAAGCGATGCTTCTTAAACCGGACCTATATTTATCGCCTCGAGCATCAGCATATTGCGTTTGTCCCCAACCAAGGGGAATGGAATCCGTCCAACGATCCCCCGCCACCCAAATTGGATAGACGGGTTTATTGTTATCTCTCGCCAACGCTAGTTCATCTTTTACAGATAGTGATTTGCGTGAATCTGGCGTTGCGACGAGGATGATCGCATCTGCGGTCGCAATGCCTCGCCGGAGAGCCGACTCCCAATCTGATGTCCCTGGTATTAGATTATGGTAATCCACCCATACAATGAACCCATACTGCCGTAAATCTTCATCCAATTTTTTGACAAATGCCTCATCTCTGCGCGAGTAGCTGATAAAGATACACAGATTCGTACCACATCGATCATGCCCTGGAGTGATTGGCTTCGATGGTAAAGTCGCCTCACTTGCTTTGATGGGGTTGTGGGTAGCTGTTTTCGATAGTCTGCTTTGGGTATACCTATTTTTAAGTGGTTTGAGTACATCGCGGATCACCGAATCGTTGCCACGGGCGGCCTGGATTTGCTGAATGATGGTCGTTGTATATTGTTCTGGCGAGACGCGTGCAATGACATCGCACCACAGCCCATTATGTATGACATCCTGGCGATATAATTCGAAAATTGATGCAGGAACTCTATAAAATTTTCTGAAACCACTATTTTTCCAGAGTAACTGCCAGTTGATCTCATTCCAGTTACAGAGGCCGGGAATGTTCTGCACCAAGGAATGATACAGATCTTCCTTAATGAGATATTCTAAGTTGCTTACCCGGATAAATTTCTGGATACGATCGATAAAGTCATCTTGGGTTAATCCTGCTGTTTTGAGCAGTAGGATAGCTCCTTCACCCAAAGCTATGCGATCGCTATTCGGAGACGTCCTTGTCATATCAATATTCCCCTCGATCTGATTCTCGGGAGCTAGCCGACAAAATCCTCAACCAGCACATTATATCTCTACAATGCAAGCTTCTATGTATTACAAATTCGGCTATCGGAGTTTCTCAATCTTCTAGAATAGAGTAATATTCATCAGAATATACTATAATTCTACATGCATAGAAACATCGAATGGACATGTGACTTTACAAATTCTTTTCATAGATGGGCGATTCAAGGTATATTATGACATCGTGCGACCGAATGTGCGAAGTTTTGAAAAAAATATCCTATTCCTCGAAGGTGCACATTCAACCGATTTCATATTATTCACTAATGATTCCAAGTTACCACTGGCGAAATTCTAGCATGATGAATAAATAATGCGTGGGCAGTATTTCTGGCATCCCCCCTGAGCAATGAGGGTATTGGCATTCCCACCAGGTCATCCTTTTGACCTCCGCGTTCGCGATAATGAAATCACCTACATCGAATGTGACATTTGTGCCGATTGTAGGGCATCCGAAAGTACGGACTAGAGTTGCAAGCTGATAGTAATCTGCTAGTTTCATCACTGCACCCTGGAATAGCACGTACTCGGCTATAAGGGGGGGTGGGAATCTTCTCTCAGCTGGGGTGACTACTTTCGCAAATAACCGCTGTAATGTGTGCGTCGCGTGTCAGTGCCATAGGATGCGTCAACAACTACCCCACACCGCCCGCCACCTCTGCCCGCCACAGGTCGTGTGGACCATAGCAGAGCCAGGATGTCGGGCAGTACAGGGTATCTTAGTGATTGTCGTTCGCTGCGCACTCGCGCGCAGCGGCGCGCGATCAAACGCCGTTCCCGTTACCGTTCCCATTGCGTCGCAGTTGGCGCAAGAGCCCCTCGTTGGCCTTATCGATGCGCTTCCCGCGATTATATGAGATGAAGGCATAGATGTAGCAGACCAACGCGATGCCGCCAAAGAAAATGAAGTAGCCATAGCCCGGATAGATAGGGGTATTCGTCAAGCCCAGAAACGGTACCGACGACGATTGCCCCAGATACTGAGCCTGTCCGGAACTGATATAGTAACTCGGACTGCCATAGATAACCGCTGAGGCAACGCTCACCGGACCCTGGATGCCCGTCGCGATCCCGATCGCCAGCAGCATCGTCCCGAGGCCGATCAGAATTTTTGCCCACCCGGAATAGCTCGCACCGCCGCCGCCTGGTAGTATGGGGGGATAGGGCGGTTGCTTCTTATGGCAGTTCGGGCAGACCTCGGTCGTGCTCAGGATTGGTGCGTTGCAAAATGCGCAATGATTCAAGCCACACCTCCGCTAAGGGCTATGATAACACCTGGTCTCACCGTTTGCCACATCTTCACCAAATTTTTAACCACCTTCGGGACCTCCAGGGTGATTTGCTGGCCGGGTTGGCCTGTCTGACTGTGGACAGTGATGATACCAGAGTCAAACAGGGCAGCCCCAGCGCCACGGTGACCGATATACGCCAGTCGTCATCGTAACATCGCTGTAGCGCCCCTGATCACGCTTCTTCCCAGATGTCTTCTTGCCAGGCGGCAGGATCGCGTAGTCGCGCATAACTACTATAGCGCTCTCGATCGATCTCACCAGTCGCGACAGCCTGACGAATCGCGCAGTCGGTCTCTTGCAGGTGCGCGCAATTCGGCCAGCGACATCGGCCCAGGTAAGGGGTAAATTCGCGGAAGGTCTGGTCGAGCGGCCTGGCGAGATCGTGGAACGCCAAAGCGCGGATGCCCGCGGTGTCAGCGAGATGTCCACCCCCGGCCAGCGACACCATCCGCGCGCTGGTGGTGGTGTGGCGCCCCTTGCCGCTGGCATTGCTCGTGGCGCCCACGCGTTGCGCCAGTCCCGGCTCCAGCGCGTTGAGGACGCTGGACTTGCCGACACCCGATGGGCCGACCAGCGCCGCGGTCCGCCCGCTGACCAGCGCGCGCAGATCGGCGATGCCCGCGCCGGTGGTCGCGCTGACCCGCACCACCGGGTAGCCCAATCGCGCATAGACGGCGAGACGCGCACTCAGCCACTCCGGCTCGCCCAGATCGCATTTATTCAAACAGACTGCCAGCTCAAGTCCCTGAGCTTCGGCCAGGACAATGAAACGATCCAGCAGCCGGAGGTGCGGTGCGGGATCGCGCGCCGCGAAGACCACGATGAGGCGATCCAGTCCCGCGACCGATGTCGTCGCGCCATAGTCGGGGTCGCCGCGCGTCAAGCTGCCCGCTTCAGTGGCGATCACCGCTTCGATGACCCCGGTCGTCGCGCTGAGCACCTGAATGGTAACCCGATTGCCAATCGCCACCGGATCGCGCTGGTTGACTTTCACCTGACGGGCGCTGTGGCGGCCATTGGCGCTCTCGGGATAAGCAAACGATTTGCGTAACTTGCCACGAATCGTACAGGTGAAGACGCCCGCGTCCGTCTCGACGCGATAAATGCCGCGACTACCGTCGATGATCATCCCAGTGAGCTGGTCAGGCTGGGCATCGGCCGGAAAGGAAGATTCTGATTGCACGAAGATACTCCGTCAGATCACACTGCTACCACGCGCGATTATCCGCCATGCCTGGGGCATAGCGCCGCAAATGAGGTGGGTGAGGTGGATCGTGGGGAGTCGCACCGCGAGATGATGGCAGTGGATCGGCGGCGGGTCAAACCCGTTCACCCGATCTTCCGCATGCCGGACTCAGCAAGCGCGTGGGGCAATCACTGAGGTCGCGCGCGGCGGCATGCCCACGATCAGAGAGCACACAACAACCATACTTGGCCTCCTTCGCTCGCGCCGACCAATCTGGTGGCGCTGACCATATCCATCTGGCGATGGATAGCAGACTTCTTATGCAGGCACTATAGCACACATTGAGGTCTACGGCAAGATGCTTGACAGACGCCACGCGGGCAACGCACAATCTGGCTAACACTGTACACAATATTCCGGCGAAATGGCTGGCAAATGGCGCCAGCGAGAATGGAGAGAACCAACGATGGGAGTACTCGATGGGCGCGTCGCCCTGGTGACGGGCGCGGCATCTGGCCTGGGCGCGCACTCGGCGCAACAATTTGCGCGCGCCGGGGCGGCGGTCTGTTGCGCCGATCTCAATGACGCGGGCGTGGCGGAGACAGTCGCTGCGATTCACGCGGCAGGCGGGCAGGCATTGGCGGCGCATCTCGACGTGACGCGTGAAGATCAGCAACAGGCCACAGTCGCCGCGACGCTGGACCACTTCGCGCGACTGGACATCCTGATGACATGCGCCGGTGTCGGCGAAAGTGAGCGCATCGAGGCTCTCGACCTGGCAACGTTTGAGCGAACTATGGCGATCAATGTCACGGGTACGTTCCTGAGCATCAAATCCGCCTGGGAAGCGCTTGGTCGAGAAGGCGGGAGCATCATCGCGCTCGGTTCGGTTGCGGGGCTGATCGGCGGCGTCGGCTTCTCGGCCTATGGGGCATCCAAAGCCGCCGTCATCAACCTGATACGCAACCTCGCAGTAGAAGGCGCCCCCAAAAAAATTCGCTGCAATACGATCTGCCCCTCCTGGATCTGGACGCCAATGGTCGACAAGACGTTTCAACGGCTTTTGCCCGGGGCCCCGCCAGAGGCGGTGCGGACCTACCTGGCACGCCAGGCGCCCCTCGGCCGGATCGGCACACCAGAAGATGTCGCCAACGCGGCGATCTTCCTGGCTTCGGACGCCAGTAGCTTCATGACAGGGCGCGAGATCGTCCTGGATGGTGGGATGACAATCGGCCCATCACCGCGCTAATGCCCCGGGGTCGCCAGCTATGCATGGGACGTTGCGACGGCTCACCCACATAGACGGTCACACAGAGTTCCCCGATCGCCCTACTTCTCGCTCAGCTACTGATGCGCGGTCGGCAACGTGTGTAGCCATGACCACAGTATTCCGCAGGCACCAGGCGGTGCATTGCGCATGCCAGGTTGGACGTGGACAAAGCCGCGTCCAGCCTGGCGCTTGAAACTCGGATGGTGATCAGGTACAATGACACGCGATCAAGAGAGAGTGGTATATCTACGAGGTAGAGGACGATGGGGCCTAAACCAAATACTCCGCCCGGAACTGTCACGCAGGCGCGCACCGCCGTTTTGAAACGATCTTTCAAATTCTGGCGTTTCAGCCTTGCGGCATGGCAACGTTCGCCACGCTACCGCCGCCTCTTCATCACAGGGACGGTGCTGCCATTTGGCATCGTACTGACCCTGATACTCATCATCTTACTGCGCAGCATCGGCTTTGCGAGCGTTCCAGGGAGCGGCAAGGGCCAGGGACCAATTCCAGGTATTGGTCTGAATAGCACCATACCACCTACTGTCACGATGACGCCGCGCCCAATCCCCAACTATCCGACGGTGCCGCAATCCTGGGGACCAGGCGCCGCCCAATACACCATCGCGACGCAACCCACGGCGAACCAGACGATCTATATTGGCGGCGTGCAATCCGCGGGGGGCATACTGCTCGCAAATCGCGTCACGATAAACTCGACGGACGCCACCCGATCGTTGGACGAAGCGGGTACTTATGATCCACACTCGCAGTCATTTACGCCACTCTTCAAAATCCAACAGATCTGGACTACGCCGGTCTGTTGCCAGTATGATGGGCGTTTCTATCTTGCCAGTGACGCGGACGCCCCACCTGGCTCAACCTGTGGAACCTGTCATGCCTTGTATTGGGCATATGATGACCAGACCAATACACTGCTCAACCTGCGGCAATTGTTGGAAGCGAGCTTTGGCAAAGTCGCGGTCTTGAATAGCGCGCTGCTCGATCATGGCATTGTGATCATGAATGGATCGCTTACCAATAACCCAATCAATCAATCCTGGGAGATCAATCTCTCAACCCAGCAGGTCACCGCCCTGCAAATCCCCGGTGTTACACCGAGTTTGTTATTTTATGGCATCCAGTCGTTTGCCTGGCCCGATGTCATTTATACGTTGACGGATGCCCGCTACGGGAACACGGTCAGTTACTGGATGAATGTGGTAACGAACCAGACCGGTATGCTGCCTGCCGGATTCGCCCTCTGGCACCTACAAGGGACGACGCTCTATGCTGTCGCGACCGATGGGGCGACGGTGACCGTGCGCGAATTTGATCAGTATCATGATCCCACCATACCATCCCAGGTGATCGCAACCTTCAGTGTGCCACCATATGATGGACTGGCCGCCATTGTGGGCGTCGATAGCCGCATTATCTCGTTTGGCACGGCTTTGGTGTATGATCGCGCCGAGCACCACCTGGTCGCTTTGGTCGCCGATGGACATACCGATCCTGCCGCGACATACACGAGTATCTACGGCCAGGGTTGGTTGGGCTACTATCAATTGGACGGCAGCACCAGTCCACCGACACAACGGATCACTCTTTACCAAATTGCGACGCTCCCCACACATTAGCAACCGTTTCCAACAGGGTTGTGCGCGCTCGTATTGCGGATGTACTGAGCCATTCAGATTCGCCTTGATTCGCCGTCACATTCGCATGGGCTATCTGTGCTATACTCACAGAGAAATCCTTTAAGAACTCGTCCCGCGAGGCGAGGAAGGAGCCGGGTACAGTGTCACGCCCTCTGCAGCAACCCACTGATGATACAGGATCGCCAAAACCCAACCAACCGATAGCCCCGGACCGTCCGGCGGACCGGGGACCTCTCACACCGCCGGCACTCTCCCCCACAGTGCCAGGTTTCGCGCCACCACGGCAAATGGACCAGTGGGATCATACCAACCAGTCCCTTCGCCCGCTGATGGACCTCCAACAAGCCCGCCTCATTCTCAGTGAGGATGAGATACGTCGGGCGCTCACCCGCATTGCCCATGAGATTCTGGAGCGGACCGATGGCGCCCGCGAGACCGTCCTGGTCGGCCTCTACGTCGAAGGTGTGCCATTGGCTGAACGATTAGCGGCGGCCATACAGGCTTTCGAAGGGATCGCCGTGCCGGTTGGGCGGCTGGACTTCAGCGCGCACCGCGATGATGTGCATGCCAAAGGACCATTTCCTATCCCGGGTCCGACATTCTTTCCCGCCGATATCGCCGGGCGGACGGTGGTGCTGGTCGACGATGTGCTCTACACCGGCCGATCGCTCCGCGCCGCACTGGATGCGCTCTTCACCTATGGTCGTCCAGCGCGCGTCCAGGCTGCCGTTTTGGTCGACCGTGGCCATCGTGAACTGCCGATTCGCGCCGACTATGTGGGCAAAAATGTCCCCACTGGCCGCGATGAATGGATCTCCGTCCTGCTACGCGAACTGCACGGCCAGGATGGGGTCTATCTGGCCCGCACCAACAGGGGCGGCAATGATGCCACGACCGGGTGACGTTCTGCCAGCGCAGGCGAATCAGAGCGGCTTATAGGTTCTCGCGCTGCGCCTGAGGATCGGCAGGAAGGCGGCGCTGCTGGCTGACCAAGGGATGGAGGCATCGCCAACACCCTGGCGGAATCTCGGCGTCCACAACCATGAATTCATCAGAGGACATCACATCATGACTGAATCTCGCCATACTCCCGCGCCCGTAGGTGGGAGCGGTTCGGTACCAACTCTTCACCAGGCCACCGGGTATCCAGCGGCACCGGGCCACCCGGCGGCAGCGGGTGCCCCATCATCCGCGCGGCGCGACCTGTTCGACCTTGAAGGCTGGTCAAGCACGCGCCTGACCGCGCTCCTCGATCATGCCGAACAGCTCGCGACAGCGGCCCCGCCAGACGCGCTGCAAGGCCGCAGTGTCCTGACGCTCTTCTATGAGAACAGCACCCGGACGCGGGTCTCCTTTGAGATGGCCGCGCAACGGTTAGGCGCGCGTACCATCACCATGACCGCGGCCGGGAGCAGCGTCGAGAAAGGCGAATCCCTGCTCGATACGATAACGACGCTCGACGCGATGCACCCGGATGTCATCGTCATGCGCCACAGTCATTCTGGCGCGCCCGAGGCCGCCGCCCGCTGGGCCAACGCCGCCATCATCAACGCTGGCGATGGCTGGCATGCCCATCCCACCCAGGCGCTGCTCGACGCCTATACCTTGCGGGCCGCGCTGGGGGACCTGCGCGGCAAACGCATCGTCATCATCGGCGACATCCTCCATAGCCGGGTGGCGCGGTCGAACTGCTGGTCGCTGCCCACCCTGGGTGCAGAGGTGGTGCTCTGTGGGCCGCCGACCATGGTAAGCGCGAAGTTCGCCACCGCCTATCCCCATGGCGTCCGCGTCGAACACGATCTGGATCGCGCGCTGGCAGGCGCCGACGCCGCCTATGCCCTGCGCATCCAGATGGAACGCGCGGCGGGTAGCGCCATCCCGTCGCTGCGCGAATATCGCGCGCGCTATGGCCTGACCACCGCGCGCCTCGACGCATTGATCAATGCCCACATCGTGCGACCAGATTTGGCAGTGCTCCATCCTGGACCCATGAACGAAGGCATCGAGATCGACCCGGAAGTCGCGCACGGCCCGCAATCACTGGTGGCGCGCCAGGTCGCCAATGGCGTGCCGGTCCGGATGGCGGTCTTGCGCTGGGCGTTGGGACAGTTCGACTTGCCAGAAGATCTCCCGATTGAGGCACATGCATCAAGCAGCGCGAGTCGGACAGCGCATCGTCCACTCCCGGAGGAAGAATATGTCTGAGGATACTATGCCGCTCTGGATTCGTGGCGGCCGATTGATCGATCCGGCACGGATGGATGTCGACCTGAAGGACGGTCGCGGCGATGTCTTGATCGCTGATGGTGTGGTGGTCGCGAGCGGCGATCCCGAGCTGGTGGCGCGCGCCGCGCAGCAATTGACGGATGGTACTCTTCCGGTGGGTGGTGCGGTCACATCGGTTGATTCGCGTCCAGTCCAGACGAGCCAGGCGCCGCGCATCATTGACGTGCCAAAGGGACATGTGGTCGCGCCAGGCTTCATCGATCTGCATGTGCATTTACGCGAGCCTGGATTAGAGATCCGCGAGACCGTCCGCACTGGCGCGCGGGCCGCCGCCGCGGGAGGCTACACGACCATCTGCTGTATGCCGAATACCGCGCCGGTGCTGGATAACCGCGGGGTGCTGGAGTGGGTGAATGCGTTGGCGCAGCAGGCAGATGCTCGGATCCTGCCGATCGCGGCGATCACCGTCGGGCAGCGCGGCGAACAGTTGACGGAGATGGGCGAACTGGCTGCCGCTGGCGCTGTAGCCTTCTCTGATGACGGCAAACCGGTCGCCTCGTCAGGTATGTTGCGATTGGCTTTGCAATACGCCCTACCATTGGATCGGCCGATCGTCAATCACTGCGAGGACCCCATGCTGGTGGGCGGCGGAGTAATGCACGAAGGGCCGGTGGCGACGCGGCTGGGGTTGCGCGGGTGGCCCGCGGCGGGCGAGACGCTGATGCTGGCGCGCGACCTGGAGTTGGCGGGGATCACCGGAGGGCGCTACCATGCCGCGCATCTCAGTGTCGCGCCCAGCATAGAACTGGTGCGGCGCGCCAAAGATGCTGGCTGGCGTGTGACGGCCGAGGTGACGCCCCATCATCTGTTGCTCTCGCAGTCCTGGGTAGCTGGGGAGCGTGAAGGGGTGCTCGCGTCGACGCCTGGGCCACGCTACGATACACGCGCCAAGGTCAATCCTCCGCTGCGGACGTTGGATGACGCGGCCGCGCTGCTCGCCGCGCTGGTGGATGGGACGATCGATGTGATCGCGACCGATCATGCGCCACATTCGGAGGTGGAGAAAGTCTGCACCTTCGACGAAGCGGCCTTCGGCATCACCGGGCTGGAGACGGCCTTTGGCGGCTTGATGGCACTGGTGCACGCCCAGAGCTTGCCGCTGACAACGCTGATCGCCGCGCTGACGATCCGTCCGGCGTTGGCGTTCGACCTCGCCACGCGGATCGGCAGACCGGTGGGGACCCTGGCGCCGGGCGCCAGTGGCGATGTCGTCATCTTCGATCCTGACGCGGTCTGGCCGGTGGCGACGGAACGATTCGCATCACGGGGCCAGAATACACCACTGGCGGGCCTGACATTGCGCGGACAGGTGCGCCGTACGATCCTCGCCGGACGCGTAGTCTTTGACCTGGATGGCGCGTCCGCCAATTGAGCGCCACGCTGACCCTCAGTCGGGAGGGAGCATCACAGCATGCTCCCTCCCGGGTTCCCTCAGCGGGTAACGCGGGCGGCTTCCTCCGCTAGGCGTACTGGATCGTGCAGTTCAGACCCAGACGTTTGGACCGTTCGGGGATCGCGATATCCAGTTCGCTGGTCGCCGGATCATAGGTCCAGGATGCTAATGGCACCCCATCGACTTCAACAGATCTGATGGTGGGAACAGGTCCCACGAAGCAGCGCACCACCCTGGCATCAGGGATTGCCGGGCAGAAACCATCCACGGGCGCGATGCGTATCGTCATACCGGACGCTGTCGGGAGTGTTTGCAACTCCGTCACTTCATATTCGTCGCGGGTATAACCCAGGGAGATTCCATCATCAGCATAGAACTTGGTGTGGTCGGGAATGGATCGGGAAGCCGGTGAAGTTAGCTGATGGGATTGATGCTCGGCGGCGATCGCGGGAAAGATGCGCAACCGCAATTCGTTGACGGGGATGTCAGCGCTGCGATGCACCGGCGGGGCGATGGGGATGGCGGCACCCGCGCGGGCGAAGAGCGGGATGCGTTCGATGCCGCCACTGACGGTGATCCATCCTGGTCCCGCGTGCGCGGCGCCCGTCTGCCAGTCGTACCACCACCCGGCGGGGAGCCAGACCCGGCGCGTAGCGATCCCAGACACGCCATCGGGCGCCGACCAATCGCTCGTCGGTGGCATGGCGGGCGTGACGATTGGCGCGGCGATGAGGTCATCGCCAAAGTAGTATTGATCAGTTGCCACATAAGCATCCGCCTCGTCAGGATGACGGAAGTACATCGGAAGGCAGAGCGTCAAGCCAGTCTGGCTGGCGCGCCAGAGGGCGGTGTAGAGATAGGGAATCAATTGGTAGCGGAGGGCGAACGCCTGCCGCGCGGCCGCTGCGACGGGCGGAGGGAATGCCCACGGCCGCCGCTCGGCCGCGGCATATTTCTGAGCATGCAGGCGCAGCACAGGGCTGAGCGCGCCAAACTGTACCCAACGCGCATAGAGCTCAGGGTCTGTCGCGCCATAATGGCCGCCGATATCGTGACTCCACCAACCAAAACCCACATTGGCCGCCGTCGCGGTGATGGCTGGTTGAGCCGCGAGGGCCTCCCAGGTGCTGTAGGTATCTCCCGAGAATCCGTAATAATAGCGATGGTTGCCCAGCCCGCCGTACCGGCTGAAGAGCATGGGCCGCGCATCACGGCGGGTCGCATCCATGAAATGCAGATGGTTCAGCCAGGGGAGCGGGTCCAACCCTTTCATCTCACTCACTTGCCCCTGCTGCCAGTCCATCCACCAAAAATCGATGCCCTCATCTTCCAGAGGGTGGTGCAGGATCTGAAAATAATGGCGCATGAATGCGCGATCGCCAGGACGAAACGGGATGGTCTGGCCACCCTGATGGTCCAATCCCAGAGCATGCGCGAAGTCTGGATAGCGATCTTCGAGCGCCTGGACACCTTCAGCGGGATGCAGATTGAGGGTCACATGCAATCCGCGTTCATGTAACCAGCGCAAGAACGCGGGTGGATCGGGAAAGAGATCGCGATTCCAACTATAGCCCGTCCAGGTGTCAGGGGTATGCCAATCCATATCAATGACCAGCACATCCAGCGGAATATCGTTGGCATCGAAGGCATCCACCAGAGATCGCAGGTCGTCCTCACTGTAGGCCCAATAACGCGACCACCACGCGCCAAGGGTGTAACGCGGAGGGAGGCGGAGATCCTCGGGTTCTGGGAAAGAGCCGAAGTTGCGGGTATATTCCTGAATAGCCGCGAGGTAATCATGCCCATAGCCGAAGAAATACCAATCCTGGTGGTCGTGATCGGGGCGCGGTTCGACCCAACCATCTACCGGACTGAAGCAGACACTCGCGCTATCATCGAAGATCGCCCAGCCGGACCGGGAGATCAGGCCCTGACCCAGATCAACCGCGCCGCGGGCCTCGTCCAACGTGCGGATTGTCCCACCGAGATTGGCATTGTCCACCATGCCTGGCCGCCAGGTGACTTCGCGCCCATCCAGGATCAGCGCGATGGACAGGTTATCGACGGCAAACGGTCGCCCCGTCCGTTGGCGATAGATGAGCGTAAGATAGCTGGTCGTGATGATCAGATCATCATCGACCTCACGCACCTGATACGCGGGTGGCTGGTCGCGGTAGCGTGTTGGGAAAGCAAAGGTCGCGCGATCCTCAAAGGGTCCGGCGGAAGTCGGACCGCTCACGTCCACCCATTCCAGGCGGATGAGCCGCTCAGTGAGGATTGTGAAGCGGGCGGCGCCGCGCGTCACAATCGCGACGGGGTTCGCGGCGGGTCGTCCACGCATGCGCACGCGATGGCGAAAGGTCTGCGAGGGATCAAGATACACCACATAAACCTCTTTCAAGCAATCAAAAAATACAAGCAATGGGTATCAAGATCCCAGGCAATGCCTGGGCGGCACATCAACGCGCGTCACAGCAGACCGCCGTCATGATCGCCCCAGAGCGCTTGAGCGCCATTCGGTCATTTGCCAGATTTGACGATAATCCCGACAATCAGGATCATCAACAGGGCCAGGACGATGACCGCCCCGACTATCGCGATGATCGTCAACCAGCGTGACGCGGATGCACCGCCCTGAGCAGCAGAAAGTGTGCTCTTTTTGGTCGGCGCTGTGCTCCCAGCGGGAGGTCCATTCTCAGCGGATGTTGGGTTGCTTTTGGACATCTCTGCAATCATCCCCTAGCCGATGCCCAATTGCGCGGCATGATCCGCCAGGAAGTTGGTATACAGGTCACCATCCCGGTAGGGTCCATAATGGAGCAAGCGCTTGAAGAAGGGGATGGTTGTGGTCAAACCTTCGATCACATACTCGTCCAAAGCGCGATGCGCCCGCTCAATTGCCAATTCACGCGTTGACGCCCAGACGCAGAGTTTGGAGAGCAGCGAATCATAGTGCGGGGGAACGCTATAGCCACGGAAGAGGTGGGAATCGACACGGACGCCGGGGCCACCAGGCGGCAGATATTCAACGACATCGCCGGTCACGGGACGAAAATCATGGTCCGCGTCCTCGGCGCAGATGCGCATCTCCAACGCGTGTCCGGAAATATGGACATCACCCTGCTGGAGCTCCAGGTGTTCACCTGATGCCACCAGGATCTGCTGGCGAACGAGGTCAACGCCTGTTACCAGCTCAGTGATCGGATGTTCGACCTGGAGACGAGTATTCATCTCCATAAAGTAGTAGCGCCCCTGGTCATCGAGCAAGAACTCCATTGTGCCCACGCCCTGGTAACCGATAGCCAGCGCCGTTTTGACGGCGAGATGGCCAATTTCATCGCGCAATCCGCGATCCAATGCGTTGCTGGGCGCTTCTTCGAGGACTTTCTGGCGACGGCGCTGCAGCGAACAGTTGCGCTCCCCCAGATGAATCCCATGGCCATGACTGTCACAGAGTACTTGAATCTCGATATGGCGGGCGCGACCCAGATAACGTTCCAGATAAATGCCGTCATCCTGGAAGGCCTCGCGCACCTCGCTCTGGGCTGTCGTGAAGAGGTGGGTAAATTCAGAGCGCGACTGAACGGGACGAATGCCGCGGCCTCCGCCACCAGCGACCGCTTTGAGGATCATCGGAAACCCAATGACATCCAAATAGGGCTCAGCTTCGCCAACGGTGCGCAAGATCGGCGTACCAGGCAGGACGGGCAAACCCGTCTCCCTGGCGGCGGCGCGCGCCTCGACTTTGTCCCCCATACGGTTGATAGCAGCGGCGGGTGGCCCAACAAACGTGAGATTGCACTCCGCGCAGATCTCGGCAAATCCGGCGTTCTCAGACAGGAAGCCATAGCCAGGATGAATGGCTTCACAGCCCGAGAGCAGCGCGGCGCTGATCAAATTCGGGATGTTGAGGTAGCTCTTTGAGCTTTGTCCGGGGCCGATACAGACGCTCTCATCGGCCATACGCACTGGCAGCGAATCGCGATCCGCCTCGGAATGGGCGACGACGGCGCGAATGCCCAGTTCATGGCAGGCGCGGATGACGCGCAGCGCGATCTCGCCGCGATTGGCGATCAGGATTTTTTTGAACATGAGGTGGGCGACTCCACACGCAGCATTAGGCGCCTCAATTGGGCGTCGCCGCAAGTATACCATATCTGGGATAGGGGATTCACCCACGCCCAGCACAGCCCACCAGCTGCGATAATCGACCTGACATCGAACGGCTGAGAATGCGCGACCAGGCCCGCACACCGCAATCCTGCATCTGCAATGTTGCAGCCGAGGGTGATATTTACGCCGCTTTTTTGCCCTTGTTGCGCTGATAGACATTGCTGCTGGCGCCATGGACCCCTACGTCGAAGAAGAAGGCGACGGCGACCCAGACCCACGCCCAACCGGAGACCCCATGGTTCAGGGCAAAAACGATCACATATCCCAATGTCGTGATCGGCAAAAAGAAAGCGCCCAGCACCGGCAAGATCCAACCGCCCGAGAATCCCCGCGAGACCAGCGGTGTTGTGATCCAGACGGCAAGCAGGGTGATGCGTGCGAGAAATCCCAACCCACATCCCATAATGTCCGTCACGCTCCTCGTTGAGTTTCTTTCATTATCGCATAGGATGGATGTTTCTCAGTGTGACCATATACACACATTATTCTCGAACACGTTCGAATTATCACAACGAACTCTCACGTGTGAGAAGCATCGCGCAACTCCCGACAGAGCTGAGTCGGGAGCTGCATCACGACGTTTAGCGTGGACGCTGGCCATAGGCTATGTGCACAAGCCATACCCCTCGCCATGGACCAGATCGCGTCTCACTATGTACATCCGCCATCGCCTGATCATCGGCCGCGCGTGCATATCGTCATTCCTACACCGGTTCAGGACCATCAACAGTCTCATGCCTGCTACACGACTGTCAGAAGGAATCTGTGTAGACAATACACAGATTGAATTGACGAGATCGTTTGGTTCCGCTCAACGCCGCTTCCGCCGCGGTGGCCTCGGCACGTCGATCTCGAAGAGGCGTGGCGCAACCACCAGGTCCGGGGGAACTGGACGGTCCGCTGGTGTGGCCGGTGATGGCGTGCATGATGATGCGTCGTCAAGGGTCAGTTGCGCGATCGCTACGCTCTCCACTGGGCACTCGGCGTTGTCAGATGTATTGGATGAGCGGGCGGCGCGGCGCATGCCGGGACGGCGCGCGACAAAGGGATCAAGGATGCCCGCCGCGTTGACCGGTGTCAAGCCGGCCTCGTCGATGAAGCGCGATGGCGTGGCGTCACCGCCGCGATAGCGCAGGACGGTGGAGAGGGCCAGCACGTGGCGCGCGCGTGTGAAGGCGACATAGGCCAACCGTCGTTCCTCGGCGATGCCTGCGGGCTGGCTGACGCCCTGTTCGTCCAAGGTAAAGGATCGGCGATGCGGGAAGATGCCTTCGGTCAGTCCGATGACAAAGACAATCTGCTGCTCTAACCCTTTGCTTTTGTGGATCGTCATCAGCGTGACGCAGTCGCGCTGTTGTTGTTTGCGGGTCGATTCCGCCTGATCTTTCAATTCGGCCATCGCCTGAAGGAAATGGCGAATCGTATGATGACGTTGCGCGATGATGATCAGTTCTTCCAGTTCTTCGAAGCGACCAGACGCGGCGGTCTCCTCATCGGCCAGGCGCGTAGCGGAAGTCACATCGGCATCAGAATCGTCCTCCTCCGCCTCGTCGTGCTGGCGAGCGTCCCAATGTTTCAGATGGGTATCGTAGGCCAGGGCCCGCGCCAGACGTATCGCTTCGGCAGGCTGATTGTGACACGCATGGGCAATCTGCTTGATCAAGCCCGTGAAATCCAGAATCCCTAACTTTGCCTCAGCGGGGATCACGTACGACTGCTCCTCGCAGAATTGGAGCAGCGGACGACCAGCGGCCAGCGACGCGAGCGTACCATAGAAGGCGGAAGGCCAGCGGTGCGAGGTCTTGCCGGTCTGCGCGACATAGGCCTGCGAGGGTATGTGCGCGACGGTCCGGAACGCGGCGTTCTGCTCGCCACAGACAACCGATGAGAAGATTGCGTCAACTGAATCACCGGGAGCAGACCGGCCGCCATGTTCGCGCAAGGCATGCTCCTCGCGTGCCAGGCGCTGGCCATCGACCAGCGCCAGATAAGCCAGCATGTCGCGCGTGGTCTTGCGCTTGAAGAATGAGGACCCGCCCACCGTCCGGTAGGGGATGCGGCGACGAGCCAAAGCGAACTCCAACGCGGCCAGGTGCTGGTTCGTGCGAGAGAGCACGAAACAGTCTTTAAAGGACCATTGAGGATACTCAGTTGGGATGCGCGCGATCTGATCTGCGATACCGTCGGCTTCGCGTTCCTGATCGGGATAGGCAGTGACGATGACGGCGGGACCGTCAGGGAGCGTCGGCTTCAGTTCTTTCTCGAAGCCAGGCGTGGTGGGATTCTGGGCGATCATGCGGTTGGCGGCGGCGAGGATCTGCGGCGTCGATCGATAATTATGCTCGATACGATAGATTTTTCCTTGCGGATACAGGTCACGAAACCCCAGGATTGAAGCCTCCGGGCTGGCGCCGCGGAACTGGTAGATCGCCTGATCGGGATCGCCGACGACGACGACATTATGCTTGGGAGCGGCGAGATATTGGATCAGCGCGTACTGCGATGGATTGGTATCCTGCGTCTCATCCACCTGGAGGAAGTCGAAGCGCCCCTGCCACAGTTGGCGAAACGTGGGACTTTTGCGTAGTGTGCGGAGCGGAACATAGATGAGATCCGCTAGATCATAGCGCTTTTCTTTCTTTTTTGCCGATTCGTAGCGCTGATAAAAATCCTGGAAGCGCTCCGCCATCTCCAGATCAATGCCCAGATCGCCCGCGAAGAAACTGGCGGAATCCTCTGGAGGCTGGACTGCATCCTTGGCTCGATCCACGGCGCGCAGGACCTCGGCGATGTCAATCGACCAGTTCATGCCTCGTTGCCGATTGCTGCTCCACGACCGCAGGATGTCTTCGGCCAGCCACTGGCGCGGATCGCCACTGAGCAGCTTCTGATTGAGTTCACGCGGTGTCCATCCCAGATGTTCGCGCAGCATCAAGTGTCCCAACCCGTGAAAGGTCGTCAGCCGCAGATGCTTTATCGTTGTGGCAGGTGTCCCCAGCGCCCGCAAAGCCTGCCCGGCGCGTTTCTCCATCTCATGGGCCGCGGCGCGCGTAAAAGTGACGCAGAGGATCTTGGCTGGATCGATCTTTTCTTCGGCGACCAGCCGCACCAATCGTTGGACCAGGATGGCGGTCTTACCGGTGCCTGCGGCGGCGATGAAAGCGGCCGGGCCAAGCGTATGCTGAATGGCGGCAGCCTGCTGAGGATTCGGCAGAAACGCGGACGTAGCGCGGTGTCTGGTGGGGTGGGACGATGGCATGAGCAATCTCAACTTCCTTACCTGGCGCTGCTTGACGGATCTTTAAAACCGGTCACGCATTGGCGCGACCGGTTTCAATCTACCATTGGATGCCACACCGCCCCAAACCGACTACCCAAGTTCGCTATGTGCACCCACCATTAGGGTGCATACGCGAGGGGTAGTTCACGCATGCGGTGGAGGCGCTGGGTATGCCATAGTTGGGTCAGGTTTGGCGAGTTGGGCGGGCATCCGCGCGAAACGGATGATACTCACAAGTGCCACAACACCAAAAATGCCGATGATGCCTTCCACCGCGAGCGTGACCGTGTATGACTTGCCGAAGATCTGACTCATTGCGACAGTGGTGAAATCCACAATGAAGTGCAGCGCAATCGCCAGCATGAGCCAGCGGCCCTGGCGCCCGCGCGTGAAACCTTGCAACACCACCAGTGAGAGCGCAACCTGAATCAACACGGTCCAAAGTCGTTCCCAGGCACCAAGGAGCGGGAGCCAGACCGGCTGTGTGGCAATCGCGGCAAATTGGTTATGAATGCTCTGTTGTTGTGCGGCATTCAAACCACCGAGATCGATCGATTGCACCACCAGGAGGCCAATCAGCGACAGGATCGCGCCGCCGCCGACCAGTACAATCGACTCCAGACCACCATGGCCCAGTCCATACATGACGCCTTTCGCCCAGGTCTTCTCCTCACGACCCATGAACCAGCGATAACCCACCCAACGGCCGATCTCCTCAGTGAGCCCAGCGGTCAAGGCTAAAATGAAGAGGTAAATCCACAGGGCGAGTTTGGATGTAGTCAAGACTGGTCGCAGCAAAGTGCCCGCGACCGCTACCAGCGGTACCCGCGTAAAGAGCTGGAAGATCGCGAAGATCGCGACCCCAAAGAAGAAATAGCGCCATTCGACTTTATAGCGTTGATGGGTAAAGACCGCTAGCAAAATCGGGTAGAACACGACAAAGGCAATCGTGACGATGGTAGAACCAATCCAGGCGCCGGGCAAGGGAGTAAGCATACGATCCTCCTGAATGCAATATACTAACTGTACCAGCATTACTGTAATAGATGGCGATTCCAAAGTCAAGGTGAGGAGCAATCAATCCGATAAATGTTGGGTATTTCACAGGATAAAATCCCGCTCCTGATCGTGTAGAGCAGATTGCGTATCATATCGACTGATTCAGCTGTAGCGCGGTGATATGCTGCAATGGTTGGCACCATCATGCCATGTTGGCCAGCGACTATTTGCTTCGGCCTATACTGACTGAACGAGGTGGAGTGTATGCCGCAACCATTGGCGGGCATCACGGTGATCGCGGTGGAGCAGGCGATCGCCGCGCCTTTCGCAACACGACAACTGGCCGACCTTGGGGCGCGGGTCATCAAGATCGAACGACCAGAGGTCGGCGACTTTGCCCGCAACTATGATAGTAAAGTCAACGGCCTTTCCAGTCACTTCGTCTGGTCGAATCGCGCCAAAGAGAGTGTGACCCTGGACCTCAAACATCCAGCAGCAGCCGAGATTCTGCATAGATTGCTGGCTAAAGCTGATGTCTTTGTACAGAATCTCGCGCCTGGCGCAGCGGCACGGTTAGGCTTTGGTGCGGCGCAACTCGTCACCCGCTATCCGCGGCTGATTGCCTGTGATGTCTCCGGGTATGGCGGCGATGGCCCATATCGTGACAAGAAAGCCTATGATCTGCTCGTACAGTGCGAAAGCGGCTTACTCTCGATCACCGGGACGCCGGAAGAGCCAGTGAAGGTAGGCATCTCAGCGGCTGACATTGCCACTGGGATGTACATATACTCCGGAGTGCTCACGGCGCTCTTGCAACGCGAGCGAACCGGACAGGGGGTCGCCTTTGAGGTCTCGATGTTCGAGGCGCTGAGCGAGTGGATGGGCTACCCGGCCTACTACACCGCGTATGGCGGGACACCGCCGCCGCGCAGCGGGGCACGCCACGCCGTCATCGTGCCCTATGGTCCATTTGCCGCCGGCGATGGCAAACTCGTCTTCCTCAGCATCCAGAATGAGCGTGAGTGGCAACGCTTCTGCACCGAAGTATTGGAGCGGCCCGACCTGGCGAGTGATCCACGCTATGCCGCCAATGCGTTGCGCGTCGAGCACCGCGAGGACATCCACGCCGCGATCGACGCGGTCTTTAGCACCCTCAGCGCCGCCGAGGTCGTCACGCGGCTGGACCGCGCCCAGATCGCCAACGCGCGGCTGAATACTATGCAAGAATTCTGGGATCATCCACAACTGGCGGCACGTGAGCGCTGGCAAGAAGTAGATTCTCCCGGCGGGCCCATCCGCATGCTCAAGCCACCGGTTCTTTTCCCCGACCAGGAACCCAAAATGGACGCCATTCCAGCGCTGGGCGAACACACGCAGGCGGTGCTCCGGGAGGTGGGCTATGCAGACGAGACCATCGCCGACTGGCGCGCTGCTGGCGTGATCTGAGGGAGAGTGGCACGCGCCATGCCGCCACGCGTGTTTGCGTGCACAACGAACCTCATCAGGATGTTATGATAGCTGTGCGGAGGATGATAAACCGTCAATCAGGAGGTAGCGATGCCGATTGTCGAGGGCTGGCGTGGTCGTTTCTTCGAAGATTTCACTATCGGCGATGTCTATGCGCATCCATTGGGACGGACGGTGACCACGACCGACAACATCTGGTTCACTCTGCTAACGCAGAATACCGCCCCCATCCATTTCGACCACCACTACGCCGCTCAGACTGAGTTCAAGCGGCCGCTGGTCGATTCGACTTTTACCCTGGCGTTGGTCACGGGGCAGAGCGTGACAGATATCTCGCAGAATGTCTTCGCTAATCTGGGCTGGGACGAGGTCCGGCTTCCCCACCCCGTCTTCGAGGGTGATACGATCTACTCACAATCCGCCGTGCTCTCGCTGCGGGATTCCCATTCACGGCCCAACATAGGCATCGTGACGGTGCAAACCACTGGCTTCAATCAAGATGGCATCACCGTGATCACCTTCAAGCGCACCCTGATGGTCTATCGCCGGGGTATGGGGCCAACCATACCCCACCCACACCTGGCAACGGACCATCCACGCCCCACCGCCCCTGAGGAGGAGACGCCATGATCCCACGCTCGTACCTCTTTGTACCTGGCGATCGACCTGACCGCTATGCGAAAGGGCTGGCTTCCGGCGCAGATGTCGTCATGCTAGACCTGGAAGACGCGGTGGCGGCAGACGCGAAAGATCGTGCGCGCGAGTCCGTCGCCACCTGGCTCCGTGATCACACCGAAACACATCGTGGCGTCTATGTCCGGGTCAATGACTTCCGCACTCCGTGGTTCGTCGACGACTGCGCGCTCCTCACGCTCCCGGGCGTCATCGGCGCAGTGCTGCCCAAGGCCGACCAATCGGACGATATCCAAGCGATCCGGGCGCATATGCCGGCGAGGATGCCGCTGGTGGCAATGGTCGAAACCGCTGTCGGTATTATGAATCTGCGCGCCGTGGCAGCGACACCGGGAGTGTCGCGGCTGGCCTTTGGCACCTATGACCTGCAGTTCGATCTTGGAATCAGTGGTGACGATGAAGAACTGCTTTACGCGCGATCGTTGACGGTACTGGCATCGCGTGCCGCGGGCATCCAACCGCCGATCGATGGGGTTGTGACTGCGCTCGATGACCTGACGCCTGTGATTGCCAGTGTCCAACGGGCGCGACGTCTCGGATTCCGTGCCAAACTCTGCGTTCACCCGCGACAGGTGGCGACCGTGAACGAAGGTTTCCTTCCTGATGCGCGCGAGGTGACCTGGGCGCGACGCGTGCTGGCGGCGGTTGAGGCCAATCCGGTCGGCGCGCTGCGCGTCGATGGTCAGATGGTTGATCGCCCCGTCATCGACCGCGCCAGAGCGATACTTGATCAGGTACCGCCAGAACGACGGGGGGAATGAGAGCGCATATGGCATCGAATGAGAGTGGACAAACCGCTGGGTTCAGATCTTCTGTTTTTCGCGAGGACCTGTTCGCGGGGCAGGTCATCGTCGTCAGCGGCGGTGGCACAGGCATCGGCAAGGCGACTGCCAGGGAATTGGCGCGGCTCGGGGCCACGGTTGTCCTCGCGTCGCGGGCACGCGGCCACCTGGAAGAAACACGCGACGCGATCCGCGCGGCTGGCGGCCAGGCGGAATATGTTCGCTTGAACTTGCGCGATCGCGATTCGGTCCAGGCTCTCTTTGATACAGTCCTCGATCGCTATGGTCACATCGATGGGTTGGTCAATAATGGCGGCGGTCAATTCTTGAAAGCTGCCAGCGAGATCGATCCGGCGGGATTACACGCGGTCGTTGAGACCAATCTGTATGGCACACTCTATATGTGCCAGGCAGCGTTCACCCGCGCTTTCAAGGATCGCGGTGGTGCGATTGTCAACATGGCGATGGATAACTGGCGGGGCATGCCCATGGCAGCGCACAGTGCGGCGGCCCGCGCCGGCGTAGTGAACCTGACGCAGACACTCGCACTGGAATGGGCCCAGTATGGGGTTCGTGTCAATGCCGTCGCCCCTGGCATCATCGAATCGAGTGGCCTGCGCAATTATGGTCCGACCGTCCTGGCGTTGCTGCATCGCGCGGCGCGTGATCTGCCACCGGCCCGATTGGGGACAGAGGATGAAGTAGCGGCGGCGATCATCTTTCTGCTCTCGCCCGCGGCGGCTTATATCTCGGGCGAGACGCTCAAGATAGATGGCGCCAGCTCGCTCTATCGACTGCCAGGCTTCGCGATTGCCGATCACACAGCATGGCCATCGTATGTCACCACTCAACCAGTTACTGAGGAACCAATAGTATGAACGCACCTTTCGCGCTGGACACGCGCGCCCGCCCACTGGCTGGGATCCGCGTTTTGGATCTGACGCGCCTTTTGCCAGGCAATTATGCTACGCAGATGCTGGCGGATTTTGGAGCGGATGTCATCAAAGTCGAGCCACCCGAAGGTGATCCTGCCCGTTGGATGCCTCCACTGAGTTCGCGGAACGACGACCAGGCGCCGATCAGTCTCTATTTCGCACTGCTCAATCGCAATAAGCGCAGTCTGGCAATCGACCTGAAGGCGCCCTCAGGTCGCGATGCGCTGCTCCGCTTGATCGCCTCGGCGGACGTGGTGCTCGAATCGTTTCGCCCCGGCGTCATGGAGCGACTTGGTCTGGGGGCGGCGATGTTGACTTCACGCTTCCCAAGGTTAATCTATGGCGCAATCACCGGCTATGGTCAGGACGGACCTGCCAGCCATCTCCCCGGTCACGATATCAACTATCTGGGCCGCGCGGGGATGTTGGATATGAATCGCGCGACGATGGTTGGTCCGCTCCCACCGGACGGTTCGCCTGCTGACACAACCACGCTCGGGCCGCCCGCGCTCGCCCCGACCCAGATTGCCGATCTCGCTGCCGGCGCTTTGCCAGCGGTGATCGGCGTCCTGCTGGCGCTGGTGCGACGGGCAGCGACCGGGCGCGGTGACATCATCGATGTGTCGATGTTCGATGGCGCGGTTGCCTTACAACCAATCGCCCTGGCGGCACACCTCGCGGGGCTCTTCCCGCGGCCCGGGCTGGCTTCGGACGCGACTCCCGCCCCGCTCAACGGAGGCGATCCGGCATATAACGTCTATCGGACACGCGATGGTGAGTATTTGACACTTGGCGCGCTGGAACCCAAATTCTGGCAACGCGTCTGTTCGATCCTTGGTCGACCTGACCTCATTCCCCTGCACGGCGAAGCCGCCATTGAACGGCGCGTCGCGTTACATGCCGAGCTAGCGGCAATTTTTGCGACGCGAACGCGCGCTGAATGGCTGTCGATGCTGGCCGACGAAGATACGTGCGTAGGTCCGGTCTTGACCTTCGCCGAAACACTGGAGGATCCGCTGACTCTGGCACGCGGCCTCACTCAGCCAGCGGATCTGGGATTGAGTGAGCCTGGCCTGGCCTTCGCGCCCTTCCCGCGACTGGCGAGCGCGGCGCCCCCGGTTGATCGTCCACCACCACTACTCGGCGAGCATGGAGTGGCAATCTTGACTGAGGCCGGGCTGAGCAAGCCAGAAATCACCGATCTCTTGCGCCAGCGCGTTGTGCTGCAACCAGGGGCAGACCATTCTTAGGACAATCTCAAGACGGGTGACAGGAAATGTGTTAAGTTGATTGCGCGCGAACACCGATGTTCACAGGTGCTCAGACCATCTATGCATGAGATGTCACCGAACAAGATGTGCCCAATCCACAAGCCATGACATGGTGCCGATGCCACATCTGGTTGGGCCAAGCAGGCTCTCGAGATCCGTCAAACTTCACCCGACGTCGGCGCGTTTCAGGTATGCTCGATCGTAATTTTGCTGGATGCACTGGCAATTTCGAATGAGTAGTAGGGACCGTTCGCGGTGAAATCCGGGCTCATGAATATCGCATTGTTGCCCATGCCTGCATAGGTATGCTTATCGAGCACGACTAATGATGCCCGACCGTGTAGTTGGACGCGTGCGGCTACACCGACCGGGCGATGCACAGTAACCACCGAACCTCCACCGCTGAGGTGGATGGGCACACCTCCATCAGGCACTGGCAGTCGCAGACGGATGATGCTTCCTCCAGCTTTCACTTCAAGTCCCCTGAGGTCTAAACCTTCTAACTCGGCGGTGATCACCTCCCCGCCCCCCTGAATACTGATCTGCCAGGGAATCGTAGCATTTAAGCTAATTTCAGCTGCCCGCGATCGACCAGCGAAGCCAGTGAGACGACGGGGATAGCGGAGCGTAATTTCACCCCCACTCACCTGTACATCCGGCGCCGGTCCATCAAAGTGGGCTTGATACATATCAGTGATGCCACTCCCAGCGCGAACTAGAATCTTATTGCCATCGAAAACCTGTAACCGACCCGTGATCTCCTCACCCATCGGCGCAGAGTCACGTTCTTTTATCTGTTCCGGAGGGGTTTGCAATTGAAGCACTTCTTGGTGGATACGCGCATTGCTGCCAGCAAGCACATCGATAAAAAACGCGAGATGCGCATCGTCATAGGGAGCGGTCAGGTCTGCGATCGCAGTGCTCAGGTGTTCAAAGGAGTCGGTGATGACGTGCAGGGGTTCGGCTTCCTCAACGAGTTGCACAATGACCCGTCGACCATCTTCCGGGTCCCGTTCGCGACGAATCATATTGGCGACCTCTAAACGGGTCAGTAGCGTAGTGATAGATCCAGTGGTCAAACCAGTGTGATCTGCGAGCTGCCCAGCGGTCATCGACCCATATGCGTGCAGGAGATCAAGCACCTGCACATCGCTCACCGTCATGCCGATACGACTTGCCATAGCCCGTAAAAGCGCGGCGCCCAGTTCCGTGCTCTGGCGGATCTCTCCCACTATCATACGGACCATCTCTGCGCGCGTGGGTTCTGAACCTCTTGACATAGGGGTCCCTCATCTGATATTATCTTGATGGTAAAGATAATATCATTGTATTCATTTGAATTTCAAATAAATACGTAGTTAATAATCTTTACCACATTTAGTATAGCAGAAAATAGCCTCGCAATTGTTCGTAGCCCAAGCGCTACACCACATCACCACGGTCGCCCCCGATAGGGAGCGGCACCGTAGGAGCAAGGAGCATGTTACAGTAGCAAGCAGACAGGAGACAATAACGCATTGGGCAGTAGAGGCAAATCCACACCACCGGAAAAAGGAGCGGCACCACCATGACAGACCTTGCCATTCAAGTAAGTGCGTTAAGAAAATCATTCAAGGCGACTGAAGTCCTGAAAAGCGTTGACCTGTCAGTGCGACGAGGGGAGATCTTCGCATTACTGGGTTCGAACGGTGCCGGAAAAACGACAACCATCAACATCCTTGCCACGCTGTTGAAGCCTGACAGTGGAAGCGCGAGTATTTGTGGCTTCGATGTGCTACGTCAGCCAGTGAAAGTCCGCGAGAACATCAGTTTGACCGGACAATTCGCGGCGGTGGATGGACTGCTGACAGGGCGAGAAAATCTCGTGTTGATTGCCAGGTTACGTGGAGTGCATTCGCCACACCAGACCGCTGATATGTTGCTATCCCGCTTTGGGCTGAGCGCCGCGGCGCAACGTCGGGCAGATTCGTATTCCGGAGGAATGACGCGCCGACTCGACATCGCGATGAGCCTGGTGGGGACCCCCGCGGTGATCTTTCTTGACGAGCCGACGACGGGACTGGATCCAGAAGGGCGACTGGAGGTGTGGAAGACCATCAAGGAACTTGCCGATGGCGGCACAACCATATTGCTGACTACTCAACAGCTTGAAGAGGCGGAACAACTCGCCGACCACATTGCCATCCTGCACGGAGGGAGCATTATCGCGAACGGAACACTGAACGAACTCAAACAGCATTTTCCTCCCGCGAAGGTCGAGTACATTGAAAAGCAACCGTCTTTAGAGGATATCTTCCTCGCCATCATCGGGCAAAAGGGTGGTAAGTAAATGAAAGTTTGGTACGCTACCAGAGTACTGTTCGGGCGTTCAATGCTGCATATTCTGCGTAGCCCTGACACCATCATCACCGTATTGATTACCCCCGTGATGCTGATGCTCCTGTTCGCCTTTGTTTTCGGAGGCGCGATCCACATTGGCAGTGGCAACTATGTGAATTACCTGGTACCAGGTATTGAATTGATTGCTATTGCGAGCGGAACCGCATACACGTCCTTGCGCTTGTTTTATGACCGACAAAAAGGAATGTTTGCACGATTTCAGACTATGCCGGTCTCGCGAGCATCCATCTTGTGGGCGCATGTGCTGACATCGCTTATTTCGAACGCCATTTCCGTTGTGCTCATCATCGGCATCGCATTCATTATGGGTTTCCGCACCAGCGCGGGAGTGCTCCAGTGGCTGGCGGTGGGAGGAATCCTGGCGCTATTCACCCTGGCCATGACATGGCTCGCGGTGATCCCCGGGCTGACGGCGACATCCATCGATGGCGCCAGCGCGTTTGCGTATCCCCTCATCTTCTTGCCGTTCATCAGCTCCGCATTCGTACCGACCGCGACGATGCCCACGATCGTCCGAGTGTTTGCGCAGAATCAACCCGTTACGGCATTGGTCGATTCGGTGCGAGCGTTATTCAACTCGACACCGATCGGCAATGAGATCTGGAGCGCGTTGGCGTGGTGCGTGGGTATCACCATTGTCGCATATTTCATTGCGATGCGGGCATATCGACGCTTTCAGTAACACGTGGAGCGCTCCCCAATGAGCAGTGCGATTGCCTCCGCCACCCGGTGAGGTGTGCCGATCTCCTCCTGAGATTTGAGGATCCGCAGTGGGACGGACCATCCGCCGACCGCGCATCCTACAGTTTCTGTCATTGCAAACGCACCACATACGCGGATAACCCAACCTGGTCAGTTCGCGCCGTCGAGCGGTGCGATACCGACTTCAGCCGCCAGCGCATCCAGCTCTTTACGCGTCGCCGCGTCGACCGGGATGCCCTGTGCCAGGCGGCGCGCACGGACCTCAGCCCGCCGCTCGCCAGGGACGCGGATCGTCGCCCCAGGGGCAGCGGGGACGGCGTGTATAGCGTCGAGCAGGCCACCAAGTCGTGAAGCGTAGGCTTCGGCTGACATCAACGGGCCCACGTGAATTGCCAGACACCAGAGGCCCGCGTCAGTCGGTTGTGTCCAATCGTCATAGGGACTGTGGACATTTGGCCCCCAGCCAGCGCCAGTGAGCGTCGCGGCGAGCATCTCCACCATCAGCGCCAGCGCGTAGCCCTTCGGCCCTGCCATGGGTAATACGGCGCCAGTCAGCGCCGCTTTGGCATCGGTTGTCGGGTTTCCCTGCGCATCAATCGCCCAGCCTTCCGGTATCGGCTGTCCCTGACGCGCGGCCATGATGATATTGCCACGTGCCACCACTGTCGTCGCCAGGTCGACCACGACGGGGGGCTGGTCAGCCGTCGGTCCAGGCGCCGCGAAAGACATCGGGTTCGTGCCAAGCAATGCCTGCGTCCCGCCCCAGGGTGGCATGCCTGGTGGCGTATTGCAGACCATAAACGCGAAACAATTTTGAGCCGCCGCCCGTTCCGTATAGCTTGAGAGCGCCGCCGCGTGATTCGTATGCGCCACGGCGACCATGCCGACGCCAAACTCCCGCGCCAGCCGCACCGCCTCATCCATCGCCGCGGTCGCCGCAAGCGGACCGAGCGCATTATCAGCGTCCAGCATACCGACAGCGGGGGCCGGATGTGTCAGGCGCATGGTTGGGCGCCCTGCCGCCAGCCCAGCCTTGACGCGATGGGCATAGAGTGCTAACCGCGAAACTCCGTGTGTGTCGATGCCTTCGAGATTCGCCTCAACGAGCGCCCAGGCGACCGTCGAAGCATCAGCGGGCGCGAGACCGACCGCGACAAGCGCCGCCTCCGTGAAGGCCGTCAGTTGAGCTACAGGGATGCTATTGCCAGTTGCTTCTGCCATGATTGCGTATTTCCTCCTTAGCGGCGTCGGGGGTCAAGCCCAGCTGCGCCAGCGGGCAAGACGTGTAGCCGTGGCGAGGAGCAGCGCCAGAAGCGCTGCATTCCCGCCACGTATCGTACCACGGATGCGTCCAAATTCAGACCTTACCGATTGCGCTCTCGCCTGCCAGGACCCGCAGCACATCAGCGATGACCAACCGCGAAGTGCGATCTTGCGCCGCATCGGTCAGGCCCGCGACATGTGGCGTCAGCAGGACGCGATTGTTGCCGCGCAAAGGATCATTCGGGGGAGGTGGCTCAACTTCGCGGACATCCAGCACCGCATGCCCCGGATGTCCGGCATCAAGCGCGGCGGCCAGCGCGGTCTCATCAACGACACCACCACGCGACGTGTTGATCAGGATAGCATGTGGGCGCATTGCCGCCAACCGTTCGGCATTAAAGAGATTGCGGGTGGCAGGGATCAACGGCACATGGATGCTGATCGCATCGGCGTCGCGTAATACGGTCTCCAATGAAACGAGCGCGATCTGCTCTTCGGCCAGGGCATAATCATATGGGCCAAGCAACGGATCATAGCCAATGACGCGCATGCCGAAAGCTTGCGCGCGTCGCGCGACGCGGCGTCCGATCTCACCGACGCCAACGAGACCCAGCGTCTTGCCCCAGAGTTCGGTGCCGGTGAAGGTCACGCGGTCCCATTTGCCAGCCCGCACACTGGCATCGGCGTCCGTGAAATTGCGGGCGAAGTGTAAGAGCGCGCCCATAACATACTCAGCGACAGCGATGGCGTTGGCATTGCGCGCCGCTGTCACCGTGACATTCCGCGCACGCGCTGTCGCGAGGTCAATGTTATCCAGCCCGACACCGAGCCGACCAACGACACGGAGCTGCGGCGCAACCGCTAGCAGTGCGGCATCGACACGAGTCTGGTTGCGGACAATCAGCGCGTTGACATCGGCGACAGCGGCCTGAAGGCGCGGCACATCGCGCCAGAGATCGGGATCGATGCTCACTTCCTGACCAGACTGCTGGAGCAATTCCGGACCAGGTGCGGCGAGGTATTCGGAGACAAGAATTTTCATGCGAACCTCCACTGGTCGGGGAGCGGAGGGTAATATCTTACCTGCGCCCCTCAAAATGGTATGAGGTATGACCACTCTATAGAAGATACGTTGCAGAGCATGCCACTGTCAACGTCTTTATCAATGCCTGCAGGCACGGCCAATAATGGGGAAGTGACAACCCCTTCTTCCGTTGCCCGAGCGATCTCCAATATTCAAGTATTCATCAGAACAATCGCCAATGGGTTTGCGCTGACAAGGAAGAATCAAGCGGAGTTGTACGCGCGGGATCATATCACGTACAATGCCAGAGACTGCGGGAAATATATGAGGGACGAAATGGACGCGAGTGAAGACCTGGAGCGCGATGAGATTGTCGTCATCGAGACCAACCTGGACGACACGACCGGTGAAGTGCTGGGCTGGCTCATGGAGTGTTTATTGACAGCTGGGGCGCTTGATGTCAACTACCAGGCCATCCAGATGAAGAAACAGCGGCCAGGAACTCTGGTTCGTGTCATCGCGCGACCAGCAGATGCCGAACGCCTGGCGAAAATCATCATCCGCGAGACGCCCACCCTGGGAGTCCGCTTGCAACCGATGACGCGCCTCATCGCGCCGCGCCGCGCCGAGACAGTCGCGACCCCACTTGGCGATGTGCGCGTCAAGCTTAAAATGCTCAACGGGCAGATCGTCCACGCCTCGCCTGAATTTGTTGACTGCCGCCAGATTGCGCTCACTCAGGCACTACCACTGACCGAGGTCATGGCGCGGTTAGATGCCTGGTTACGTGCCTATTACGAACTGGATGAGACGCCTACACCGCCAACCATGTAAGGAATAGCGTCTTGCAAAGTATGGATCTTCGGTCGGACGACATCGCCACACATTCGTAGAGATCGGTCGGCAGACACATCGTGACGCGACGGCTTGGGCCACAGGCATCGTCACACGCGCCCATCGGCGGCGTCTTCGCGCAACGCATCAAAGACCGCCTGGTGAATTGGGATCCTGAACCGGCCCCAGTCCCTCCAACTCGCGGTGATAGCTGGATGTGCATCTGATCCCAGGTTGCTGAAATGCGCGATGATCGCTGGCAGTTCCGCCACTGCGACCTCGCGGTAACCCTGGACGCGCTCATGGGGATCCAACGCACCCAGTGAGCCGCCGGTCTCATGCACCAGGAAGGCGAACGAGGCAAAACACGGCACGGCTTCGGCACGATGCTCGACAGCCGCCAGGAAGCGCACGACTTCTGTCTGCAGTCCTGTTTCTTCCAAGGTCTCGCGCCGCAAGGCGCCAAGAATCGGCTCGCCCGGTTCGACGCCCCCCGTCAGCAAACGATACACGTCAGGGGGATAGAAGGTCTTGGACATTGTCAGTAACCCACCCGATGGCCGACGCACCACCATGCAGACCTCTGCCTGCCGCGTGCTGGATATCTGACGCAGATATTCCGGCGCGCTCGATTCAACACCACGCATCAATGGTGCACCGTAGCGCTCCGCCAGATCCACCAATTCCGTCTGCCACGCTTGCGGTAACCATGCGAACACCGTTGGCTCCTATTGACCAGAATTCACCGTTTCTCTCTATACAGTTGTTATACTCTCATTATAGCCAGCATATGTTATATGATGGCAAAAGCTTGAACGAGAATGGAGTACCAAAGCCAATTCATTGGGGAGAATGGAGCAGATAAGGATGCGCATTCGATTTTCAAAATCGGTTCGTCTTGGCAAAGGGAGCCGTGTGACTTTTTCCCGATCAGGGATAAGCACTTCGACTAAAGTCGGGCCGTTTCGTATCGGGGCGAACACTCGCGGGCGATCATGGCTCTCCGTCGCAAAAGGTGGATTTTCTGCCCGCCGTATATCTGGTAGACAAAAATCCCCTGCATCATTGCCACCCGCAACTCCGATACCTTCTCAAGGAGCAACCTCCCAAATTGCTCCCTTGCCAACTATCAGTTTCCATCAATATAGTGGACGTGAGGTATTAGCGATAACTGGCATGAATGTGCTGCTCATCCTCACCATAGGCATTGCGCCAACGATCGGTTCCGTCGTGCTGGTGGCAGTCATTGCGACGGTCATATATGCGCTTGCTATTGATATGGCCGGCGTCGGAACATTGCGCGGTGCCATACGATGGGCATCGATGAGCTCTGGCGGTAAGACCTGGGCGATCATCGGTTGGATTTTTTTGTATCCATTTTACTGGTGGTACTATTGTGGTCGGATTGTCTATGAGTGGTATACAGAACGTCAACTCCTTCCACAACACCGCAGGCAGGACATTGCCCAACTGGAAGCACATCTTGGCATGCTGCCAGCAATCGATGGGATTTGTAATCACTGCCATAAACCGTTGACAGCGAATGCAACATTTTGCACCTATTGTGGCCAGCAGGTGCAGACGAAAGCAAAAGTTTGTTCAGTGTGCGCGACACTAGCACCCCCTGACGGACAATTTTGCCCTGGGTGTCGCGCACCCCTCACCTAATTGCCACCAGGTGGACCAGTGACGCACGGAGCCAGACTACGGGCCCTGCCAGTTTGGCAGCACCACGTGACCCGCGAGCCAGCCCGTGAATGCCAGCGCGCCCCAATAATTCAGATGGTTGGTATCAGCAAAATCGGCCTGATCATTGTCGAACCCCAGACCCGCATCATAGAACGCCACGTGGTGTGACGTGGCGA
>DAIDHM010000224.1 GCA_027459705.1 Ktedonobacteria bacterium | reverse complement strand
CGTACAACGCGAGGATCTGGTCGCCATCGGCGAGCGACTCTATGCGGTAGCGGATCCCGAGCAAGGCAAGGTGTTGCTGGCCTCATTCCTCGCCTTGAGCCAGCAAACGTTTGGAAGCATTCAGGAGGTCCTCGCGACCCTCCTGGAGAGATTGGGGTTGCTTATGATGGATATCGAGCAGGCTATCGTCGAAAGCCCATTATACCGGTCCGTGATGGCGCGCCAGATTGCCGAGAGTCGCGCCGAAGCCATGGCTCAAGGCAAAGCCGAAGGCAAGGCCGAAGGCATAGCCGAAGGTGAAGCTAAGGGCATTATCGAAGGTCTGGCTAAGGGCAAAGCCGAGGGCCTCACGAAAGCCATCGCGACCCTCTGGCAGACCACATACCAGACTGCGTTACCCGCCGACATCGCCGCTGTGCTGCCCACCTACTCGGAGCAGCAGTTGCTGGCGATCCTCAGCGCCATCGGCGCGCGAATTACAGAGGCGGAACTGCGGGCCCGCTTCAATTGGTAAAAAGAGTACATATCACAAAGATAGAGCGGCGATCCATTGTTCGTTCGATGGATCGCCGCTCTATCTTTGTGTAGACAGCACGGTTAGGGTGTGGCTGTTGGAGCGGGAGTCGGGGTTGCGTTCAGCGCATCGGGAAAGATCCCTGCGGTGGCATTGGGATCGTACGATACGGTAATCGACGAGATGGTATCTCCCTGTACTATCGACTCTGCGATTGGCAAGCTTGGGTTCGAAATGCGGCCGAAGAAGATATAGTTATTCTGGAGGCGTTGGGTATCGTCGGCCGTCGTAATAAAGAACTGTGAGCCGCTCTGGCTTGGTTTGCCGGGATTCGCCATCGCGACTGCGCCCGCCGAATAGACCGAAGGATACGTGGATGGCAAGACATCATTGAACGTGTAACCTGGTCCATCACTGCCATCGGTCGCGCCCTGGGACGTGTCGGCTTTGGGATTGATGCTGCGCGGATCACCGGTCTGAATGATGAACTGCGGCACGACCCGATGGAAGGTCAGACCATTATAGAACCCGTGCGTCGCGAGAAAGACAAAATTATTGACAGCGACAGGAGCTTTCGTCTGGTCGACTTCCATCACGATGTTCCCACGGGCCGTGTGGATCGTCGCGAGATACAGACCGTGCGTACCAGCGGTGATGCATGTGCGCGGCGGTGCACTATAATGGCGCACAATGGTGCCGCTGAGCTTGAAATTTGCTGGGGCATCGGCCCAGAGACAAGCGTCGAACTTCGGAGCGAACGGCCCGAGTTGATTTTTTTGCGCAAAGCCGAAACCACCCCAAAGCACCAGGGCAACGAGGATCACGCCGATCGCGGAGGTGAGGATGGGGAATTGATGGGAGAAGGCGGCAAGTCCGGAGCGCCGGGGCTTCCGTTTATCGACGCGCCGCATTTGCGCGGAAACAGTGCGCACTGCTCGGTCTTCGATAGCGGTCGCGTGGGCCTGGCGGATCTTCACCGCGCTACGAGAGGCACCGCGCTTTGTATTCGTCTTTGGCATGTTTTTACACAAGCTCCTTGATGTTCCCTCTGGCACGCGGATATGGTGCGCGCGATATGAGGAGGAGGCACGGGACTGGCGGAGGTCAGGTAGGGGATTGGCAATGGGCTCTCCGCTTTCCCTATTCCGGTTGCGTTCATCATACGTCTGAGCCACAAATTGGTCAAGCATCTGGCCACGATGGCGGGCTGCGGGCCGCCTTACTCTCTTGATCTCAGGGGGGAGGATGTGCTATGGTGACGATAGGTCCAGGCCCTATTCCGCGTCTACAAACGCCGCTGAGGAGACCAACTGACGATGCCTCGTAACTTCACCGTCATCTACACCCACCCTCGCGGTGCGACCGCGACCTTCATCTATCAAAATGGCGAGTTGAACGCGCTTGCCAAAGGGCTGGATTCCGAACAGTTTTGGGTGTTCAAGCAAGTGAAAGCCTTGCTCTTGCGCAACGAGGATGCTGATCTGGCGCATGCTTCGCAAATGATGGCCGAACATGGCTTCGTCGCGCAGGTCACCAAGCCGCTACCCGATCTCCTCGCGCCAGTCACACCGCGCAAACAAGCAACCACGAACGAAGACGATGAGCGCGAATATATCTTTCGTCCGGTTCCTTCGCCAGCCTTAGATTACGCGATGTACCGCGAAGGCAAACAGATCAGTGAGATGCATTGGCGCGAGGGTTCGGGACCTGAAGAGCCCCCCCCACCGCATCGCGCACCAGCAATCTCCATGCCCGAAGAGGCTGTCGTGACTGACGCAACAGCGGAGTCACCCTACGCCACCCAACCTGCCCCTCAAGTGAGTGTATTACACTGGCGCACCGGGCATGACCAACACTGATCGTCTGGCATTGGACGCCTTGCATTTTGACTCGACCGCGCTCCACCAGGCCCTGCTGGACTGGTATGCGGCTCATGGGCGCGATCTTCCCTGGCGTCATACCCGCGACCCCTATGCCATCTTGGTTTCGGAGGTCATGCTGCAGCAGACCCAGGTAGAGCGCGTCGTGGGCAAATACCTGACTTTTTTAGCCGCCTTCCCTACTTTCGCGATGTTGGCCGCCGCCTCACCAGAAGAGGTGATTCGCGCCTGGGCCCCACTGGGGTATAACCAGCGCGCTATCCGATTGCGTCGTATTGCCCAGACCATCGTGGAAGATCGCGGGGGGCAGGTCCCCACCACCATCGCTGACCTGCTCACGCTCCCTGGTGTGGGGCGCTACACCGCCGGTGCCGTGGCCTGCTTCGCCCATGGCCAGGCGGTCGCGATGGTTGACATCAACATTCAGCGGGTCCTGACGCGCATCCTGATAGGCGATTTCAGCACGGAAGCTTCCGTCTACCAGACGCCCGCGCGCGCCCTGATGTTGGCCGAGGCGGCCCTGCCCGCCATCCCTTCTGCGGCATATGCTTGGAACCAGGCGCTGATGGATCTCGGCGCGACGATCTGCAATGCCCGTCAGCCGCACTGCGAGCGCTGCCCCGTCGCGGCATATTGCGCGACGTATGCGCAACTCGCCAGCCAGGCACTCTTCCCCAGCGGCCAGGCCTGGCAACAGTTGGCGCGGGTGGCTGAGGCGTCTGCCCCCTACCATGCACGACCGCGCATACCCTTCAAGGGCTCGACTCGTTATGGGCGCGGTCGCATCCTCGCTGCCCTTCGCGCTGTCACGCCAGGAACGCCCCTGTCATTGCGCGCCATTGGCCCCACCGTCAAAGATGACTTCACGGATGCCGATCTTGATTGGCTGCGCGACCTCGCCCAGAGCCTGGTGCGGGATGGTCTGGCTGAGTGGGCATCGGCATCTCGTGCGGATCGCCCAATGCTCGATGAATATTTGCGCCTTCCCAAGTCATAAGCACCGATGCTATACTGCAGGTGAGGCATCGGCGTTGATGCCGGATCCAGTTGTATGGAAGATCGGCCAGAGAGAATCAAGCGTGCTCTCGGGTCCATTGGGGATGTGCTCACCTGAGCCTCCCCTGCTGATTGTTGTCCATGTCCATTCACAAAGGAGGCAGCCACGACAGCGTTGTCGTGCCACTGGAACTATGAACGCAAAGTATGTCCTGATGAACGGCGAGATCATTCCCGCGACTGATGGCCATGTCAGCATCCTCACCCATGGCTTCTCGTACGGGACCGGTTGTTTTGAAGGGATTCGCGGCTACTGGAATCCTGATACGGATGATATCTATCTCTTCCGCATCCGCGAACACTTCGAGCGCCTGCATAACTCTTGCCGGATTCTCAACATGCGCTTGAACTACACTCCGGATGAACTCGTGGCGCAGGCCATCGAACTGGTCAAACGCAATGGGTGGCGCGAAAATATATACCTGCGACCCATGGTCTACAAGGCAGATGAAGTGATCGGCGTGCGACTTCACGGGCTGCGAGACGATTACTATATGGTTGCCGTGCCAATGGGTGATTACATTCCAACGACCGGCATCAAATGCGGTGTCTCATCCTGGCGACGTATCGATGACAATATTATTCCAGCGCGCGCTAAGGTCACCGGTGGGTATCTCAATTCGGCGCTTGCCAAGACCGAAGCCAATATGAATGGCTTCGATGAGGCGATCTTGTTGACACAGGAAGGTCACGTCTCCGAAGGCAGTGGCGA
The DNA here is from genome assembly GCA_027459705.1 of Ktedonobacteria bacterium. Taxonomy (GTDB): domain Bacteria; phylum Chloroflexota; class Ktedonobacteria; order Ktedonobacterales; family JACDGC01; genus DAIDHM01. The sequence continues at coordinate 7,453 of DAIDHM010000224.1, read as the reverse complement.
AAACCTCTTCCTGGTCATGAATAACGAGCTGCACACCCCATCTTCAACGGACAATATCCTCCTGGGCATCACTCGCGACACCGTCATGCAGATTGCGCTCCGTGAACACGGCCGCGCGACCCGCGAACGCTCCATCGACCGGACGGAACTCTATATTGCCGACGAGATCTTCCTCTGTGGCACAGGTGCGCAGATTGCGCCTGTCATCGAGGTGGATCACCGTGTTATCGGCGATGGCACAATTGGTACCCTCTCGCGATCGATTGTGGACAACTACGCGGAAATTGTGCGTGGTCGCCGTTCTGAATATTTCCACTGGCTTACCCCCGTTTACCGCGAATTGCCAGTCAAACCGCATAAACGGGGCAAAGCAAATTCGACTACGCTGGCAGCGACTCCAGCAGAATAACCTGCACAGGTCAATGCGAATGGAACACCCCACGGTCCAGTGGACCGTGGGGTGTTCCATATACCGCAGGATACGAGGTTCAGCGCGGAGCACTGAGCTGATCAGTAATTTGCTTGACGCCCTGCACTCGATCTTTATGGCAGATCAACACGGCATCAGGCGTATCTACTACCACCAGATCCTCAACGCCGACGGTCGCGATGACGCGGCCCGTCGTCGATTGCACGAAGGTATTGCGGGTGTCGACCGCGACGTGGCGGCCCAATTCCTGCATGTGCTGGCTGTTGCCCTCCGCATCGCGCGAATGCAACTGCGCGATCTGCCCCCAGTTGCCGATATCATTCCAACCGATCGACACTGGGACCATCGCTGTGTCCGCCGCGGCACGTTCCATCACCCCGACATCGATCGTCACATTCTCGGTCAGGTCAGACCAGGCAGCATGCGTCTCTTCCTGGACGCGGCCCGTACTGATTCCTGCGGCGACACGATCCAGCACGCGACCAACAGTCGGCACATGGCGGCGGATCTCCTCAAGAATGCGATCGACTCGCCAGATGAAGATACCAGCATTCCAGGCATAATCGCCCCGACGAATGAATTGCTCAGCTGTTTCGCGATTCGGTTTCTCAACGAAGCGGCGGACCCGATAGGCGACCATCCCTTGCGTGGGATCGCGCCGCAACTCTTCGCCCGCCTGGATGTATCCAAAACCAGTCTCTGGCTCAATCGGTTGAATGCCGAGCGTCACCAGATAGCCCTCGCGTGCGACTTCTTCTGCGAAAGTCAGTGCCTTGCGGAATGCGGGACCATCGGTAATCAGATGGTCCGCCGTAAAGGATCCCATGACGGCCTGCGGATCGCGGGCGGCGATGAACGTCGCCGCCAGACCGATCGAAGCGGCGGTGCCACGTCCGGATGGCTCGGCGATAATCTGCTCGACTGGCAAATCTGGCAATTGCTCGCGCACCAGCGATGAGTAATTCTCGAACGTCACGATATACATATGATCGATCGGAGTCAGTGGCAAAAGTCGATCCACCGTTTGCTGGATCATCGTCCGTTCCCCCGCGAGCGAGAGGAACTGCTTGGGGGTGGTCTTGGTGCTCAACGGCCAGAGGCGTGTCCCGCTGCCTCCTGCGAGGATCGAAGCGTACAGAGACATCGAAGCATTCCCTTCAATGTTGTGGTGGCGCAGGGGTTGACCCTGCGCCTATTGCTTATCATTCAATATCAAAAATGCCAAACGGCCAAGGTCAGCGCGTATACATAGCACGCGCTGCTTTCCAACGTGGCTGATCGCGACGGATCATGTCCGGATTGCTACCGCGCCCCATCGCCAACCAGTAGGTCAACAATTGCAGGGCGATGGTTGCCGGGACCGCGCTGAAGAGTTCTGGGCAGTCCGGCAAAGCAAAGAAATGCTGGGCCGCGCTCATCAATTCTGCGTCGCGTTCTCCGCCAAGGGCGATCGTCGTCAAGCCAATTGTACTTAACGCGTGCAAGCAGTCGAGTGCGCGAGCACGCGTCGCCATTTCCCCCGGCGATCCGTTCGCGGTACCGGTCCCACCAACCTGTGATGGAGCAAGGACGATCAACACGGTCTGGGCATCAAACGACGACCATGGTCCATGCAGCACTTCCTCCATCTCCATCCCACTGGCAGAGACATATGCGGCTTCGCGAATTTTGAGCGCGCCTTCGAGTGCAGTGTACCAGTTCACTCCTGCCCCTGCAACGATGATTTGATTGATAGACGGCGGTATCGCCGCGCAGATCGCGCGCATGGCGTCCTCGCGCGCCAACACCGACCGCGCCAACTCTGGGAGCAACTCGACGGTCGCGCCGAAGGTTTTGGCGATATCACGGCGTTCGTGCAGATGTCCCGCTGTCCGCACGGCGAGATCCGCCAGCACGCTGAGCATCGTCAAATGGCTGATGGTGTAGGTCGATGCCTTGGTCTCGGTGCCCATTGTCAGGACAGTCTCGTCACAAGCCAGGGTGACGGGGCTCTCGGCCTGGCCGGTCAAGGCGACCGTGTACATCCCCAGACTTTTACCGCGCTCTGATGCGGCAACTGTAGCGGAGGCCGTCCCGGAATGGCTGAGCGCGAGCATTGCATCATGTGGACGTGGTACATCAAGTGAGTAGTGTGCGAACTCGAAGGCCTGCACAGCACGGACATCGAGCAGATCGCCCGTGCAATGCTGGAACCAGTGCGCCCCCGTCAGCGCCGCATGGTACGCCGTACCACACCCCGTCAGCCAGACGCGGCCTCGCCCTACCAGCGCCGGAGCCAGAAAACCTGGGCCAACGATTGATTCGGTAGCGCTGTGCGTACCGGCCAATTCGCGCGCAATATGGTCGCGCTGTTCCTCATCTGGCTGCTCTGATGCCGATCCCACCAATGCGGCTTCCATCGCCGCGGGTTGCGCCATCATCTCATCATGCATAAAATATGGATGGCCAGTACGTGCTTCTCCAGGGGCTGTCATGCACACTCTCCTCGGTAGGAAAGGATACATCTCCCATTTTGGGGATGACCAGTAGCCTACCATGATATAATCTTGCTGATTCCCCTACCCAGAACGGCGTTGTCCGCGCTGGATAGAGGAAACCCAAACTCTTGAAGGATCGCGTTTATGATACAACAAGCTGAAGAAGCTCGAATCCGGCGCGCGCATCTCCTACGCGAAGTGGTCGAGGTGGTCCTGCTGGTCGCCGTGATCTTCTTCGCGATTCGCTTGAGTCTGGCGACCTATCGGGTCAACGGCCCAAGTATGATCCCCAACTTTCTGGATTCACAGTTGATGGCTATCAATCGCCTCTCCTACGTTTTTGGCTCCCCCCAGCGTGGTGACGTGGTTGTCGTGGACTGCCATCCCCTCGATCCTCGCACCGCACCAGGTGACGGGTGCGTCAAACGCATCATTGGCATCCCTGGCGACACCGTGATCGTCACGCCAACTTCTGTCAGCGTTGACGGCCACCAGCTCAATGAGCCATACATCCTGCGCGATTCAACCGGTCAGGAGAGTTCTGTAGCGAATGAATGGAAACTCGGCGCCAATCAGTACTTCGTCATGGGCGATAACCGTCCCATTAGCTACGACTCGCGGTATTGGGGACCGGTCAATCGCGATTTGATCATCGGGAAAGTCTTTCTGGTCTTCTGGCCACTAGGGCAAATCCATGGAGTCAATACCTATCCACAGACTTTTCAGGGAGTCTGAGGCGCGTCTTTAACGCGCGACGAAACGCGCGACGAAGGCGGTGCTGTTATCTGTACCGCCTTTCGAGTTGGCGATGATGGTCAGTTCATTTGCCATCTCTTCTGGCGAGCGATCGCTCCCCAGCACCTCTTTCATCTCCGCGCTCGTTACCAGGTCCCAGAGCCCATCGGAACACAGCAAGAGCGTATCGCCGATACCGATCTTAATGATCCGCGTATCCACCTCCAGATCATCACCTTGCCCCAGCGAGCGATACAGATAATTTCGTGGCACCTGCATTCCTACGGTCTCGGGCGCATATTGACCAAGATCAATCATCCGTTGCAGCAGGGAATGGTCTTGTGTTAACTGCATCATCTCTCCCTGGCGGTACAGATAGGCCCGGCTATCCCCAACATGCCCGATGATCGCGTCATGGGCGTAGAACATGACAGCGGTAGCAGTCGTCCCCGCAGCGCGCTCGAGCCGACGCGACATATTGCGGATGCGCGCATTGGCCGCGCGGAACGCCTCGACCAGCGCGTTGATGCTATCCAGATTCATCGTGGTTGGCGCGTCACCCGGTTGATCCACACCATTGGGCAGATCACTAGCTGTGGATCGCGCGACGGGGCTGAGGAACCGCCGCGCCACCTCGGCGACGATCATGCGCGCGGCAATGCGGCTGGCAACTTCGCCCTGAGCCTCGCCACCCATACCATCCGCCACCAGGATGACCCCCGCCAGCGAAGTGGCGGGTTGATCGTCATCAACTTCCAGGATGAGCGCGGCCGTAGCATCTTGATTTTGCGTGCGCACGAGCCCAACGGTTGTCGCTTTGCCAAACAGTAAGCGCATCGGCTGAGTAGCGTCGGCTGGGACCAATTGTGGCAGTCCATCAGGCAAAGCCCGCAAAAAATCCAGCATGATCTCGCGGATTGAAACATAGTCGCCTTCCGCGCCCCGTTGCACGATGTGACTGAGTGCCTCATCCGCTGGAGTCGCGACTGCCGCGGCAGGCGCCAGGACGCCGATTGCCTGCGCCAAAAAATTCGCGTCACGCGCGAAGAGCGTCTCAGATTCGGTGACGGAACCTGTCACCACCGTCGCATCTTCCAGTCCGTCCAGAAAGATCCCCTGCGGCGTGATACAGATTACTTCAGGGCGAATGTGCATGTGAGCGACACCATGTCCATGGAGGTAGGTGAGCACCTCACCGATCATGACTCCAACCGCTAATGCCTCTTCTGTGCCCAATTTGGGGCGTTCCTGCGGCCATTCCGGACCAGGCACATCCAGCACGACATAGTCCGCATCGGCCCGACTGAAAGTGACGCGGATCGCCAGCAGGCGTGGATGGCGCAAACGCATCGCCGCCGTCGTCATGGCCTCTGCCAAACCACCGGGCGGGCTGGCCACCAAACGTAGATACAGATCATTTGGTCGCGACTCCCCAACGTCTTCTGGAGTCTCGGGGGCCAGGCGCACGAGATACACGATCCGTTGGGGAGTGGCGCTCACGACGCGCATAATCACATAGCTCTCAGCATTGTTACCTATGACACTCCCGATCGGAAGTGGTGTAAAGTCATTGTCCGCAATGTTCGACTGAGTCATCATGCCTGCCGCACCTCTGCTCCCAAAAATCTGCACGTCCCATGGGCATGCCACCGTCACGTACTGGAGGTCATCGTATTGCTTGCTTCGTGTCCAGGATCAGGCAACGCGTAGATCGAGTGATCTTTGCTGGTAATGATCACCTGATTATCCAGCACTAAAGGTCGCGCCACAACGGCGCCCTCTGTCTTAAAACACCACATCACATCACGCGGTTCGGTACGCAGGCAGGTGACGTTGCCATCTGCATCCCCGAAATAGAGCCGACCGGCCCGCCAGACGAGATCTGAAGAGATTTGACTCCTGGTATTATACTTCCACCGTTCCTCTCCACGGCGTTGCGTATCCAGGCAATAGACGCACCCATCGCCTGACCCCACGTACAGGTATCGACCATCGAATGCCGCCCCTCCCACAATGCTGCCTTCCGTCTGCATCATCCAGTCCACAAAGCCGCTCTCGACCGCCAGCGCATAGAGCTTGCGATCAAATGACCCCACCATGACCAATTCGCCATGGCGCTGAGGTACCAACTCAGGCCTCGCCTCAATCTTATCACGGCAGCGGTGTGACCAACGCCGCTGTCCTTGCGCGTCGATCGCATAGATATTCGCGTCATCCGCGCCAAAAATGACCAGATCATTGATCACCGCCATCTCGCTGCGCACCGCACCCTGCGTCATGCATTCCCAGCGTGGTTCACCATTGCGCGCGTTGAAGGCCAGAACATGATGCGCATCCGTCCCCACTACGAGTAAATCATCGATAATCACGGGCGATGAGATGATGCGCTCGCGCGTCTTCTGGGTCCAGATCACTCGCTTCAGGCTATGGTCCAGAACCACGATCGTGCCATCTTCCGCACAGCAATAGACCCCACGCCGTGTCACCAACGGATCGCTATAGATTGGTGCCCGCGCGCGGTAGGTGCCAATCAGCTTCCCTTCGCGATTGAGCGCGTAGAGTTTATGGTCCAGTGATCCCAGATAGATGACGTCTCCAAACTGCGTGGCCGCCGTATGAATAGGTGCTTCAGCTTGCCAATGCCAGAGTGGACTGGGCGAGACCGAGTGATGGGGACGCATGAATTCATTGCTCCGCGCTCCCCCATAGGTCAGTGGCTGAGGTCCCCGACTCTCCGGAGAGTCGAGAACCTCAGCCGAAGACTGGGACGACTGGCCCACCAAAGGGTGCGATACGTTGGTGGCACGCGGAACGAGGAGCGCCGAGGGATGGGGCTTCGCGATCTGCTCTAGCGCGGCCCTGAGGTCTGCTACGCTAGCCCAACGACGCGTCCGGTCAGGTTCCAGACAACGCATAATGACCTGATCGAAAGCCCGGCTCAAGTTGGGCCGATAGTTCCTGGGGGGATTCTCGCGCCACATGTTCGACCAGATTTTATCTGGATCTGTGTACGTCAGCAGCGCATGCATCATGACACCCAGGGAGAAGATATCCGTGCGCGCATCGCACTCACCTGTATAGGCTTCCGGTGCGGCGTAGCCTTTGGTGCCAAGCGCGGTATAGACTTTATTGGGGGCATCGCGCTCACGTCGCGCGATACCGAAGTCGATGATGCGCATTTTGCCACTGGGGGAGAGGATGAAGTTTTCTGGCTTGCAATCGCGATAATAGATTGGCCGCTGTTGCGTATGCAGATAATGAAAAATGTCACAGATCTGGATCGCCCAGGTGGCGACGGTGATTTCATCAAATTTTTCGATCTGTTGCTTGCGATCCTCCAATTTTTTCGCCAGCGAATCCCCTTCAATATATTCCATGACCAGATATTGACGACCTTGCCAGCCAAAATAATCATAACCTATCGGGATCGCCGGATGTTGCAGGGTATTCATGTATTCCCATTCGAGCCGCAAAGCGCCCAACGCCCTTTGCTGTGCATCGTCGCCAACGGCATGTGTCTCTTTCACCGCGCAGAGCCGCCCTGTTGGTACATTTTGATCTTGTGCGAGATAGACCGTTCCCATACCACCATTGCCCAGAATACTCAACACTTTATAGCGCCCATTGATCAAGGTACCTGTCCGTAAGAACATATCGTCCCCGTGGTGCAGATTCGCGGTGCTATCATCGTCGATGTTTTGCATCGGCTCCCTCCAAGTCGTAAATTCAGATCTGGGGCGCATGCAGTGCGGCGAGCTCAGGCCGCAATTGGGCGCGGAGATTGCCGATTGGATCGAGATCGGCGGCATAA
>DAIDHM010000210.1 GCA_027459705.1 Ktedonobacteria bacterium | reverse complement strand
ATATTCTACAACAAGAACGTCTTCCCTGTCATGCTCCGGAACTCTGGCTAAAGCCGACGCAAGCCCTTTCATCCGCATGGCCTAAAGGCGCAGCGGCTTTACGGGCTATTCCTGTAATGATCTCATTGCAGCTTGTCAATCATGCGAGACGCGGTGGTGATAATGACCGGAGTGGTTCTCGTGGTCGCATTCTGTCAGGGGGAGATCGCAAAACATGGTCCAGTTCGGAGGGGAATCTCTGCGATGTCGAAAATCTTTTTGATGAGCTCCCAAAAAGACCGATTGCGGAACTATTTCCATGGCGGGGTAAGTTCAGATCAGCCCCAGCAAGGCGGTGTAAAAATAGACCACCACAATCGCGAAGAGGAGACTATCAATACGATCCAGGACGCCACCGTGGCCTACGAAGAAATTACCACTGTCTTTCACGTTCGCCTGGCGTTTGATGAGCGATTCGGCGAGATCGCCAATGGTCGCCGCGAAACTGATCAGGATGCCCAGCGCCACGACATGATACCAGGCGATGGGTGGGGTGATGAAACGTGTAAAGACAAAGACAGAGGCCAGCGCGAGCAGTGAACCGCCCACGACGCCTTCCCAGGTCTTGCCCGGGCTGATGGCGGGAGCCAGCGCGTGGGCGCCAAAAAAGCGACCGGCAAAGTATGCGCCGCTATCAAAGGCCCAGACCCCCAAGAAGACGACGACCATCCACCAGAAGCGTGGCGAACCGGTCCCCACCACCATGCCACGCAATGCCAGCAGGTACGAGATCGGCCAGGCCAGGTAAAGCGACATAACCAGCGTCAATGCCCAATCCATCAGCGCGGTGCCGGGCGCGTGCCGGGTGAGCAATAACCAGGAGAGCGAACCCAACACGAGCAGGCTGATGAGGGCCTCGACCACCAGGGAGCGGTACGGCGCCGCCAGGGGGAGCGCGGCCAGAAAGAGCGCGACGCCGAAACAGAAACTGAAGAGGGTCAAAGGGCGATAGCCAAGCTTATGAAACATCGTATGCAGCTCATAGATGCCCAACCCCAGGATCAGCACAGCGCCGCCAAACGCTGCCCAGCCACCATACCAACTGATCGCCAAGACGATCGGGATGGCGATCGCCGCGGTAATCAAGCGCTTACTGAGAGACTTTAACCAATCGGGAGTCGCGCGACTGATCAAATGTTGCGTATAACTGGCGGCACGACGATACCATGGTTGATTCCGCAAGGTGATACGCCAGGCGTCGTCTCGCATATTGGCTGTTTCCTCTCCGCAACCCATGGGCAACCGTGCTTCTATTCCGCGAACTTCCACAGCATACATCGTTGTGGCACGTCCCGTCCATGGGGAGGACATCCATTCAGCAAGTTGGGACCGGTGTCGATTGATCTGCATCGATCGCGGCCGGTATTGGCGGTGGCTCCTGCACGACTTTGCCGAAGCGCCGTTGTCGCTGTCCATACGCGGTGAGGGCGCGTACGAACTCTTCATGATCGAAGTCAGGGAAGAGCGTCGGCGTCGCGTAATATTCGCTATATGCCGACTGCCAGAGTAAGAAATTCGAAAGGCGCATCTCACCCGCGGTCCGGATGACCAAATCTGGATCCGGGACATCGCGCGAGTAGAGATGCTGGCTGATGGTGGCTTCGGTAATGTCCTCTGGCGCGATTCCCAGCGCGACGATCTCTCTGACCGCGTCGGTGATCTCGCCTCGCGAGCCATAATTCAGGCAGACGTTGAGCTGGAAATGGTCATTCTGGCGCGTCCGTTCGACCGCGTTTTGAATGCCCTCGCGTACATCCGGTCGCAGTTGATCCAGCCTGCCAAAATGTCGGATGCGCACCCCTTCGTGGTCCAGCCTTTCGAGGTACGTGCGGAATGCATCCCAGAAGAGGTCCATCAAACCATTGACCTCGTCGGCGGGGCGCCCCCAATTCTCGGTTGAGAACGCATAGACGGTCAACATTTTGACGTGTTCGATGGGCGCAATCTCCACGATGCGGCGCAACGCCTCCACGCCAGCGCGATGGCCGGCACTGCGCGGCAGATGGCGGCGCGTGGCCCAGCGACCATTTCCATCCATGATCAGGGCGACATGCTCAGGCGTCTGCCCGCGCGGTGCATTGTCTGTTGCTTGCTGTTCCTCGCGCGAGGGAGCCCCCCGTGACGATTTCACCAGTAGATCAAAGATCTGGCGTAATTTCCCTCGCGTCATAACCCCACCCTCACCTTGGCAACACTACACCTCAAGGATCTCTTGTTCCTTGGCCAGACCAACGCGATCCAGTTCTTCGACGTATTTATCCGTCATCTTCTGAAGACGTTCGGTGCTCCGTTTTGTTTCATCCTCAGTGATCTGTTTCGCTTTTTCCTGAGCACGGAGCCGATCATGCGCATCACGACGGACATTGCGAATCGCCACTTTGGCTTCATCCACTTTCTTGCGCACGACCTTTACCAGATCCTTGCGACGCTCTTCCGTCAAAGCTGGCAGGGTGATGCGGATGACGATACCATCGTTGGTGGGATTCAAGCCCAGATCGCTTTTCTGAATCGCTCGCTCGATTTCGCCCAGCGCTTTGCGGTCCCAGGGCTGAATCGACAGGGTTCGTGCGTCGGTCACATGGATGGCGGCCATTTGTTGCAGTGGCGTCGGATTTCCATAATACTCGACGATGAGGCGCTCGACAAGTGCCGGACTGGCGCGACCCGTCCGAATGGTCTGTAGCTCTTTGCGCAAGGTTTCAATTGCTTGTTTCATCCGATGTTCGGCATCGGTGAAAAGATCATCAGCCATAACGGAAGCCCTTTCTGTTGGATCGTGGCGCTCAAGCCCAGATGACCCCTTCGGGAGTGTCGAGATCATGGACGAGGGTCCCGCTCACCCCACCTAACGCGATACGCTCTACCGCGCCAAGATCCATCAAATTATAGACGATGATGGGAAGGTGATTGTCGCGACACAGTGTCAATGAGGTCCCATCCATGACGCGCAGTCCCTGGTTGATCGCTTCGCGGTAACTGAGTTGAGCAAAGCGGCGCGCTTGTGGGTGCTGTTTGGGATCGGCCTCATAGACGCCATCTACCTTGGTGCCTTTGAGGAGCACATCACAATGCAATTCCACCGCCCGCAGCGCCGCGGCGGTATCGGTCGTGAAGAAGGGATCCCCTGTGCCACCAGCGAGGATCACGACCCGCCCTTTCTCCAGATGGCGGATAGCGCGACGGCGAATATAGGGCTCGGCAACCGAAGGCATGGAGATGGCGGTCTGGACGCGGGTCACAATGCCCTCGCGTTCAAGCACATCTTGTAATGCCAGACTGTTGATCACGGTTGCTAACATGCCCATATAGTCGGCCTGAGCACGATCCATACCGCTCTCTGCCTCGTTCGCGCCCCGCAGAATGTTACCGCCACCCAGCACGATGGCGATCTCGACACCCCGCTCATAGATCTGCCTGATCTCATTGGCGATATGCCGCAACATCTGCTGATCAATCCCAAACCCCTGCGTTCCCGCCAGGGCTTCACCGCTGAGTTTGAGCATGAGCCGCGAATAGCGGACGTGTGATTGGCCGGGGGTGGTCATTTGAATCCTCTGCTTTCGAGAGAGTATGCTGCGCAGAAAGCCAGCGCGGCGCGTGCGCTCATGCCCCTCTCCACACTGGGCGGAGAGGGGCGATGGCGGCGCTTATTCGCCGAGCGCGAAGCGCACGAAGCGGCGGACGACAATGTTCTCGCCCGTCTTGCGGATCAGATCATCGACCATCGCGCCGATGGTCTTGGTGTCATCTTTCACGAAGGTCTGCTCCAGTAAGATCTGTGAACCCAACTGCTTCTTCAGTTTCCCTTCGATGATCATCGGGCGCTTGTCTACTGGGCGTTTCTTCACCTCAGGATCATTCGCCAGCTCTTTGCGATAAGCTTCCAGCTCGGCCTCAGGGATCTCGCTGAAGCTGATGTACTTGGGGTTCAGGCCCGCGACCTGCATCGCCAGGTCCTTGGCCAGTTGGCGAAATTCATCATTGCGCGCCACGAAATCGGTGCTGCAGTTCAATTCGACCAGCACACCCAGATTGCCAGCGTGGTGAATATAATGCCCGATATACCCCTGCCGCGTCTCGCGGTCCTGGCCCTTCACCTTATCAGCGCGTTTTTGGCCCTTCTCTTCGATGACTTTTACTGCTTGTTCGTACGATGCGGAATCGGCCAGAGCGGCGCGGCAATCCGCGAACCCTGCCCCTGTCGCTTCACGTAACCGCTTGACATCCTCGGCGGTAAATTGCATAGTCCAACTCTCCTGGCTTTCGCAGCCATAGATCTTGTTCGTGATATCGCAGACAAACACTCTGAGTGTCTGTCAGATGCGTGTGATCAGTTTGCCACTTTCCATAGTATCGCACAGTGGAGGGCCTGGTGAAAAGTCCTGGATACAGACAATGGGGCGAGGATCGCCCTGCGGCGCCTCGCCCCGGTGTTATGTCTGCCACCATGGTTTATGCGGTTGGTGGGGTCTCTTCGGCAGGCGCGCCGACTGATGCTGGTTCAGCCTGAGTGAACGCAGCTTCGACATCGGCCATGGTGCTATGCGGCGCCTCGTCCGTCGTCGCGACCTGTTCACCGCTCTCATCTTTGCGGGCCGCTTCGAGTTGCGCGCGTCCTTCCACCGCCGCATCGGCGATCTTTGAACAGAGCAGGGCAACTGCGCGGATCGCATCATCGTTGGCGGGGATGGGATAATCCATCTCGTCTGGATCACAATTTGTATCTGCCAGAGCGATCACGGGGATCTCCAGGCGGCGCGCTTCCAGGACGGCGGTGTGCTCTTTGCGCGTATCGACCACAAAAATGGCGGCGGGCAAACGGCGCATCTCTTTGATGCCGCCCAGGATCTTCTCCAGGCGAATGATCTGCTCGTCGAGCCGCTGGGCCTCTTTTTTGGTCAGGCGCTCGAATTCGCCCTGTTCTTTGCGGCGCTCCAGATCGCGCAGATAGCGGATGCGGACCTGAATCGTCTGGAAGTTTGTCAGCATGCCACCCAGCCAGCGCTGATTGACAAAATACTGACCGCTCCGAACCGCTTCGCGTTCGACGGCTTCCTGGGCCTGTTTCTTGGTGCCGACGAATAAGACCGATTCGCCGTTAGCCGCTAGCTGAGACACGAAACGATAGGCATCGTTGAGGCGGGTAACGGTCTGCTGCAGGTCAATGATGTGGATGCCATTGCGGTCTGTGAAGATGAAGGGCTTCATCTTGGGGTTCCATCGCCGGGTCTGGTGACCGAAGTGAACACCGGCTTCAAGGAGTTGTTTCATTGCGACAACGTTAGCCAAGCTGGGTATACCTCCTGCTTTTTTCCTCCGTGCGCGCGGTACCCCGTCAGTTGTCATCTCTCTGGATGAACAGGAGACCGACGCCGGCGGCACGTGTGAATTTGGCGCGTCAATCGACGCTCTCTCAGTATATCACCTGGACGACGGCACCGCAAACGGCCATGCCTTCTCGCCCATTGTCGCTCATGCAACGCGCGGTGGGATGCGCGGGACATGGCCTCCAGTCGTCAATCAGCGATGTGATATGGCTCGGCGTCTGCCACCATCGGCGCGGGACGTTCGCACGTGGTGGTCAGGGTGATCAATCGATTGGTATTGGCAGAGGCGCCGAAGGCTTCCATGATCTCCACCACATGTGCACCTAGCGCACCACTGGCGCGTGGTGACCGACCCCTACGTAGGGCGGAGGCCAGGTCGGCCACTCCCAGACCGCGGCTGTTTGTCGTATATCCGAATGGGACGGCGAGCGTTTGCCATTCTTGCTCACCCGGTTGATCGCGGTAGAGGGGGCCGCCGAACGTGTTGGGATCTGGCAGACGCAGGGTTCCTTCCGTCCCCGTGATCTCCAGTGTGGGGCGGTAGCGCGCATGCGTATCGAAGGACGTGACGATGGTCCCCATAGCGCCTGAGGCGAACTCCAGCACTCCCGCGATGTGGGTTGGCGTGGTAACGGGGATACGTTCGCCTTTGCGCGGACCAGCGCCGATGGTTCGCTCGGCGTGGGTGATTTTCGTCAGACCCCCGACTCGCCGCACTGGCCCGAGCAACATGACCAGCGCGGTCAGATAGTATGGCCCCATATCGAACATTGGGCCGCCACCTGGCGCGAAGTAAAAATCCGGTTGTGGGTGCCAGCCCTCCGGTCCACTGCTCTGAAACGAGGCGACCGCCTGGATCGGCTGGCCTACCCCGCCAGCATCCAGATATTGGCGTCCGGTCTGAAGTCCGCCCCCCAGGAAGGTATCGGGCGCGTTGCCGACCAGCAGGTGAGATTGCTTGGCGAGATCCAGAATACGCTGGCAATCGGCGCTGGCTAATGCCAGAGGTTTCTCGCAATAGATCGACTTCCCGGCAGTGAGCGCGGCGAGGTTGACCGGGGCATGCTGGCTGGGGATCGTCAGGTTGACGACCAGCTCGATCTCGGGTTCGGCCAGCAACGCTTCGACCGTGAGCGCGCGCATGCCGTACTCTGCAGCTTTGATAGCAGCACGTTCCTCGATGATATCGGCGCAGGCAACGAGGCGCAAATTGGGAAACTTCGCCATCTGGCTGAAGTAGATATCGCTGATCGTGCCGCAGCCGATGACACCGACCGCCACAGGTTTGGGTAGCGCAGCCATATGCCCGATCTCCTTGGAGGGATGGTGTGCCTTGCGGATACCACCATGGCAGTCGCCATCCTACATGTGGTAGTGTTAACGTTAACAGCGTACCATTGACCCTGGCTATTGTCAACGCCAGTGGTGGTCCGATTGATGTGGCATTGAACAGCATGGCTCAGCGGCCAATACCTGTACTGCCCATAGGGTTCGGACCACTATCCTACGCGTAGCGACCATTTCCATGCCAGTTGGCGGTGTGCCTCGAGAGTGCTCCCGCGCGCGCAATAAAGCCCCCTATAGTCGCCGACCAGCAGTCAGTGAGGTACGATATGGTAGTGGAGGTATTGAGTATAAAAATTTGGATGTACATATGACGCAACCGTCACCCAGGCGCGTCACCTTGCGCGACGTGGCCATGCGCGCGGGTGTCTCATCACAGACCGTCTCGCGCGTCATGCATGCGAGCCCGTTGGTGTCGGGAGAACTGCGCCAGCGCGTGCAACGCGCTATCGCGGACCTTGATTATCAGCCAAATCAGGCGGCGCGCAATTTGAAATATCAGCGATCGCGGCTCATCACTGTCTTCCTCTTCGATGAAGGCTATCCCGTCCATCTCAACCGTCTGGTCGCCCGGGGCCGCGGGCTGGGCTATCGTCTCGTGCATGAATACAATATCGCCAGCAACGCGGACACCTTTCGATTGGCGATGGAGGAGGCGATGACGCAGATGGCCGAGGGTATCTTACTCTTCTCGGTCGCGACCGCCAGCCACACCGAGGCGATCGCTCGTCTGAATCGTCGCGATATCCCCATTGTCTATGTCGACACGTATCTGGCGGCGCACATGCCCGCGCCACGGTCAGGGGAGCCGATGGCCTCAGTGGTTATCAACCAATATCATGGAACCCAATTAGCGGTCGAACACCTCATCGCGCTTGGCCATCGCGACATTGCCGAGATCGCCGGGCCGGTGACGCGATTGGTGGATGCCCAGGAGCGGCACGCCAGTTGGGTCGCGACGATGCGCGCCCACGGGCTCTCGCCTGCGCTCAGCGTGATGCATGGTGATGGCGGATTTCATCCAGGCGATGGCTACGCCGCCATGCAAGCGCTCCTGGCGCGCCACGAGCGGTTCACGGCGGTGGTCTGTGCTAACGATAATCTGGCGATCGGCGCGATTCACGCGCTCTGGGAGGCGGGTAAGCGCGTTCCTCAGGATTGCTCGGTTGTGGGTTTTGATGATCGCGATATCGCGCGCTACGCGATCCCGTCGCTGACGACGGTACGACAAGATTTTGACGCGCTGGCCGCTGCCGGACTGGAGTATCTCGTAGAACTCATTGCCGACCCCACGACCAGCCTGCGCCAGAAGGTCTTTGAACCTGAACTGATTGTCCGCGCCAGCACTGCTCCGCCGCACCCAGGAGGCTGATTGCAGGTGCTCATTGCCACCGGACCTGCGAGTGCGCCGCAGTCTGAAATAGCGCCCGCGGGGATCGCCCGACGTTGCTACGATCCGATCGCTGGACATTGTTAGCGCTAACATTTACAATGATACCAGCCTAAGCCGCCCGCGCGGCTCCAAGCCTTGTGCAAGAAGGGATCGACCTATGCAGACGCAGCAGATCGGCGCTCAACTCTTTACGGTACGCGCAGCCCTGTCTCAGGATTTCGCTAGCACGCTCCGCGACATCGCCGCCATCGGTTATCCGACGGTCGAACTTATTCAGCAAGATCAACTCACCGTCGCCGAGCAGCACGCCGCTTTAGTTTCAGCGGGTTTGCGTGCACCGACCAGCCATGTCAGCATTGACCGCATGCGTGCTGATCCCGCGCGCGAGATCGCCGCGGCCAAAGTGTTGGGAGTCGAGACTATCGTCATTCCGTGGCTGAGTCCAGAATGGCGGACGCCCGCGCGTTTTGCCGCCCTCGCGGCGCAGCTCAATCAACTGGGGCGACATTGCGCCGATGCGGGTCTGACGCTGAGTTATCACAACCATGATTTCGAATTCGCTCAGCAAGATGGCCAGCGCCTCTTTGATATCCTACTCGATGCTACTGACCCCGCCCTCGTCACCTTCGAATTTGATATCTACTGGTCAGCCTTCGCGGGTGTGGACCCCGTCGCGTTCCTTACGGAGCACGGCCCGCGCATTCGGCAGATGCATCTCAAGGATCTCGCCCCGGATCGGACCTTCACCGAGGTCGGCGACGGGACGCTGGATATGCCGCGTATTCTGCGCGCCGCCCAGACTGCGGGCGTGGCATGGTATTATGTCGAAAACGATGATCCACGGATCCCCGCGTTAGAGAGCCTGCGACGATCGTGGGAGAATCTGCAACCGATGCTGCTCACGAACTGATAGCTCGCTCGGTTTGCCAGCCATCAGACCAGAAATGAGGACGATGATGACCCTGACGATGCCGCCCGAACTGCGTGAACAACTCGATGCTCTCTATGCCGAGGGCCTCGCCAACGATGCCACACATACTCGCTACACCGAGCGGATGATGCACCTGGAACCTCAGACCGCGGAGTTAGTGGCATTGCTGCTACGCCTGGGTCAGCGGCGGTCAATCCTGGAGATTGGCACATCCAGCGGGTATAGCACGCTCTGGCTGGCCTGGGCGGCGAGCACGACCGGTGGGCATGTCACGAGCATCGATCTGGTGGAGCACAAACATGCGCTGGCAGAGGCAAATCTGCGGCGCGCTGGACTGCATGACCAGGTGACGTTGTTGGTTGGGGATGCGACGGCGATTGTCACTGAGCTGAGTGGGCCATTTGATGCGGTCTTTTTCGACGCAGATCGGGTCAGCGCCCCGCGCCAGTTGGAACTCTTGCTCCCTAAACTGACGTCGAATGCGCTGTTGATGCATGATAACGCGACCTTGCCGCCCGGTGAGCTCGCACCATATCTTGCCGCTGTCGCCGCGCTACCACGCGTCGATCATATGGTGTTCCCTATTGGCAAGGGATTGAGTGTAGCCTACCGCGCGGGAGCGTGAGCGATGTCGACCGAGACGGGACTGCGCTGTGTGACGTGTGGGCAAACCTGCGATCTGACCGCAGATGCGCCCTGGCGGTGCTCCTGTGGTGGGTTATTTGATCTCACCGACTTCCCCATCTCGTTGCCGCGCGCGGCGATCAGCTCGCGTCCGGCTACGCTCTGGCGCTATCGCGAGGCGTTGCCATTTGCGTCGGCGAGCAGCGTGTGGGAGGCCATCACGCTGGGTGAGGGGATGACCCCGCTGATCGCCGTCGGACCAGACGCGCCCGAGGCCTGGCTGAAGATCGACTATATGATGCCAACCCTCTCGTTCAAAGACCGGGGCGCGGTGGTGTTGCTGGCCAAAGCGCGCGAGATGGGGGTGACGCGGGTCGTCGCGGATAGCAGCGGTAACGCGGGCGCGGCCCTGGCGGCCTACGCGGCGCGGGCGGGTATCGCCTGCGAAGTCTACGTTCCGGCGGCGGCTTCGCCATATAAGATCCGGCAGATTGCGCAATACGGCGCAGTGCCCCGCGTCATCGATGGGACACGCGCAGATGTGTCCGCGGCAGCCATGGCTGCCGCGGACCGTCCCGGCTGGTTCTATGCCAGCCATGTCTATAATCCGCTCTTTTACCAGGGCACCAAGACTTACGCCTATGAGATCGTCGAACAACTTGGCTGGAGCGCGCCTGAGACGGTCATCCTGCCGGTGGGGAACGGGACCCTGGTATTGGGCGCGTACCTGGGCTTTCGCGATCTGCTGCACCTGGGTATCATCGATACCTTGCCGCAACTGATCGCCGTCCAATCCGCCGCCTGCGCGCCCCTCGCCGCCGCCTGGCAGGGCGGCGTGCCCGCGCCGCCCATGCCAACCATCGCCGAGGGCATAGCCATCGCCGCGCCGCCCCGCGCGGAACAGATCCTCACCGCGATTCGCGCGATGCGCGGCGCGATCCTGACAGTGGATGATGTCGAGGTGCTGGCGGCGCAATCCGACCTGGCCCGCCGCGGACTGGATGTCGAGCCGACCGGTGCCGCGTGTTGGGCGGCCTGGCGTCGCCATCGTCAGGCATACCCGACGATCGTTGGCCAGGTGGTTCTGCCGCTCTGTGGGGCTGGGGCGAAGGCGGCGCATTGAACTACCTCACCGTCGTGAACACCTCTGTCGGGGTGTGTCGATCAGCGACAGGAAGGGCACCTATGGGTACGCATGACGCGCCGCCCCGGCTCAGGCGGTATGTATCGCCTCACCGGTACCTGTGACGACAGGATTATGCCGCTGCGACGAAGAGGGCCTCCGCTTTTTGGTTGTCGACGTTATAGCGAAAGCCACACAGATTGCATGTCGCGACCGTCGTTTTGCCACTGATCGGGAAGATTGGGATAAAGAACAGCGTGAACCAGCTACGGCGCTGGCTGAAGGTCGTCATGGCTTCACGATGGCAATTGGGGCAGCCCACGGTATGCTGACCCAGGGTTTTTCCACGGGTACGAAAGCCAAAGAGGATCATCGCGCACTTCTCCACAAAACAAAATCAGGGGATCAGACGATATCGTACGTCTGGTCCCCTGATTATAGCTACTGTGTCAAGCTGCGCGCCTATATTTCCGAGGTTGGCGGGGGGGCGCGTCGTCCGCTCCGCTGGCGATGAATCTCGGCCACACGGATGCGGCCGAGCGCGCGTTCGACCTCACCGACGAGCGCCGCGCGGTCGACATCGCTGGTCTGTTGTTCCAGCAAGGTCTGCGCGTGGCGGCGTGCTTCTTCGGCGCGAGCTTCGTCGATTGAATCAGCGCGTTCCGCATCGTCAGCCAGAATCGTCACCATATCCTGGTAGACTTCCATGAAGCCGCCGCCGATGAAGAGCGTCTCTTCCGTGCCGCGGCGTTTGATGTGTAGTGCGCCGATCTTTAATGTGGTCAGCAAGGGCGCGTGATGGGGGAGAATGCCTAACTGGCCATCTCCCCCTGGGGCGATCACTTCATCGGCATCGCCGCTGAAGGTGCTGCCCGTGGCCGTCACGACCTCGACCCGCAGGGTCGCATCGCGTTGTGCCATGGATCACTGCTCCTTCTTGGCGGACTCATAGGCATTGATGACGTCATCGATAGAGCCAACATAGCTGAAGTAGGTCTCGCTGATGTGGTCTACCTGCCCGTCCAGGATGGCTTTGAAGGAACGAATAGTATCCTTCAGGGCTACTGAGACGCCTGGGCGGCCTGTGAAGCGCTCGCCGACAAAGAATGGCTGCGAGAAGAATTGCTCCAGCTTGCGGGCGCGGCCCACCGTGGTCTTGTCATCATCGGAGAGTTCATCGACCCCCAGGATGGCGATGATATCCTGCAAGTCTTTGTAACGCTGCAGAACCTGTTGGACGCCACGCGCGACGTTGTAATGCTCCACACCGACCACGTTCGGATCCAGGATACGGCTGGTCGAGGCCAGCGGATCGATGGCCGGGAAGAGGCCGCGCGAGGCGATTGACCGCTCCAGCACGATCGTCGAGTCCAAATGCGCGAAGGTCGTTGCGGGAGCAGGATCGGTGTAGTCGTCGGCGGGCACGTAGACCGCCTGCATCGACGTGATCGATCCTTTTTTGGTCGACGTGATGCGTTCCTGCAACTCGCCCATCTCTTCCGCCAGGTTTGGTTGATAGCCGACGGCGCTGGGCATGCGGCCGAGCAGCGCGGATACTTCAGAGCCAGCCTGAGTGAATCGG
Source organism: Ktedonobacteria bacterium (assembly GCA_027459705.1). Taxonomy (GTDB): domain Bacteria; phylum Chloroflexota; class Ktedonobacteria; order Ktedonobacterales; family JACDGC01; genus DAIDHM01. The sequence continues at coordinate 11,104 of DAIDHM010000210.1, read as the reverse complement.
AAGATATTGTCGATGAAGAGCAGGATGTCGCGGCTTTCGTAGTCGCGGAAATACTCGGCGAGAGTCAGTCCGCTCAGGGCGACGCGCAGGCGCGATCCCGGTGGCTCATTCATCTGGCCGAAGCACATCGCCAACTTATCCAGAACGCCCGCTTCTTCCATCTCGTGATACAGGTCGTTGCCTTCGCGAGTTCGTTCGCCGACGCCAGCGAAGACCGAGAAGCCGGATTGGTTAATGGCGATGTTATGGATCAACTCCTGAATGATGACGGTCTTGCCCGTGCCCGCGCCACCGAAGGTGCCGACCTTGCCTCCGCGCATGAAGGGGCAGATGAGGTCAATGACCTTGATGCCCGTCTCCAGGACATCGATCTTGCCGGACTGTTCCTCCAGCGTTGGGGGTGGGCGGTGAATCGGCAGGCGCATCTGGGTGACAGGCGCCGGTTTGTTATCGACCGGTTCCCCAACCACATTGAAGATGCGGCCGAGGGTCTCGGGTCCGACCGGCATGGAGATGGGTCCCCCCATATCGATGGCCTTGTCGCCACGACGCATGCCATCGGTGGGACCCATGGCGACGCACCGCACCCAGTTATTGCCGAGCTGTTGTTCCACTTCGAGGGTGAGTGGCTTCTCTTGCCCTTCGATCTGGACCTGGACGGCATTGTAGATTCCCGGCAGACGATCCTGCGGGAATTCGATATCGATGACGGCGCCGAGCACTTGAACGACGGTTCCGACGGTGCCGACTGATGGTTGTGACTGTGTCACGGTTGCCACTGAGGGCCTCCTTTAGCTGGCGCCCGCGCCAGCGACCACTTCCAGAATCTGCGTGGTGATCGACGCCTGACGCGCCTTGTTATAGGTCAAGGTCAGATCTGAGACAAGGTCTGTCGCGTTGTCCGTGGCGTTTTTCATCGCCACGAACTGGGCCGCGTAGAAGCTCGCCACAGATTCCAAAATCGGTTGATAGATCGTCGTTTCGAGATAACGTGGCAAGAGTGCCGAATAGATCGCCGCCGCGCTGGGTTCGTAGATATAATCGATATCTGCTTCAGCCACTTCGGCGGCGATATCGGCCGGTGGCTGCACGGGCAGCAATGGGATGACGGTGGGTGTCTGAGTCAGTGTCGATACAAAGCGCGGATAGACCAGGTACCAGGTATCGACACTGCCGGTCAGATAGGCATCCGAAACCACTCGCGCGATCGCGCGGATTGTGGCGATGCTGGGAATATCACCCAGATTCGTGAACTCCGCCAACAATGGTAAACGGTTGCGGGTCAGGAAATCGCGGCCGCGGCGCCCCACTGCCACGAACTGGACGGGGATATCGCTCCCCGCCGCGCGGCGCAACTCCGTCACTTGCTGGAGCGCTCGCCGATTCGTGTTGCTGCTGATCGCGCCCGCCAGACCTCTGTCTGGCGTCACTAACAGGATGCCTATCGAGCGAACCTCCGCGTGGGGAGTCAGCAGTCGCAGGTCGGCGTCTTCGCGATCCGTATCGCCAAAAGCGCCCCCTTCATCAACCGCGTCACCTGCGCTCGCCAGACGCGCCAGCACGCGTCGCAATTGGTCGGAGTACGGTCGCGCCGCCTCCACGCGCTCTTGCGCCCGCCGCACTTTGGAACTCGCGACGAGTTGCAGCGCGCGGGTAATCTGTGCCACATTTTTCACGGAACGGATGCGGCGACGTATTTCTCGGGCTGTAGCCATGCAACGCTCTCCTCAACCGTCACTTTGTCGGCGCGGCGGTAGCAACGAATTCTTCGACCGCCGGTTTGAGCTTCGAAGAGAGGAAGCTGTCATCGATCTTCTTGTTCTCGACCACCGTCATCTGGACGATTGCCTGGCCGATCTCGGGATGCGAGGTCTCCATGAAGCGATGGAAGGCAGTCTCCCAGCTACGCACCACATCGACCGCTACGTTATCAAGGTAGCCGTTGTTGACGACCCAGAAGATCATGATCTGCTGCTCGACGGGCATCGGCGAATATTGCGGCTGCTTCAAGATCTCGTTGATGCGACGACCGCGACCGATCTTGGCAGAGGTCAATGGATCGAGATCAGAGCCAAACTGCGCGAACGCCGCTAGTTCCGTGAACTGAGCCTGGTCGATCTTCAACTTACCCGCGACCTGCTTCATGCCTTTGGTCTGCGCATCACCGCCGACGCGTGACACCGAGATGCCGACGTTGAGGGCGGGGCGCTGGCCAGCATTGAAGAGGTCACTCTCCAGGAAGATCTGCCCATCGGTGATCGAGATGACATTGGTGGGAATGTAGGCCGAAACGTCATTGCCCTTGGTCTCGACGATTGGCAAGGCGGTGAGCGAACCTCCGCCGTACTGATCGCTCAGGCGGGCAGCGCGTTCCAGCAGACGCGAGTGGAGATAGAAGACATCGCCCGGGAATGCTTCGCGGCCCGGAGGTCGGCGGATGATCAGCGACATGTTGCGATAGGCTTCAGCGTGCTTGGTCAGATCGTCATAGATGATCAGCGCGTCGCGGCCGCTCTCCATGATCTCTTCGCCCATCGCACAACCAGCATACGGCGCGAGGTACTTCATCGGCGCCGGATCCTCTGCGCCAGCGTGGACAATAATGGTATGCTCCAGCGCGCCATACTGCCGCAGTGTCTCCACGAGCCGCGAAATCTGGAAGTTGCGCTGCCCAATCGACACATAGATGCAGATCAGGTTTTTGCCCTTCTGGTTGATGATCGTATCGATCGCGATGGCCGATTTGCCTGTCTGACGATCGCCAATGATTAACTCGCGTTGCCCGCGGCCAATCGGGATCATGGCATCGATGGCCTTGATGCCCGTCTGTACCGGGACGCTGACGCCTTTACGGGTGATGACCCCGGGGGCGACGCGCTCGACCGGGCGAGTCTTAGTCGTGGCGATCGGACCAGCATCATCGATCGGCTGACCGAGGGGATTGACCACGCGCCCAATCAGGGCGTCCCCGACGGGGACGGCCACGATGCGACCGGTGGTCCGAACCTCATCGCCTTCGCGGATCTGCGTATAGTCACCGAGGATGGGGGTGCTGACAGTTTCTTCTTCGAGGTTAAAGGCCATGCCCATCAAGCCAGTCCGCGGAAACTCGACGAGTTCGAGGTAGCGGGCGCCTTCCAGGCCAAAGATACGCGCGATTCCATCGCCGACGCTGATCACGGTCCCCACGCTGACCATCGAGGCCTCCGTGGTGGCGCCGCCAAAGCGGGCGATGCGATCTTGGATGACTCGCGTGATCTCGTCGGCGAGTGCCATATCGTGTACCCTCCAGGGTTGTTCTTTATGCTACACAGGTTCACGGAACAGCAACATAGCGCTTTCGCAGGGTGCTGCCCGACCGGGAACCAATCAATTAGACCGAATTGACGATATCCTCACGGAGTACCGCGAGACGGCGGCGAACACTGGCATCAATCAGCGTATCGCCCACACGAGCGATGACGCCTCCCAGTATTGCCGGATCTACAGATTCTTGTAAGATGACGGTTTTGCCCGTCAGCCGTTGGAGATACTCTTTGACGCGCGCTAAATTTTCCGCGTCGAGTGCTACAGCCGAGGTGACGGTCGCGCGCACCTGATTTCGATAGATATCATAGAGGCGCGCGAATTCAGTCGAGATGCGGCCCATCAGGTCGACATGATCGCCTTCAACCAGCAAAAATGCCAGGCCAAGGGCATCGGGCTGGACCTGTTGAGCGGCAAGATCGCGGAGAATATTCTGCTTGGTCGAGAATGCGATCTTGGGTTCGCTCAGCACGAAAGCCAGGCGCCGATTGGCGAAAAGTTCCGCGAGGAACCGCACATCGCTTTGCCAGCGATCGACGGAGTTGTGCTCTTTGCCAAGGTCAAACACGGCCTCGGCATAGCGGCGAGCGATTGCGCCTTGCAACGCCATAGCCCTATACCCCCGATTTCTCGGCCTGGACGATGAATTCTTCGACGATGCGCCGCTGGCGTGTGCCATCCAACGACTCGCCGACCACAGTGCTGGCAGCGTTGATCGCCAGATCAGCCACCTGTTGGCGCAATGCCAACCGTGTGGCGGCCTCTTCCTGGTGAATGCGCTGTTGTGCCTGCTGAATAATTTCGTCGGCATGGACGCGTGCTTCAGCTTCCATCTGCGCACGTACGCGGTCTGCCGCCGCGCTGGCTTCGTTGATTGCCTGCAAGCCTTTCTGGCGTGCATCGTTGATGATCGCTTCGCGTTGCTGCTCGGCTCGTTCCAATTCTAACTTGGCACTCGCCGCGTCTTCGACGCCCTTGCGGATCGTCGCGGCCCGCTCATCCAGTGTCTTGAAGAGTGCCGGAAAGGCGAAACGCTGCAAGACATAGAAAAGGATGCCGAAGTTGATGATCTGGGCCAGCAAGAGCAGCGGGTTGATACCCAACGGCAGGGTGCTGGTCGCGCCCAGAGTGAGATACGGCATGCTCTACTCCCAATCGAGTTTGTTCAGGCGGGCGATGCTTGTATCGCTTGCGCCAGTGAATGGGAGGGTGAGCCAGCTTGGCCGCATCCTCCCACCGTTGCTCTCACTTACCGAGATAGATCAGGATGGAGATAACCAGCGCGTAGATCGCGACTGCTTCAGCGAAAACGATGGAGAGCAGCAGGTTCGTGCGGATCGTGCCGGCCGCGTCGGGATTGCGGCCCATGGCGGCGAGCGCTGGGCCAGCCAGCAGGCCAATGCCAATGCCAGGACCAATCGCGCCCAAACCGATCGCCAGTGCCGCTGCGAGCTGATACGACATGATACGTAATCCTCCAGACGATGCCGTAGCATCGTGAATCATGTTGATGGGCACGCAATGTGCCCGAACCTATCTCCACTTTCCGTCTGGAAAGAGAAGAATCCACTTGGTTGCGAATGCGACGCTATTCGGCTACCCGAATATCAGTGATGTGCTTCAGCGGTGGCGTGTTCTTCATCGTGTCCAGTGACGGCCAGGGAGAGGAAGACGAGCGTCAACGCTGCGAAGACAAATGCCTGAATGAACCCGACGAAAAGTTCCAATGGATAGAAGACCGTCGCGCCCAGCGCTGGCACCAGGGTGCCCATCACCAGCAACAGCACGTCGCCAGCGAAGAGATTGCCAAAGAGACGGAAACTGAATGAGATGATGCGTGCTAACTCGGTAATCATCTCAAAGATCCCGACGATCAAACCCAGGGGGAATTCACGGAACGTGATATATTTCCCGATATGTACTCCCGCCCCTAATGCCCGAAATCCATAGATCTGCGTCACGACCACCGAGATGATGGCGAGCGAGATCGTGAAATTGACATCAGTGGCGGGTGGCCGTAACCAGGGGGTGATCTGATTGGAATTGACTCCGAATAAGAAAATACCGCCAGTTGCGTGCGCCCCAGGAAGCGGCGTCCCGAATGACTCAACTCCCGGTAAGATCTCCATCCAGTTGCCCATCAACACATAGAAAAAGATCGTCGTGACCAGTGGAAAGAATTTGCGCCCCCACTGTTTCCCCGCGACCTCCTCGCAGAAGTCGATAAGCAGCATAGCTACCCACTCCACGAGATTTTGCATTCCCTTGGGCACAATGGTCATCTTGCGCGTCGCGGGAATGAAGATCAGCATGGTGAGCACCGAAGCCAGCACCGCTGAGATCAACGTGTTGGAAACTGGAAATCCGAGGATGTTGAAAAGTATATCGGGATTGACATCGAAATTGGGGAGTTGCCAGAGCGGCCCAGCTGCACCTACCGTGAGGGGCAATTGGCCCTGTGTTACGCTGAAGAGGTGCGTCCAGAACACGGTCTCTCATCCTCCCGGATGGCAAGATTGCTGCCGCTTCTGGATAAAAGATCGCCATCGATATACGCGCATGACGCGTATTCGAATCGTCTCGATCGTCCCTCAACGAGGGATGCGAGCGTTACTCCGATAAATGGGAGACAGCACGAACCACGAGTGAGACGCCAGCGACAAGGCCAAGCAGCAGCCCGATGATAGTCGCGATGGGTACAGAGTCCGCAAAGACTGTATCAAGATAATGACCACCAAACGCGCCCAGCAACGTTGGCAGTGCTATATAGAGCCCAATCTGTCCGAGCAGGGCTATCGCACTGAAAAACGATGCATCGTCGTTGGAGCGCTTCTCTTTCACAGTGCCTTACATCTCTCTTACCCATGTCAGTATAGCATACGTTATGATAATCAACAACACTGAAGGGGCATTCCACCCGGCTTGCGTGGAAAATCCGCCAAATGGGCTAGTTCCTCTTACACATGCAAGGTGAAGTGCAGCACGATCATAAATGCGAACATGATGGCCGCCAGGACCAGGATCTTGACCAGATCGCTGCGCACATAGGCGAAGTTCTCCGCCCGAATGAGCGTCCGTCGAGTGGTCGTCTTACGCGCCGCTTCCAACGCCCGGTTGGAACGCGCGGTGCGCGACGGTGGGGCGGCGGGGCGCGCGGAGGGAGCCGCGGGTGCGGGGCGCGCCGCTGGGACGGTGCGATTGATGGTCGGCGCTGTCACCCGTTTCTCGTTCAGCGTGGGGGCGATGGTCGTTCTGGTAGTTGCCGACGATTCGTTCTCTGTCGAATCGGGAGTGCGCATCAGCGCGACCTTGGCACTGGTCGTGGCTGGCCGTCGTGCCATGGAGGCGCGCGCGCTATGCGTATGCGATTTCTTCGCCATGATGTAGTACACTGCCTTTCGCGAGAGACTGGTGCCGCCATTTGTGGGAAGTATACCCCAAATGCTCGCCACACGCAAGAATCAAGGACTGGAGCTTCCCTATGCGAGTGTTGGTCATTGGCTCTGGAGCGCGTGAGCATGCGCTCTGCTGGACGTTGCGACGATCACCCCAGGTCGATCTGCTGGCTTGCCTCCCTGGCAATGGTGGCACGGCGGCCATCGCCCAGAATGTTCCCTTATCTCCTACCGATTTCGCGGCTTGTGCTACCTGGGCGACAGAGCAGGCAATCGATCTCACTATCGTCGGCCCAGAGGTGCCGTTGGCGGGCGGCATTGTGGATGCTTTCCAGTTGCGCGGCCTCCGTTGCTTTGGGCCGACTTCCGCGGCCGCGCGGATTGAGAGCAGTAAGGTCTGGGCTAAAGCTTTCATGCTGCGCCATGCCATTCCCACCGCACCCGCGCGGATGGTCACGGCTGCCTCCCTTGAGGATGCCGTGCAATCGCTCCACAATGCCGAGGCCCACTACCCCATCGCGGTGAAGGCCGATGGTCTGGCGGCGGGCAAGGGGGTGGTTATCGCCACCAATGCTGCCGAAGCTGAGGTAGCGCTACGCGAGATGATCGCTGGTCAATTTGGCGCGGCTGGCGCGCAGGTACTCTTAGAGGAATTCATGACCGGACCGGAGGTCTCGTGCTTCGCTATCTGCGATGGAGCACACTATCGCTTGCTGGGCACGGCCTGCGATCACAAACGCGCGTATGACGGTGACACCGGCCCCAATACGGGCGGCATGGGCGCGTATGCTCCGGCAACCTGGTTGGATGCCGCGACACTGGACGCGATCGACCAGACGATCATTGCGCCGACCGTGGCTGGGATGGCAGCCGAAGGTGTCCCCTTCACCGGGTTCCTGTTTGCCGGATTGATGATCACACCACAAGGGCCGCGCGTGGTGGAGTTCAACGCGCGCTTTGGCGATCCCGAGGCCCAGGTGGTTCTGCCTCTCCTCCACACCCCCCTGCTGGACCTGCTGGAGGCGGCTATCGTTGGGCGATTAGATGCTCTGCCACCGATTGCCTGGGAGCCTGGTGCGGCTTGCGGTGTCGTGCTTGCGGCGGGTGAGTATCCTCTGTCGAATGCTGAGGATCTGCCCATCAGTGGCCTGGAAACTCTGCCACCGGCAATCCTGACCTTCCATGGGGGCACACGGCTTGCGGCAGACCACGCGCTCCTGGCGCACGGAGGTCGCATCCTGACGCTGGTTGGGCGCGGTCCCGATCTGGCTACCGCGCGCGCCAGTGTCTACGCGGCCATTGACCAGGTACAGTTTGCTGGCGCCCGTTATCGACACGATATCGGCGCGCGCGGCTAAAGATATACGGATGCGAATCTCTCGCGCATGCGCCGGGGGAGTGTCCATATCATGTTGCTGGGGTGGGTACACTCACAATCTGCTGTACGAGATCCCAGAAGGTTCTATCTGTTTGATAACTGATATTGGCACGTTTGAGAATTTCACAGCCGCTACCATCTGCAGTAGCATCAAGGACCTCAACGCCATTGGCAAAAATAGCAAGACTATATTGGATATTATCATCAAGCGGACAGGAATGTATTCCCGCTACACTATACACTGGCATGGCCAGAATATCCCGGTACAGTTGCTGAATCGGCGCGGATTGCGTGTAGGTCTGATCGAGCGGTGAAAGACTCGAAAAACCAGGGGAACGAATGATATGGGCCGTGTAGGAAGGCTGAGCCGCGTGGTTGGGCGATGCGCAAGCAACGACGGTAGCGCCAATGATGATGAGCATCGCTACGTACCATGAATTTTTACGCACAATATTGCGCATTTCTTCCTCCATTTACATCGACGGTGAGTAATGCAATGAGTGCATGTGACGACCGCGCATCGCGCTATTGCTGGCTATCATCTATTGATGAATGTGTCACACGCTGACACTTTCTTCAATACAGCGTTGAAAAAACCTCTATGCTAGGCCTTTCGCGCATGCTCGATCATTAAACTTGTTAAGTAATGTTTAAACAAACCAAATGACATCAAAAAGAAGAATCTAGTCATTAGATGCAAAGAAATTACCGCTATTGGCATAAAGAGAAGGAACCAATAGAGCGAAATCAACATTTCATCGGAACCGCAGGCTATTTCCCTGGGAAAATTCCTGACAGCATACGATTGGAGTGTGGCGGTGTCGTGTCTTAATGTATATTTAGTAATTTTAACAACCAATTAATAAAATGAGGATACATTCATGATGGCAGACTCAGCAAGGGCATAAGAAACGCTATGAGGAAGGTTGCATGGCTCGGATAGCTGCCAGCGAGGTCAATCCACCTCCCCATACCACGACGAACCGGTGGATCCGGCGACTCTTCTCTACCGGGCAAGCCTACCTCTACCTCATGCCGATGTTGTTGATCCTGGCGATCTTCAATTATTTCCCCGCCATCTTCGTCTTCTACATTTCATTTTTCAAATGGAATTTCTTGATCCATGGACCCCAACCGCTAGCGGGTGCTGATGGGCTAGATAATTATCGATTTCTCTTCCACGATCCAAATTTTTGGCAATCGGCACGCACGACGCTCGAGTTTGTGCTGATCACCGTGCCGCTCAATGTGGGGATCGCCCTCTTCCTGGCGCTACTGCTGATGTCCGGCATCCGCGGGCGGGCTTTCTGGCGACTGGCGATCTTCACGCCGTATATTACGCCGTTGGTGGCGACGGTCACCATCTGGTATTGGATGTTCGATCGTTATCATGGGCTGTTCAATAATGTTCTGAGCATCTTCCATGTCTCACCGGTGCTGTGGTTAGACGACCCACGGTTTGTACTCCCCAGCATCATTCTCTACACCGTTTGGAAGTCGGTTGGCTTCAATGTCGTGCTCTTTATGGCTGGTCTGGCCAATGCAGATCCCGCGCTGGGTGAGGCCGCGCGCGTGGATGGGGCCAATGTCTGGCAGCAGTTCCGTTTCATCACCTGGCCAACGCTCGCGCCGATCACGATTGTCGTCATCTTGTTGAGTACCATCGACGCTTTCAAAATGTTTCAACCAGCCTTTCTTTTCGCGGGTGCGGAAGGCGGCCCGAACAACGCGGCGCGAACGCTCGGCCTGTACCTCTTTGACCAGGCCTTTCTGACGAACGCGCACGATGGCCTGGGGGCCGCGATTGCCGTTTGCATCTTCCTGATTGTCTTTACGATCTCCGCGATTCAACTGGGGATTGCTGGACGAAGATCCGGTTCATAATGAAAGGGCGTGTATGTTGACTCTCCGTCGCACGTTGCGACGCTGGCGCCTGCGGCCGCTGGAACCCCTGCGCTATGTCGTGGCGGCGTTCGCGGCGCTGGTCGCGCTCTTCCCATTTTACTGGATGTTTGTTGTCTCATTGCAGTCGTCACAGAGCGCCTTCAGCGCAACACCTAAGTTTTTTCCGGATTGGGTCTGGAGCAATTATGCACGCGCCTGGCAAGCGGCTCCTTGGATTCTCTATTTCCGCAATAGTCTCTTCATTGTCGGCGCGTCGATCATACTCACCTTGGTGGTGACCCTGCTCGCTGGATATGCGTTTGGCACGATGAAATTTCCCGGCCAACAGTTCTTCTTTCTGGCGGTGCTGGGTTTGATTATGATCCCCGCCGAAGCGACCTTGATTCCCAGTTATCTGGTTGTCTCAGCATTTCACTGGATCGATACCTATCAGGTGCAGATCATACCATTCGGGGTCAGCATCTCGGGGATCTTCCTGCTCCGTCAATTTTTTCTCTCCTTGCCGCCTTCGCTCTGGGAGGCAGCACAGTTAGATGGGTGCTCACGCCTGGGCTTCCTCTGGCGCATCGCGGCGCCACTCGCGCGGCCATCGCTGGCCGTCGTCGCGCTTCAGGTCTTCATTGGCGCCTGGAACGCGTTCCTCTGGCCCTATCTGGTTACCAATACGGATAATTTTCGTCCGGTCGAAGTGGGCCTGCAAGCATTTACCTCTGCTGAAGGCACCGATCCAACTGGATTGGCCGCGGCCGCGGCCTTCACGACCTTGCCGGTGCTGGTCGTCTTCCTGATCGCCCAGCGCCAATTCATCGCGGGCATCTCCGTCGGAGGTGTCAAAGAGTGACGGGCGTCGCCGTCACGTTCAAGTATCGCGCCGGTAATGCCGGCTCGCCAGCATCTAGCTGACGAGGGATGTAGATATTATCACGGTCTGTTCGACCATGCAAAACGTAAAGCTACGAAAGAAAGGGATCCATGCAACGGTTCTTCGCGCGCACCACGCTGGCCGTCGCCACGGCGGCCATCCTCCTGCTTGCCGCTTGCGGCGGATCGAGCACGGCTACAGCCACCAAGAATACGACAGGCGTCCTCGATCCAAACAAACAATATGCCATCTCGTTCT
>DAIDHM010000183.1 GCA_027459705.1 Ktedonobacteria bacterium | reverse complement strand
GTGGTGGTGACAGCGTGCGCGCCGGTGCCGTCCGCACGCGCCATCCAGAGGTTGCCATCGCCTCCAATGAAAGCCAGCAATGGTCCGCTGCCCAGATCGACCCCTGCCGACGTACCGTTCTGGCTCCCACACGCCGCGCAGATGATGAGCAGTCCAAGCCCGAACGTCACCAGCAATCGCCAGCGTATGCCACCACTTCGGCTGATCATCTCCACTCCTTGCCCCTTGCTACGCCAACTGCCATCCCCTGAGCACTCGGCCAGCTGGCTTGTAGCATAGCCAGCCGTGCCGAAGGTGTCAAGGGATGCGCGCGTTCAGGAAGCATAATCTTTGAGCATCGGAGCAAATGCTGGCGTCCGAAGTTTGCGAAGCGCCTTGACCTCGATCTGGCGAATGCGCTCGCGCGTCAATTGAAACGCGCGACTGACTTCTTCCAGGGTATAGGTGTGCCCATCTTGCAGACCATTGCGCATCTCGATGATCTGCCGCTCGCGGGGATGCAGGGTTGCCAGCGCATGGGCGATGTGATCGTGCATCCACTGGTTGGAGACCGCGTCGGGTGGCGTGATGCTATTCTGATCTTCCAGGATATCGGCCAGATGATACTGGTCATCATCGGCTAGCGGCGCGTCGAGCGAGATCGGCGGTTCCGCCATGCTCATCAAGTCCAGCACGCGTTCTTTTGTCAGTCCTACTTCTTCGGCGATCTGCTCTGGGGATGGCTCATGACCGGTCTCCTGATAGAGTCGTCGACTGATGCGCTTCAACTTGTAGATCAACTCGACGACGTGCACGGGAATATGGATGGCCCGTGAATGCTCAGCGATGGCGCGCGAGATTGCCTGGCGAATCCACCAGGTGGCATAGGTGCTGAAGCGATTGCGGCGGCGATAGTCGAACTTCTGTGCTGCGCGCATCAACCCGAGGTTGCCTTCTTGAACGAGGTCGAGCAACGGCAACCCTTGACTGGAGTAGCGTTTGGCTATGCTCACGACGAGGCGCAGGTTGGCTTCAATCAGCTTCTTGCGCGCTGCGTCATCGCCATTGGCAATGCGCTCCGCAAGGTAGAGTTCCTCATGCGCGGTCAGTAAAGGATAGCGGCCGATCTCTTTGAGATACTGTTTGACGGTGTCATCAAGTGCCCGCCCATCGTTATTGTCTTCGATCTCTTCTTCCTCCAGGATATCTGCGCTCATGGCGCTTTCTAGTCCATCGGGGGAAGCTGGGTGCGGCTCAGCATCAGGCATTATCCGCCCGACCATACCGAAGTGTCGTGTCTGTCCCATCATAACCTGCTCCTTCAGACTGTGTGTCCGAACAAACTTCTGTTGGCGATCCCCGCCAGTCGCATTATCGTGCAGAGGTTGGGCCGGGATCACGGCCAAAAGTGCATAAGGTGATGACGATGTGTCCTGTACCATGTGCTTGAAAGTGCGCGAACCCGCTCCACAAGCGGGTTCATGCCATTTTATTCGTAGAGCGTGGCATGGTCAGATGGGGACCTATGGGGGGATCATTTGGGACGTTCTGGCGGTGTTGAAGGGTGCCCACGCGCGAATTTGACCCGAAATTCTTACGACATCTGGGGAAAAATCCCCAACCATGGAACGCATCGCCACGGTTGGGGAGGAGTCTACGTCATTTTGACGCGGTATAGCCAGTTAATTCGGTATATCCCTCGCCTGTTACAGGCTGGCCATTGATATTGGCAGTGAGTTGGCAGGCGCCTTCCCAATAGGTGTTGCCGGTTGTCTGCGTCGTCACCAACTCTTGATCTTTGAGCGATGGCGTCACGGTAACGGAGCCGTCAGGAACGGTGATCACCCATCCTGAAGGATACGTAATGCCCGTTGTGGGGCTGGTCCAGTGGCCTGTGACTTGCTCGGTTACCGCCGCCGCAGGCAATTCGGTCGATACCCCCTGCGCGTCGACCTGTGTGCCGACAAGTTGCACGATCTTTCCGGTCGCGTCGCGCAAGAAATAGATCATATACTCGGTGTTATTGGCAAGTTGGAAGCTGAACCAATCCCATCCACCGCCGGCGGTCGCAATGAAGTTTCCCCACTGATGATCCATCCAGGCGAGCCCTGTGACGGGGATGGTAATGCCGTGGTCCTGGATGGTCCCGCTCACCGTCATATGCGTGCGTGAGTAGTAGTAGGAAGAACCAAAGACACCGTAGGAGATGAGGCCCGTGCCGCCATGGAGAGCGGGCGGCTTGGTCGATTGTAGCATGAGCTTCAGGGCGTAATCGGTCATCGTCGCGGCCAGGGAGTCCTGCCCATTCAATCCACGCATGGTCCAATCGCCGACGGCTAGATTGAACCCGGCGGTCGAAGTCCCATTCGGCAAGACCGCATTCGGTTCCAATTGCAAACGCTGATCATAATGATACTGCCCGCGAGTCAGGTCGGTGATAGCATAGTGCCCAATATAGACGGGCGCGATGCCGCCACGCAGCACCTGGAAAAAAGTCAGTTCGAATCCATAGACATGCGACTGGCCGGCGGGGTCCGTTCCTTGCAGATGTCCGGTATAGTACCACCACTCGGTCAGGTCGGTGTGCGGCGCTTCATCTTGAGGAAAGCGTGCGGGTGGCAAGGGTGTTGCGGTCGCGGTCGGTGAAGGTATGGGAATCGCGTGGCCAGCTGGCACGACGCCAGGCACCCCACAGGCGACCATCAATAGGGTGAGTCCGGCGAGTACCACAACGTGGGACAGGCGGCGCAACGTTCTCGACATTCGATGTATCCTTTATAGTGCGGTCGCGTGCTGCGCGCGACGTCTCAGTACACCTCAGATTCTAGCGCGGGCGATGGTCCTGACACCAGGCATCATTTGCCCCGTTCGTCCGTTATAAGCAGATAGGGAGAAAAATACGAGCGCGCTCCATGCCTTCCGCGCGGGCCGCTCTCGCTGAGGAGAAATTGCCATGTTACCAAACGATGATCGCCTGATAGGCTCCAATGAACGCTCGATAGGCGAACGTCCGACCCGCAAATTATCAGAAACTCCGCCCGCCCGTCCGCGTGAAGAGACCCAGACGCCCACAGTGAAACGACTGGAGGGGGTACCCTCCCGGCCACTCGCGGCGCAGCGCCCGGTCATTGCCAGAGCTGAGACGCCCGCGCAGCCTAATACTATGGCTGAAGGCTTTCCTCAACGGGTCTTTCGGATCATCGAAATGCCTGCGCCGACCGATCTGCCGTTGACGACGGGTGGGCCAGGAACCATGCCCGTCAATCCGCAACCCCCCCTACGCGCAGTGACGCCATCTCGCGCAGGTATGTTCGGTATCGTGTTGGCTGCCGTGGGCGCGCTGCTCCTGGTTGTGGTGCTCCTGATTGTCTTGACCCATCACTGAGCAATGGTCATGTACTCAGCGATTTGAGAGCATTTTGTCAGAAGATCTCCTGATCAGATGCGGCGGCCTGACGTATAATAGAGGGAGATTGATGTCGCTGTCCCCGCGACCTTGCCGATCTGGTACACTGTTCAGCCCTTGATTGGCGGTGCGCATCGCGCGGTTACGGATGTTTGTAAAACCGACAACGGCGTCGGGAGGGGCAACAATATGACACAGGGTGGAGCAGGTACGCGGCCACGCGTCGCGTTTGTGTTGAGCGGAGGCGCCGCACTCGGGGCGTCACAGGTAGGCATGCTGCGTGCGCTCCTGGAACGTGACATCAAACCGGATTTGATTGTTGGTACTTCGATCGGTGCCTGGAATGGTCTCTGGCTCGCGACTCATTGCGATCTCGCCAGTATTGCCGCTTTAGAACGCTTCTGGAAATCGATTTCCTTAATGGAGATGCTTGGATCGAATCCAATGCTCTGGATGTTGAACCTCAGCAGCAAACGCCCTTATCTGGTAGCAGATGATGGCATGAAGCATATCTTCCGGCGTGCTGCCGCGGAAGGGGGAATCGAGGCTAATCCCACCTTTGCCTCCCTGCCCATTCCGTTGCTGATCACGGCTACGAATCTGACGCGCGGCCGCGTCGATATCTTCAAAGAGGGATTGGTCCAACCTGCGCTCTTTGCCTCTTCCTCCATACCAGGGCTCTTCCCGCCGGTCATTATCGATGGCGATCAATATGTCGATGGTGGGCTGCTGGACAACGATGGCCTCGAGGTGGCGGTCGAAGCGGGCGCCGAAGAGATTTATATGCTCTCCCTGACCCACAACGCGACGTTCACCGCACCCGTTGCCACCCTCGGCGAACTGCTCGAACGGAGCTTTCACCTGGTCGCGTCCCGTCATGTCCATGATGCCGCGACGCGCTATGCCGATCGCGCGCGCTGCATTATCATCGAGGATGACCACACCACCAGAAGCAGTAGCCTGGATTTTCGGCACGCGGAGCAATTGATCGCCACTGGCTATCGTGCTGCCACGCGTGTGCTCGATCAGGATCGCGCTGTGCAGGCGACGCGAGCGCTGGCTGATCGCGCTGAGACTTTTGCTCCGCGCGAGATACCGATGGCGCGGTGGTTCCAGCAACCCGTAGTGACAGCGGCGATGCAGGCGATTGCCTGGGTAGACTGCGCGATCCAGATCAACCGTGAACGGGTAGTGGCCTCCGTCCCCGCGCTCCTCCCGCGTTCTTCCCGCGCCGCGTAATCGCGGAATGTGAAGTACCACTCTTGTATCCACAGCAAAGTATGGTATACCTATGAAGTAGCCACTGTCTGTGGCATTCCCTCGTTCGAGGGAATATCAAGCGTACAAAATTGAAGGGAGCGCGTACATGAATCGCATTCATCCACTTCGGACTGGCGCCCTCTATGGCCTCATCTCTGGTGTTATCTATGCTGTCCTCGCCTACGTCAATCATTACGTACTGAAAACCCCCAATGGGTATCTGAGCGTCATCAATAACTTTGTTCTGCCGGTCGTCGTTGTGTATCTCGCAGGCCATTTCACCGGTCGCAACGAACGCATTCGTCTGGGTACGACGATGACCTCAGGGACACAATCGACCTTCATGGGCACCGGCGCGGGTGTTGCCACTGGCGTTGTCTTCGTCATCGTGCAGAGCCTGCTCCTCTATGCCATCGCGCGTTTCACCAACACCTCCGGTGCAGTCGCCAACACGATTGGATTTTTGAAAGATACCGCGCTTCTCGCCGTGTGGCTGGTGATGGGTCTCGCCTTCGGCACCATCGGTGGTTTCTTCGGCGACTCACGCGCCCACAAGCAGCTTAAGAGCGGCACCTTGCAACCTGCTGTGGCCAAGAAGTAAACTCTTGCTCTCGCCCGCGTCCATGCTGACTTTTGCGAAGCATTTGAAGGCTTCCGCGAGAGTCAGCATATTAATTTGTAGGGGAACTCAGCGGACGCCCAAAGCGTCCTTCTTCTCAGGGATACACTCGTGGATTGCGCGCGGAATCTATACAGTGATCTCTATTCACCATTTGGACCCGCTCCCATGCGGAACCAATGGTCATTTGAAGGAGTGACCGGATGTCCACCAACCCCTTTGTCGTTGGCACACATCGTCGCCGCACTATTTTCCTGGGTGTGCTCGCCGCCCTGATCATTCTCGTCATCACCTATGCTACCATTGGGACACATGTGAACACGGCGTTTCATCAAAGCGCCGCTAGCAACGCCAGCACTGCCTACCTCGCGCCCGGAAATTCAGTCGGCGCCCCTCCTGGCGCTGTGGTCAGCGGCGGGTCATCGACCAGCGGCAGTGCTTCCGCTAGCCCCGCGTCCACTGGCGCTTCCTCGGTAACCAATCAAAGCGTCGCGAGTCCCTATCTTGTGAAATCGCTGACGGTGGGGATGACGATGCCGGATACCCGCCAGGCTGCCGCGGCGCTGACTTCCTACATCACCACGACCGACCCCAAGTCCGCTACGCGGGGCATCGATTATCAGCAGGTTGGTGATAATCAATACTTCGTAACATTGCATTTCGCAGTCCAGGCGACGCTCTACCCCCAGATCGAGAGCTACCTCAGCACCTACGCGGGTGATCATCATGGCACTCTGTCGAGTATTCACGAGGATGTGCAGGATCTCTCCAATGATGTCATCGACACCCAGGCTCGCTTGCTGAATCTGCAAACCGAAGAGACGCGTTTGCGGACGATTATGGCGCAAGCCACCGCCATCGGCGATGTGTTGGCCATCGAGCAGCAGCTCTCCAATGTCGAAGGGCAGATTGAGCAGATTCAGGCGCACCTGAACGCGGTGACTGATCAGACGACCTACTACATCATTACCTTGCAACTCATGCCACTTGGCAGCGTGACGACCCCACCACCAACGCAACAATGGAGCGCGCTCGGCGTGGTAAAGGATGCCTGGAATGCGGCGCTGGGGTTTGGGCAGTGGCTCTTGACTCTGCTCATCTGGCTGGGTGTCTTCGCCATATATATCGTGCCGATTGGTGGCCTGGTGTTCGTGATTTGGCGCGTCACACGCCGCCGCACGGTGGCGACGCCCCAGGTGCCCTGAGCGACATCGAGATTGCGGCCAAAGGTCCCTTCGCGTGCTATGCTATGCCATGGAATGGTGCGTGCACCATCAATTCTTCGAGGAGCAACCGATCCATGGGAATTACCCCCGAGCGTTTCGCGCAAGGCATGACCTACGAGCAGTACTATGCCCAGATGACCCGTAACCAGGAGCGCTTCAAACAGCAAGAAGAGCAGGTCACGATCAACACCGCAGATCTTGCCCCATTTGCCGCGCTACCCACGCCGCTGCGGGTGCTGGTGCTGGCGGAGGATTGGTGTGGTGATGTGATCAATGGCCTCCCGATCCTCGGTCGCATCGCCGCTGCCACCGACAAACTGGAACTCCGTATTTTCTTACGCGATCAAAACCTGGACCTGATGGACCAATACCTCAAAGAAGGCAAATATCGGTCGATCCCGGTCTTCGCGTTCTTTGACACCGAATTCAATCAGGTGGGTCTCTTCATCGAGCGACCCGCCGCGACCACCGCGCGCTACCAGCGCCAGCGCGAAGAGTTGACGGCGCAACATCCGGAGTTTGGTTCACCAGAAACCCCAATCACGCAACTTGACGAGGCAGTCCGTACGCAGCTGATGACGGCGATGGCGACCTTACGGGAAGCTTCGCGCGCCGAGGATAACCAGGAAATCATCCGCGCGCTCCAGGCGATCGTTAGCGCCGCCAATACACGCGCATCGGTGGAATAAGGAGCGCTGTGATGGCTAAACCGCTGAAAGTCTCGATTGCCTACTGTTCAGAATGCGGGTATGAGCCGCAGACCCTGGCACTCGTCAACGCCCTGATGTTGACGTTTCGCCACGAACTCTCCGAAATCGAACTGATCCCCTGGTTTGATGGATCGTTCGATGTGACGGTGGATGGGGAACTGGTCCATTCGATGTATCGTGATGGTGGTTTCCCCGAGAATGCCACGATTATCGCCGCCGTGCGACGCCATCAACTCGTCGCGCCTGAATCACCGAGTTAAAGGTCAATGCCTACAACCTGACGAAGAGTGCATCGGCGAAACACTTCACCGATGCACTCTTCGTCAGGTCAACGGTCGGCGTGCTCGTCTGGCAACCCGCCTGAGGATGGTGGGTGGGAGAGGCGCGGCAACGCGACGGTGAAGGTCGTCCCACGCCCGGGGGCGCTTTCCACCGTGATCGCGCCGCCATGCTGTTCGACCAGGATGCGGGCAATCGCCAGACCCAGACCACTGCCTTCGCGATCGCGGCCGGTGTCGGCGCGATAGAAACGATCAAAAATGTGTGGCAGATCTTTCGGCGCGATCCCTTCGCCTGAATCGGCGAAGGTGATGTTGACTCGCGATGGTGTGGTCGACATCCCTAACGTCAGTGTCCCCGTAGGCGCGTATTTCAAGGCATTATCAACGAAGATCAGGAACACCTGGCGTAACTGCATCGCATCACCCGCGACCTGGGCTGGCTCTAATCCAACGAGTTGGACTGCCAGATGTCGCAGATCTTGCGCCTGGATGCGCTCGTGGGCCAGGCGGAAGACATCGACCAGGACGGCATCGATCTCGACGGGCGCGAAGAACTTACGCGTTGCCCCGCTTGACTCCGCGCGCGCGAGCATGAGCAGATCATTGATTAAGATGGCCATGCGACTGGACTCGTCAGCGGCATCTTGAATCGCCTGGGCGCGCTCTTCGGGACTCAGGTCGGGTGAGCGTCGGACGAGATCCAGGTTGCCGCGAATCGTCGTCAACGGCGTGCGTAACTCATGAGAGGCATCGGCGATGAAGTGGCGCTGGCGTTCATCATAGCGCTCGAGCGCGGCCAACATGTGATTGACATCCTCGACAAGGTTGCCCAGTTCACCCGTCTCATTCACCGGCGGCACGCGCATCCGCAGGGCTTCGGGCGTGCGACCATTAGGTTTTGTCAAAGACTGCGTGATGGCGTTGGCTACCCCCGCAATCTGCGTCAGGGGCGCGAGAGCACTCCGCGTTAAGAACCAGCCACCAAAGACTGCTAATGCCAGCGCCACCAGATTCATGATGACCAATAATGATTTCAAATTGCCCAATGCGGCATCGACTTCGGAGAGGGAGCGCGCGACATGGACGACGCCGATCAGTTCGTTTCCATTGGCCATCAATGGCGTGACGGCGATCAGCGTGCGGTCGCCTTGCACTGTGCGTGTGTAGTAGAGGGTAGTGCCAGAGGACATCGCCTGAAGGTCTTCACTGCGCGTAATGGGCAGAGGGGCGTCGTTCGGATCACTATCCGTCTTATAGCGCAGTGTCCCGGCGACGCCTCTCACTTCGACAGTCAGGCCAGGATCGCTGATGGCATTTATCCCAATCAGCCGAATGCCGTCCGGCCAGATGGGAGGATACCCAAAGACTTGTTGTTGGACATCCGCGCGCACGACCAGGACTTCCCGCGCTAGCGTCTGCCTGGCGTTATCTTGCAAGCTGTGCGATTGGAGATAATAGGTCACGATGCTCAAGATTGCAAATAGTGCGAACACCAGACTGGTTGTCCAGATGATCAACCGATGGCGTAGCGAGCGCATCTGGATGATTGTGCGAATTTGTCGCAGAACGCGCTCGCCGTGGTTTCTGCCGAAATGGTACGCGTCAGTGATTTTCTTCGCGAAGGACGTAGCCCACGCCGCGAACGGTCTGGATAACTCTTGATGCACCCTCCGCCTCCAGTTTTGTGCGCAAATACCCTATATATACATCCAAGACATTCGACTCGCCACCAAAATCATATCCCCAGACGCGCTCCATCAAGACTGCGCGTGGCAAAACCTGGCGTGGGCGGTGCATGAAGACTGCCAGCAGGGCGAACTCTGTCGATGACAGTTGCACCACGCGCTCGCCGCGGATGACTTCATGCGACGAGGTGTCCAGAGTGATATCGCCAAACCGCAGCAGTTCCTGCTGTTCGATCTGCCCGCGACGCATCAATGCCTCGACGCGCGCCAACAATTCATCCAACTCAAATGGCTTCACGAGGTAATCATCCGCCCCGCCCCGCAGACCCGTGACACGATCTTGCACTTCGCCGCGCGCCGTCAGCATCAAGATAGGCACGCCCGTGCCGCCCTCGCGGAGCCGCCGTGCGACTTCATAACCATCGATCCCTGGTAACATAACATCCAGGATAATCAGGTCGGGGGGTTTATCAATCACCGCCTGCAGTCCATCCTCGCCATTCAAGGCGACTGTAACGGTATATCCCGCGTGCGCCAACGTCCGGCGCAATAGGTCGGTGATATGGCGGTCGTCATCCACCACAAGAATATGGCGTAACATCACTTTGCTCCTTGTTCCTCACGCGTAACGCTTGTGTTCACCACGTGGTCAGGTAGGCGATCCTCTGCCTGGCCCATGGGAACCCCTGCTCGCAAAATCGAAGGTCTGGTGGAGCTTCCTGACGCCAGCGGTCGCGCGGCTATGCGAGGGATTTGCGACATCTGATGCCAGATGGTGTCTGGTCTGATGTCGCACCGTCACAGGCACGATTTCAATCACTCAGCGCCACTCTGGCATCTGTAGTGCGGTGATCATGTCTGGTCGCCTGGATTCCCTCCCACCTGCTCTCTCCAGTATTTATGGCATTTTCTGGCTATCGCTGAGAGCATACCCCCCGGTTTTGTGGAGATGATGAAACCATACTAAGCTTTGGCTAAGAAAAATATGGAGGGGGAGAACGCTTGCCGGCGCTCTCCCCCTCCAGGATACCTGGATGTTGTTACGCGGTGGGCGTCGCGGTTGGTTGGCCCGGGAAGCCCGGGAAACCGCTGCCACCGGGATTCCCCGTGGGGAAAGCGGGCAGGCCCGTGGCGACATCACCCGGCGCGGGTGGCGTCAACTGGGCTCCCGTATTCCATTGGGTGAACAGTAGCGAGAAGCTCAATGCAACGCCCGTAAACCCGCTCAAAGGCGATCCACCGGTGCTGCTCCCGCCCGCTGTGGGTGTGGGCAAGCCGGCGAGCGCTCCTGCTGGGAGCGACAAGGCGATCTGCGATTGCACCTGCAACGGGTAATAATGATCTTTGGTGATCCAGAGATCAATCGTCAGTGGCGGGATATTCAAGCCCGACAGCCCGGGAATCGGTGTTGCCGTCGTGGATCCGGTCGCGGGGGTCTTTGGCATCGCCACGGTTCCCTGGATGTGCCAGGCTGCCTGATTACTGATGACATCAGAGCCGATCAACTTTGGATTTTGCACTTGCTTATACAGGGTGGCCAGGCTCATCGTCGTGGTCAATGCCGTCGGCGAGGTCACCTTGAACCACTTGGTGGCGTCAGCGGAACCCGTAGCGCTCAGGAGTCCAGGCGCCTTGAAGTACAGGTCATTGCCATCGACGAAGACATTGACCTGGTTCTGCGCCCCCAGGAAGGGGATCTGCAAGGTCGCCTGAGCGCGTTGAGGTGTGGTCGTGACCGCGCCTGTGCCATTCAGGTCAATCCTCGTTGCCAGACCGGTAGATTGCGTCGTCAGCCCGACGCTGCCTGTGAAGCTGAAAGCAGCATCCTGGAGCGTGACATTGCTGGCGCTCGTCAGGATTTGGCTTGCCGTCGGCGGTGTGGAACCGGCGTCGACGCGCAATTTTGTGATAAGCACGCCACCGACCACAACGGCCAATATGATGATCGCGCTCACAATTCCGACAAGGACATTGCGGCGAGAGGCATTGCCCCGGGCAGCCGGTGGTTGTGGTGCGGCAAAGGTCGCCTGCGTCATTGGCATTGACGCGGAATCCGGCGCGACCACATGCTGGTCGATGGTTGGCTGATCATCGGATGACGGCTGGTCCGCATTCGATGAAAAATCTGGTCCATTCATGTCTGGTATCCTTTGGTGCACACACGAGCGCCAAGATGGTGCCCGCCCACAGCGCGCCGCGAGAAAGTGCCCGCTGTATCCGCGCTCGTTCTTTCAGATTGTACCATCAGGATATCAAGACGAAAGGTGGAAAGTTCACAGTTTGCTGAATGGCGTCCGCGCGTTGCCAGAACCAGATGGTCCAGCGCATCTCGTTGTTTGCCTGTGCCACAAACGTTCATGCGGACCCCCAATGATGGCCTGTGGCGAGAACGCTCGTCCCCTGGTACCGCATCGGAATAGTACCTTCATCCTGTGGAACTGGATCCTAGTTGACGATATACGGTACTGTAGAGATTGAAACTCCCGCGTGGGACGTTCTCCCGGCCCGATGGTTTATGGGTTGTCTATGGCGTCAACCCAATCCATTGAGTGCGCAAACGGATACTGCTTACTCGATTACCATCATCTTTTCTGTACGGATGCTCTCTTTGAGAACGCCCCAACTCAATGTTCAGGCGGCAACATCGCATGTTTTCGCCGTTCATTCGCCTAGAGAGAGAGTAGATGATGGTACAATTGAACGCTTCCCCACCCAGCGCGCCAGCCGATGATCTGTCATCCCAGGTATCTGGTGCAGCTTCCCCTGTCGCGTCTCAAGACGCCGTTCTGACCAAGCAGGGAATTTCCGTCGTCCTGCCGGCCTGGAACGAGGAAGCGGTGATCGCGATCACCGTCGGTCGCGTGGTCACGACGATGAGTCGGATAGCCCCCAACTTTGAGGTCATCATCGTCGATGACGGGAGCACAGACCGCACTGGCGCAATCGCGGATGAGTTGGCCGCCGCCGACGCGCGCATTCGTGCCGTCCATAATCGCCCCAATCGGGGGTATGGCGGCGCCTTGATCGCAGGCTTTGACGCCGCGCGCCAGCCCTATACTTTTTTCATGGATGCCGATGGGCAGTTTGATATCGCGGATATCGCCAACCTGATCATCCCGATAGAATCTGGCCAGGCGGAGGTCGCGCTGGGATATCGTGCCCATCGCAATGATCCGTTGATTCGGATCCTGAATTCCTGGGCATGGAAACAACTGGTGAGTCTGCTCTTCCATCTGCATATTCGCGATGTAGACTGCGCCTTCAAATTGTTCCCCACCCGTCTGGTGCGCGCCGCCGCCGTGCAGGCCAATGGCGCGATGATCAGCACCGAATTGCTCGCGAAATTCGAGCGGATGGGGACGAAGATCGCGCAGGTCCCGGTGGGGCACTATCCACGCGAATTGGGCAAAGCCACCGGAGCTAACCCCCGCGTGATCCTGAACGCCTTCCGCGAACTCTTCCGCTTACACGGCAAGCTGCGCGATTGGCAACCAGTTCTTTCGCTAGATGAACCATCCGCCGGATAAATGGCGGATTCGAGTACACGACAATCTCTTCCACAACACACGAGCGACACCGTCGGTGGTCCCTGTGGCCTCCCAACGCGGTGTCGCTCGTTCCGTGCTTTCGGGGTCATGCCTCCAGTGCGCCACGAATTTTGGCATACGTTTGCTGCATGAACTCCGGCATTACCTTGACGTCTGCCAGAACGGGCATGAAATTCGTGTCGCCGTTCCAGCGCGGCACGAGGTGCAGGTGGACGTGATCGGGGAAGCCCGCACCCGCGACCTTACCTTCATTCACGCCCAGGTTAAAGCCATCCGGTCGCATCGCCGTGCGAATTGCTGCTTCGCAACGCTGGGTGAGCGACATCATCTCGGCCAGTGTTGTCGCATCCAGATATTGCAAACTGCCCTGGTGTGTATAGGGGGCGATCAACAGATGACCCGTGTTGTACGGATAGAGATTCATCATGACAAACGCCAGCGTGCCGCGGTGAATAATCAACTGTTCGGCATCCTCAGCGGGGTCGTGGCGCGGCTTCGCGCAGAAAATACACGATTCCTGCCCAGCATCGCCTGGATGGCTTTGATCGGTATTTTCCTGATTAATGTAGACCATGCGCCATGGTGCCCAAAGTTGTCGCATGCGGTGGTCGTCCCCTTTCGTGGAGAGATAGATCGTGGTCGTCCCAGTTGCGCCTCTTCCTTTGCTCAGTGTATCATGCCGATGGGGCTATCCATTTGCGCTGAAATCCTGTTTCGATACCATTCAAGGTGAATACCAGTCATAATGTATAGGGGCCACACTGCTGACGTGTCTGGCGTTCATGCGCTCATGGCCAGGTGGCGCAGAAAAGGATCATGTTTGTATGCCGTTCGCTACGCTCTCACCCGATGCACTTGTCGATCTGCAGATGCATACCATTCGGAGCGATGGCGCGTGGACGCCGCCACAACTGCTCGATTACCTGGCGGATCAAGGCTTCGCGGCGGTCGCCATTACCGATCATGATCGGGTGGATGTCACAGGGGAACTGGCTGCGCTGGGTGCGGCGCGGGGTGTCCATGTGATTCCAGCCGTCGAAGTGACGACGCGCTGGGATGATCGCCCGGTAGATCTGCTCTGCTTCGGCTTTGACGCAACGCGCGGCACGCTCGATCAGGCGACGCGGGTCGTCCGCGAGACGCAGGTTGCCATCAACCAGGAAGTCTATGCGCAGTTAGAACGCCAGGGGTATACATTCCCGCGTCGTGGGGAAGTGCTGGCGGAGGAAGGCATTCCGCACCCTTCGGCGATCGTCCGGTTGCTGCGCCTGCATGAGTATGCCGCGGACCAGCAGGCGGCGGTGGATCTGATGCGCGCGGCGGGACATTATAGCGCGGCCATGCCCTTAGACGCGGCGATTGCCGCCGTCCATGCCGATGGCGGCGTCGCGATCATCGCCCATCCGGGACGGCGCGAAGCTGGTTTTACCACCTTCGATCTGGCCATGTTCGACGAATTGCGCGCGGCGAACCTCCCCATCGATGGGATCGAGGTATACTACCCTTTGCATAGCCCTGAACAGGTGCGCGAATTCCGCGACTATGCCGCCACTTATGGTTGGTTGGTCAGCGCTGGCTCTGACTCTCATGGACCTCACCATCGTCTGCCTATTGCCTATCATGCCCGGCAGGTTGCGGCGCTCCTGGATCGCTGTCAACTGACGGTGATACCTGAGTAACGCAATTATTCGAATTCTGTTCAACGCGGAGGATACAACGCTATGGCACACCGGACTCTGGCTTCCGGGACGTTGCTGGCAAAACGCTATCGCGTCGAACGGCTCATCAAGGCCGGCGGTTTTGCTGCTGTCTATGTCGCCGTCGATATGCTGCAACATAAACGCTGTGCGGTGAAAGAGACCTTCGATCCCTCCGTGGAAGGCGCTGATCAATTCCGCCTGGAAGCCGAGATTCTGGCGGGCGTCCGCCACCCCAATCTGCCAGCGGTCTGGGATTATTTCCAGCATAGCGGTGGCCTGTACCTGGTCATGGAATTCATCGAAGGTGAAGATCTGGAAAGCCAGCTGGAAATCGATGAATTTCTCGATGAACCCCGCGTCCGCGACTGGGCGATCCAGATCTGTGATGCGTTGACCGAACTTCACTTGCATGATCCACCGATCATCCATCGCGATATCAAGCCAGCGAATATCAAGATCACTCCAGAGGGGCGCGCGGTCCTGGTTGATTTTGGCATCGCCAAGTTATACCGCGAAGGCAATAATACGCAGGTGGCCGCTCGCGCTGTCACCGATGGCTTTTCACCATTGGAGCAATATGGGCAGGGGAGCACCGATGCGCGCTCCGACATCTATGCCATGGGGGCAACGCTCTATAACTTGCTGACCGGGGTTATCCCGCCTGACGCCCCCAACCGCGTCACCGAGGAGACGCTGGTCCCGCCGCGCTCGCTGAAGCCAGGGATCTCGCCCGCGATGGAGCTCCTGGTCATTCGCGCCTTGAGTGTGCGGCCCAGCGAACGTTTCCAGTCAGCCGAAGAGTTGCGCCAGGCCCTGGTCGCGACGGCGGTCCCGCCCCGGACGCTGAGCGAACCGTTCGGGCAGCACAATAGCCATCCCACCGGCCAGCGAGAAGGCAAGGCTGGCCCATGGTGGTGCGCGAGTTGCCAGGCAAAAAATTCCGCCCAGAATGGATTCTGTGCCCAGTGTGGCGCCCCCGCTCCGACCATCGAGATTGACCTGCTGGAGATGCCCACCCGGATGATCCCACCAGTCGTGGCGCCAGCGGAGAAGAACATTCCGCATATCATCAAAACCATGATGGCGACGCGCGGCTGGGAGGTCGTCCCCGGAACTCCCAACGCGGTGTTGACGGCGGTCGCGGGCGGCCCGGAGCGCGGCCTGGTGGCCTGTGGCGAACGTGGGCTCGTGCTGGTGCATCAC
The DNA here is from genome assembly GCA_027459705.1 of Ktedonobacteria bacterium. Lineage (GTDB taxonomy): Bacteria > Chloroflexota > Ktedonobacteria > Ktedonobacterales > JACDGC01 > DAIDHM01. The sequence continues at coordinate 2,730 of DAIDHM010000183.1, read as the reverse complement.
CGTGATGTCTGGGTTCCTCTTCCCGCGCCCACGGCCTACGCCTTGCGCGCGGTGGTCGCGACCACCAGCAATGTCTGGGCGGTGGGCGATTTCGGTACGGTAGTGCATTTCACTGGCGGCCGGTGGATGGTTTTGCCGCATGAGGGTGAAGAGACGCTGCGCTCGATCGCGCTCACTGGCCCTGCCTCTGGCTGGATCGTTGGCGTGCAGGGCAGCTTGATTGAGCTGCGTGATCAACAGCTCGTGGCCGCCGTGCAGCGTCCATATCCATTGCACGCGGTGGTCACCGATGAGCAGGGCAATGGGTGGGCCGTGGGTCAGGATAATACCATCCTGCGGCTGAGTCAGGGGGTCTGGAAGTCCCGCGGCAATGCCCTCCACTTAGGATCCTTCAATGGCATCGCTCACCTGCGCGCCGGGGTGGCCTGGGCGGTGGGGAGCCAGGGTGTGCTCTTGCGGGTGGATGAGACCGGATGGGAAGTGGGCCCCACGCTGGGCCTTCCCGATCTGCATGCCGTCGCCTTCAATCGCGCCAACGAAGGGTGGGCTGTTGGTGATCATGGGGCGGTCGCCTGGTTTGATGGCGAATCTTGGACAGTCGCCACTCCCGTCGTAGGTGACATCATGCTGCGTTCTGTCGCCTGGCTCCATGACGACGAGGCCTGGGCCGTGGGCGACCATGGCGAGGTCCTCCGGTGGCGCCGTTAAATGTCATTCCTTCGCTCCCATTGCCTCGCGTGTTTCCCATCCCTCCCACCAGCGCGGTCACCCTCATGACGTTCAACAGAAAAATTTCCCCCAAAGTGTGGGATAATGAGAGACTTCAGACCTGGCTCGTTCGGTCGATAGATAGCAGTGCATATCGCGACAGAGCGATCGTCGCCGATCGTGGAGGAACGAGCTTATGGTACGTACACCAGCGGATAGCCTGCCGAAAACCGATTTCGCACGTCTCGAGGCGCCCCTGTCTGACGATAGCCACACCATTCTCATGTTTGCCCAACAGATCCTCCAGACGAGTACGACTTTCTATTCGCGAATTGAGGATCAACGTTTCACCATCCAGGCTATCTATCAATCACCAGACCGCCTGGATCACTGTCATGTGGCCGCGGGATTAGAGACAGATGTGAAAAATACCTTTTGCCAATTTGTCTACCGCTCGGGCTTGCCGTTGACGGTCGATGACGCGCGTCAGGCGCAACTTTTCACCGCCCTGTCGGCGACCGCGTCGCTCAATATCCGTGCCTATGTCGGCGTCCCGCTGATCAGTCAGGATGGAACGATACAGGGCACCCTCTGTGGCGTCGACCCAATCGCGCGGAATTTCAGCCAGGAACAGATCGCGCGGCTCCAGATTCTGGGCCATGCGCTGATGGCGGGCATCACGCGCGAAACGACGTTAGAACAGCTGGATCGCGAACACGAAGAGGCGGCCGTGGCCCTGCACGATCCGCTCCTGGGCATTGGCAGTCGCCGCGCCTTTGATAAAATCTTGCTGGCTTCTGTGGCCAGAGCGGCACATCATCATACTCCGCTCAGTCTGCTTTTTTTTGACATTGATCACCTTGCATCGATCAATGAGCAGGCGGGAGATCACATTGGCGATGCGTGCCTGCGCCTCGCCGCCACCCGCATTCGTCGTGAACTCCGCGAGAGCGACGAAATCTTTCGCTTTGATGGCGACAAGATCGTGGTCATCTTGCCTGAGTCCGCGAGTGAGCACGCCGTGGTGCTGGCCGAAAGCATCCGTCTGAATTTGGCCGTGCCGCTACATGAGGATGAGCGCGATCTCGCGGGCGCAAGCATTGATCTGCCCGCCAACGTTGCCATCACCGCCAGTGTTGGGGTCGCCACCTACCCGCGGCATGCCGCTTGCGCGGTGGATCTCGTCCACCGGGCGGATGCCGCAATGTATGAGGCCAAACGACGGGGACGTAATCAACTGGTGGTCGCTCATTCGCAAGGCGCCCATGCTCTGGCTTTGCCGGTCGATCATGTCGATGATGGACGCCTACCCCAAACGCCAATCGTCGAAGCCCTCCTCGTCGCTTTAGAGACCCGCGATGGCGTCACGGGTTCGCATGCGCACCGCGTGACCCGCCTGGCGGAACTCGTTGTCCACGACATGGGCTATAACTTTGAAGCGGTGCGATTGGCGGGCCTGGCAGCGCGGCTCCATGATATTGGGAAATTGGGCATTCCTGATGCGATTCTGTGTAAATCTGGGCCACTCACGACGGAAGAATGGGCGGTCATGCGCCAACATCCTGAGATTGGCATGCGGGTCTTGCAGGAATGCGGGGGAGCGCTGGGCGCGCTGGCCCAGGTGGTCGTGGCACACCATGAACGCTGGGATGGTCAGGGCTATCCGTATGGACTCAGTGGCACCCATATTCCTTTGGCCGCGCGGGTCATTGCGGTCGTCGACGCGTTCGATGCCATGACAAGCGATCGCCCTTATCGCAAGGCCATGTCGTTCGCGGAGGCGGCCAGGGAACTGCGACGTCACGCGGGCTCGCAATTTGATCCGGAGGTCGTGGACGCCCTGCTCCATTTGATGCGCGAGGATCAGGTCATCGTCGATGCGGCGTAGCGCGCGCGTAGGCGCTCAGTCGCTGGGTGCGTCATCCAGCACATCGTCCCTGTCGCCGTAGGTGCGCCAGAGTTCGGCGATGGCCGCGCGAGCCGTGGCGTAGCTAAAGCCACGACGCTGCAAGAATGCGCCTA
>DAIDHM010000165.1 GCA_027459705.1 Ktedonobacteria bacterium | reverse complement strand
CAAATATCGATTGATGTGAGTACGCGCGGCGTTCGTCCGGACAAAGGTTAACCAATCGCGTTTGGGATGCGCGTCTTTGCGCGTCAGGATCTCAACGATCTGCCCATTTTCAAGGACATAATCCAATGGCACCATACGCGGCGTCATATGTGAGCCAGTAGAGGTTACTTTGGCGCCGACGCAGCGATCACCAAGATTGGTGTGGATGCGATAGGCAAAATCAATCGGTGTCGATCCCGCCGGCAGATCTTTGACATCCCCATGGGGGGTAAAGACGAAGATCTGCTGCTGTGCCATAGCAGCCGGCCGATCGCCAGATATGTCACTCTCATCCTGCCCGGTACGTTGCTGTAAGTCCGATTGCCAGTCGCGCAACTGCTGTAACCAACGTGCGAGTTTTTTATCCAATTGCGCCTGATCACCAGCATCTTTGTAATACCAGTGTATCGCTACCCCATATTCTGCGCTCTGGTGCATCTCCCGTGTACGGATCTGGATCTCGGCCATACGATTATCCAGGCAGAAGACTGTCGTGTGCAGTGATTGGTAGCCATTGGGTTTGCGGTGGGCGATGAAATCTTTGATGCGATCTTCTTTAGGGATCCAGAGAGCATGCACTTGACCGAGCATCGTGTAGCAGTCTGTAAGTGTGGGTACAACGATGCGGAACGCAATCAAATCATAGATCTGGCTGATATCCCACCCATTACGTACCAATTTGCGATAGATCGACCAAAGGTGTTTGAAACGTCCCGAGACTTCAACAGTGATGCCTAACTGGTCGGCTTCGGCGCGCAAGACCGCGCAGACGCGATCGATATACACCTTCTGTTCCGTGTGAGCCTGAGTGACGAGGTTTTGGACACGGCGATACTCCGCCGGATCCAGGACAGCGAAAGCGCGATCCTCCAGTTCCGCCTCAATGCGCGACATACCCAACCGCCCGGCTAACGGCGCGTATATATCTCGCGCGTCCTGGGCGCGTTTTTCCATGGTGTCTGCATCAACGCCGCGTTCGCGCATACGCTGCAAATGCTCGGCTAATTTGAAGATCACGATGCGCGGATCATCGCCCATCGCGACGAACATCTTGCGCACCTTCTCAAGCTGCGTCCGCTTATCGCGAGCCTCACGTTCGCGGGCCGCGCGATCCCCACCACCCAGATCGCTGGCACGCGGTTGCGCGCTGACGCGTTTCCCCTTACGTTGCTCAATGGCGGTAAACCGCGCGATGCTTTCAATCAGGTAAACTGATTCAGGTCCAAAACGTAAGCTCATGCGATCGAGCATAGTGGGAATGACCGTGTATTGATCAGGATCAATCGCCAGGCGATGGATAATTCCAACGACGATTCCCGTGGCATCGATATGCATTTCTGCCAGGATGATTCCCATCTCGAGCATCTGACTGAGCCGCTGCACATCCTCGCAATTTTCCATGGCAAAATGGCAGGCATCGCTGATCAACGCCTGATCAGCGCCGGAAAAAGTTCTGGCAACGAGCTGATGGAGTTGCTCAAACGACGCGCGCGCGCCAATTGGTACCTGCGCCGTCTCCATCAACGGCGCGACAATAATCTCAGACATCCGCGGCATCCCTTCCTCACCCACGTCCCGATCCTCAGGACGCATCCACAACAGTGCCTCATCCCCAGGAGCGGGAGGCCCCGAGGAAATTGGTGGTATTTCATCGCCCTGTGAGACGAATGAATCGTTGAGTGTCATGTCGTTGCCCCCGCGTTACAGGCTAACCATCAAGAGAATGGATCGCTCGAGTGCGGCCACCCATTTCAAACAGGATGCGAGCTTAGCGATCCTCTTCATTTGCCAAATGTTGCCGTCGCTCTACGCTGACGACCCCATCGACCCCCATCAAACGTCGGCATGCCAGTCGCATCTGTTCGAGTTCACTGACCTCGATCGTCACCCAGATGGTCGCTTTATAGCGACTGCTAAAACTATGGGCGCCGACGCGTACTACGTTGATGTCCGCTTCTGCCATCATGGTCGCGATATCGTGCACTAATCCTCCGCGATCTCTTCCCATAATATCAAGTGTAACGCGGAAGTGATCAGGATGGATCATCGACCAACGCACCGGGACGAGCTGACGTCCCTGACTTTTATCGCTTAATTGGCTCAAGAACCGACAGCCAACGCGATGTACGGTCAAATGTCCACGCGAGACAAGCCCAATTAATGGATCATCTGGACCAGGCTCACAGCAGTATGCCAACCGCATCTGTTCCAGGAGATCGGGAGCCAATTGTGGATCCGGTTCTTCGGTCTCTTCGACGGGAAGTTGATGTTGTCGCAAATAATATTGTATCGCATCGCGTGCATGGCGCGTCTGGGCGATGCGTAACCAGCCAGCATTCGGCCGGATTCCATCTTTCTTCAAGACCTCGACGATCTCGCCAGAATGCAACGCATAATCAGGACCTTCGTAGCGGGTGACATTGTCCGCACCAGTCACCCTGGCGCCTGAGCAATGATCCCCCAGGTCCGTATGGATCCGATAGGCCAGGTCCAGCACGGTGGCGCCACTAGCCAGATCTTTGACCTCACCCTTAGGCGTCACGATGAAGATCTGATCCTGGAAGAGGTCGCCGCGCACAGCGTCAATGAATTCCGAAGCGGACAGGGTCAATTCACGTTGCCAGCCGCGTACCTGCTCAATCCATTGGAGCGCTTGCAGTCGAGTATTATGAAAATCTGGGTTGCGCGCGGCGAGGAGCACGGGCCCATGGTCCGCGATCAACTGCATCTCATGGGTGCGGATGTGCACATCGAAGAGATTCTCGAAGCCAAAGACTGTCGTATGCAGCGCGCTATAGCCATTCAGTTTAGGCGCTCCAATATAATCGCGCAATCGTGTACCCAATTGATGCCATTGACCGTGTATGGCGGAGAGCGCGGCATAACATTCCTGGCGCGTCGCCACCAGGACGCGAAACGTCACTAGGTCGTTTAATTCGGCAACATCCACATCATATGGCGCGACTCGGCGATAGACACTGTAGAGGTGCTTGACGCGCGCTGTCACATCGGCATCGATGCCGTGCTGCGCCAATACCTGCCGCAAAGCGCGTACGGTGGTTGCGGTGCGTTCCGCGCGTGCCTCGACCTCAACAGCGATGCGCTTCGCCAGCCTATCATGAGCATCGGGATCCAGATAACGGAGGGCGGTATCTTCAAGCTCATATTTGACTTCCGACATCCCCAGGCGATTGGCTAGTGGCACGTAGATGTCCACCGTCTCACGCGCTTTTGCTACCTGTCGATCCGGACGCATGGACCCGAGGGTACGCAGATTATGAAGACGATCCGCCAGCTTGATCAAAGCTACGCGTGGATCTTCCGCCATCGCCATCAACAATTTTCGTAATGTCTCTGCTTGCTGGATGCGTTTACGCTCGCGGATTCGCGAGAGGTCATCAATATCATCCGGTTCTTCAACCGCGTCAAACTTCGTGACCCCATCTACCAGGGAGCCGATGATTGGTCCAAAACGATGAATGATTTTTCGCAAGGAATACGGAGTGTCTTCGACCACATCATGTAAGAGGGCCGCGGCCACACAATCAGCCGCAATCCGGCGTTCCGCCAGCCAGTGTGCTACAGCGATGGGATGGGTGATATAGGGCTCGCCCGATTGGCGTTTGACCCCTTCGTGGGCTTCATCAGCCACTCTGAACGCATTGCGGATCGTCTCGATTTCGTCGTGATCGAGATACTCAGCACATTCCATCAGAAATGCCTGATATGCGGACATATAGGTCGTCATGCGCGGATCGAGCCATCCATTCATGGTGAGATCCTGGTTATCTGCCGCTGCCATACAGTGACTCCTTCATAATAGACGCACATCACATGGTCCTTGCCACAGCGACATGATTACGTCCGTACAACGAGAGGAGATTTATCTTTGAGCGTACGATCACTCTACGCATTCTGTCAAGAAAAGAGTATTACTGTTAATGACACGGAGAGTGTGCATTGCATCCACGCTGACACACCGCACACTCAATGGTGGCAAGCCGCGAGAGCGTATATCTCGTTACCATGCTTATAGCGATGAGACGAAGAATAACCGACTGCCGACTTCAATCCCCAAGCAGGATTCCAACGTCCAACAAACTCGACCGGAGGAGTATCAACAATCCGCCTGGCTAGAAGTGATCCCTCCCTGTTCATACCCCTGGTCGATGATGAGATCATTGCCTCGCGTAGCCGAGACCGCCAAACGATCGCAGTATTCGTTGTTCACATCATCGGTATGTCCGCGGACCCAGACGAAATGTACATGATGGGAATCGCAGAGGTCCAGCAATTGTTCCCATAGGTCAGCATTGAGGGCTGGCTCTCCCGTCTTGCGGAGCCAGCCATTGGCGCGCCATTTTTTCGCCCATCCGCGTTCGATGCCATCCAGCAGGTATCGTGAATCTGTATAGATGGTGACCGTGCTGGACAATTTGAGTTCGCGCAAACCGACGATAGCCGCCAGCAATTCCATACGATTATTCGTCGTCAAACGATAGCCCTGGCTCAGTTCCTTGCGACGACCACCAGCCATCAGGATGACGCCATACCCTCCGCGACCAGGATTCCCGGAGCAGGCACCATCTGTATACATCGTGACGGGATATGTGCTCGCTGACATCTACTCTCCTTCGGCAATCGTCTCATAATAGGCGCGGGCGACTGGCAGCCGATCTGCCACTTCGCTCGCCAGGACACCGGCCCTGACAAAGCCAATATCGCGCGCAGCCTGCGCGCCCGCCTCGCTGTGTAAGGCCACCCCCAACGTCGCGGCCGCGAAGGGCGGCATGTGTTGCGCCAGGAGGGCCACGATGGTGCCGGCCAACACATCACCCATCCCAGCTGTCGCCATAGCCGGATTGGGCGCGGCATTGAGGCATGGAAGTCGAACCGGCTCGGGACTGGCGATCAGGGTGACCGCGCCTTTCAAGACGACAATATGGCCCCAGCGCATCGCCGCGGCCCGTATGGTGGGCAAGCGATCCTGTCCACCGCCCGAGACTTCGCCCCCGCCAAGCAGCCGCGACATCTCGCCGGGATGCGGTGTCAAAATGGTTTCGGGCGGTAGGAGCTTCCACCATTCAGCGAGACCACTGAGAATATTCAGCGCGTCAGCATCTACCACCAACCGTGGCCGCTGCGCGGTAGGGAGGTCCCGCAGACCCTGCAGGACCATGGGGAGCCAGGTACGGGCGGCGTCGGATTGGCCAATGCCAGGGCCAATCAGCACGGCAGTCTGGTCCCGCGCAGCCGTCAGGATATCCGCGGCATGGGCCGAGGGCGCATCGGAAAGGGGCGCATACACCGCTTCTGGAAGCATGGTGACGTAGGTTGGAATGAGATCGGCCGTCGTGGCGATCGTGACCAGGCCAGCGCCACAACGCGCCGCCGCGCGTGCCGCCAGTGCCGCCGCCCCTGGGTAGGTTCGCGAGCCAGCGACGATCAGCGCTTTCCCGAATGTTCCTTTATGGCTATCCAGAGGACGCGAGGGCAGGAGTCCCGCTAGATCCTGCGGTGTCGGCCACTCCGCAGTACCAGGCAATGGCATATCGGCGGGCAAACCAATTGCGGCGACGCGCAACTGTCCGATGACGCCCATAGCTGGAAAAAAGAAGAGGCCAATTTTTGCCGCCGCCAGCGTGATGGTGAGGTCAGCCGTCAAAGTTCCGGGATCGACCGCACCACTGTCCGCATTGATTCCCGAAGGCAGATCCAGGGCAATGACGCGGATTTTTCCATGGCGCTTCGCCGCCACCGTCCGCACCTGATCATTGAGCGCAATCATTCCCTCGCTCAACGGACGCGTATGGCCGATGCCCAGCCAGGCATCAACCACAACATCGGCCTGCTCCAAAGTCGCCGCGAACGATGTTGTCAGGGGCTGACCAGTGAGATCCTCCATGCGCTGGGTCCGCCAATCATAGATTGCCACGGTCGCACCACGCGCGACCAGGTGGCGCGCCATCACCCGACCATCGCCACCATTGTTACCGGGGCCGATCAGCATCAACCAGCGCAGGTCACTGACTTCCCCACCCAGCCACTCTGCTGCCATGTTCGCAGCATTGGCGCCAGCTGCCGCCATCAGGGTCGGCCCATCCAGGCCATAGCGCCGCTCGGCCTCCGCTTCAATCGCTCGCATCTCTTCGACAGTGACGACCCGCATCTTCCTTCGCCTCAATCTTCCTGGGGCGCAATGGCATCCATTGCGCTCTGGTGTTCATGGCCTGTGGGGAGGCCAGCATACTCTCACGCGGCTACTTAGTTCGATGACATCATACGCCCGCTCGCGACCTGACCGCCAGGGCGCCGAAATTGCCCATGCGCATTCCTGATGAAAAATATACCTCGTCCTCGTTCTGTGAAACGTAAATCCAATAGCAATATCCCGAACAATACTTATAAAGAATCCGTCATGGCGGACCTTGACACGGGCATTTAGGAGAAGGTAGAGTAGCGATGCCAAGCTACTTAACCGGCGTCTTACAGGAAAGGGCCGTGAAAGCCCCCGTCATGCATGCGGGGGATGAAACGGTCCGTCGCAGGACGTGACAAAAGTCGTGTCCGGCTTGCCCGCACTGTTGATATATGATAATATAAAGACATGGAATACCAACACGAAAGACATTGCGTACACTTGGTTGTCTATCATATTATCTGGTGCCCGAAGCGTCGCCGCAAGGTGTTGACCGGAGATATCGCTTTGAGAATGCGGGCGCTCGTGTACGAAGTGTGTGAAGAGCACGATTGGGAAGTGATCGAGTTGGCTGTTCAACCGGATCATATCCATCTCTTCGTGCGCGCCAATCCATACACGTTGCCCACCGATATTCCCCGCCTCATCAAAGGACGGAGTTCGCGAGTGTTGCGGGGAGAGTTTCCTGAGCTGCTCAAGATGCCCAGCCTCTGGACGCGCTCGTTCTTCTTGAGTACGGCGGCGAAGGTCAGCAGTGAGATCATCCAAAAATATATTGAACGACAGTCGAGGATGTAAGTGATGTTGACGTTGGAATACAAACTGGATGGCACTGCGCAACAGTGTGCGGCCATCGACGAAGGTATCCGCGTCACCCAATTTCTGCGCAACAAGTGCCTCCGGGCCTGGATGGATCGCGCGCACGAAGGGAAATCGTTTGCCAGCATGAGCGCCTATACCGCCGTGCTGGCCAAGGAGTTTGCCTTTGCCTCCCTTCTCGGCTCCCAAGCCCGCCAAGCCGCGGCAGAACGGGCCTGGAAAGCCGTCCAACGCTTCTATGAGAACTGCAAGGCCAAGAAGCTGGGCAAGAAGGGCTATCCCACGTTCAAGCACGACAGCCGCTCCATCGAATACAAGGTGGCGGGCTGGAAACTGGAATCGGACGGCAAGCATATGACCTTCACCGATGGCTTGGGTATAGGTCGATTGCGTTTGATTGGCACGCGATCCATTGAGACCTTTCCCCTGCACCAGCTCAAACGGGTACGTCTGGTCCGGCGGGCCGATGGCTATTATTGCCAAGTGTGTGTCGATGTGGATCGCCAGATTCTCCACGAGCCGACCGGTAAGCAGACCGGCATAGATGTGGGTCTGCATGCCTTCTATTCCGATAGCGACGGGAATACAGTGGAAAATCCCCGCCACTATCGCAAAGCCGAGAAGAAGCTAAAGCAACTTGGTCGCCAGCTCTCACGCAAGAACAAGGGGAGCAAGAATCGCCAGAAGGCCAGGAAAGCCCTGGCCAAGCAGCACCTGAAAGTACAAAGGCAGCGTGAAGATCATGCCCGCAAAGTGGCATGCGCGCTCGTCACGTCTACCGACCTGATTGCCTTTGAAGACCTGCAGGTGCGCAACCTCATCAAGAACCATCATCTCGCCAAGAGTATCAGTGATGCGGGGTGGTCGCAATTCCTGCACTGGGTCCGCTATTATGCTCGCCTTCACGGAATTGAGTGCATCGCCGTACCGCCGCAGTACACCAGTCAGGATTGTAGTGGCATCCTCCCGGATGGTCGTCTCTGTCTGGAACGGGTGTGGAAAAGCCTGAGTGTGCGGACCCATGTCTGTCCGCGCTGTGGACTGGTCCTGGATCGGGATGTGAATGCGGCACTGAACATCTTGCGCGTCGCCCTCCGTACCCTGCGGCACAGGGAAACGGCCACCGCAACGGTGGTGGAAACGCTTGGGGACAGAGGGGCCTCTGGCAGTCAGGCGTAAGCTTGGCTGGTAAGCACGCTGGTTTGAACCAAGAATCCCCCGTGCTTGAGCCGGGAGAGTGTCAAGATGGGATGAGATCGAGGCCTGGGGCTATGTGGAACCTGGCAACGCTGATTCCGAGAGTGTCACCTACGCGATCTATGGTCGCGGACAGACAATCCTCTGGCGCGAGTTGCGGGATGGCCGCCTCGCGGGTTGTCATGTGCGCGGCGATCGCCACACCGCCTATATCGCCATGACGCAAGCGATCCATACAGCCATCTCATCTCGCACGGGTAAGGCTCCGCGAGTACTCAGAAGGACTTAGTTCTGCCCGCAACCATCTGCGCACACCGATCTACCACAGGGGAATACGCGTCGACGGTTGCGGGCTATCGTCTTAGAGAGCGGTTACCCAGGACGCATAGGCGGGATCATCCCCACGGACCGCGCGCAGGTAACGCCGCTGTAACTCCATGGTGAACGAACCAGGATTGCCGGTACCGACGACACAGTTATCGACTTTGGTCACAGGCGAGATCTGCACGCCTGTGCCAGTCAGGAAAATTTCATCGGCGTCATAGAGCTCTGTCCGATCAATCGCACGCTCGACCACCGTCATTCCCAGTTCGCGTTGGACCATCTCCATCACACAACCACGGGTAATGCCCTCCAGAATATCGTCATTTGGACGTGGAGTGCTGAGTTGGCCATTGCGCAAGATGAAGAGATTACACGAACTCCCCTCAGAGACCACGCCAGACTCGGTGAGAAAGATCGCTTCGTCAAAGCCCGCCGCCGCCGCATCATCAACCGCAAGCGAGCTATTGATATAGGCGCCAGTGGTCTTGGCGCGCACCGGGACGGCGTTGCCGCTGACGCGGCGCCAGGGCGAGATGCAGACATGCAGACCATGGCTGATATCCACATAGTTGCCCATTGCGAACGTGTAGATGGTTATGCCATCTTCGAGCGCACTGAGCGTCAATTTAATCGTGCGTTGTGCTTTGAAAGCGAGTGGTCGAATGTAGACATCCTCGTGATACTGCATGCGGCGCAGCAGGTCCAAGGTAATTTGGCTCAGCTGATCCACACTCTCTTGTTCTTTGATACGCAAGATATGGCGGGACCGATTGAAACGCTCGAAATGTTCACGGAGTTTCAAGACATACATCCGCTGGTGTTCGGCATTCCAGTAGCCGCGAATACCTTCAAAGCATCCCGTTCCATAATGCAGGCCATGCGTCGCGACGTTCACATTTGCAGCGGACATCGGCACGATGGCGCCGTTGAAATAGGCCAGACCTTCGCTGGTCTGCACCGTAGGGATGACGGGAGCGCTAGGAGCCTGGGGACGTTCGGCGGGAACAGAGGATGACATAGGGTAACCTCCAGATTGATCAGATGCTGCGTTGAGGCATGCCCCACACGTGGGCCGATGACCGGCATCACGGCGTGATGGTTTGTCTGACAATTGCTGCTGCCGATTTCGCGCCCCAAATGCGGAGGGCTGGGTGATCTGTCACTGTATGGGGGCGCAACATCGCGTCGCCATGGCGGAGAGGAGAAACAGCATCACGGTGTGGTACCGCAGATCGGAGAATTGAGAGCAAGTATACCATAGATGGCAAGATGTGGGTGGAATCGCGGCAAAATCCAGCATATATCGGAAATAATTCCGATGAGCTGACGGTTATATGGAATACGCGCCAATTCTTGGCGTGGCAGATCCCCTTCGGAGCGATTTTGGAACCTTACCTGGTGTCAATTGGTATGCTACTTGCATGTTCCGGGCAATTGTTGACTTCTAGAAAAGGAGTGTCTGCGATGGAACATCTCCAGCGACGCCTCATCGGAGGACGCCGCCTGGCTGATGATGTCTGGCAAATTCGCGTCTGGGCACCGGGCATGCAGAGCATAGCGATCCACCTGCTCAGTCCGGTAGACCGCATAATCCCGTTGACGGACGAAGATATGGGATATTGGGCAGCCAATATCACGACTGCGGTGGATGATTCGCCGGGGCAGCCAGCAGCGCTCTATAAGATCCGCTTGCCTGATGGCAGGGAATTGCCAGATCCCGCTTCACGTTACCAGCCAGAGGGAGTTCATGGCCCCTCGCAGCTCGTCGACCGCATGGACGATTGGCATGATGGTGACTGGCGCGGCCTGCCTCTGGCCTCGTATGTGATGTATGAGCTGCATATTGGCGCTTTCACCCCCGCCGGCACCTTTGACGCCGCCATTGAGCGCCTGGACGATCTGGTCGAATTGGGCATCACGGCCATCGAGATTATGCCTATCGGACAGTTTCCGGGAACGCGCAATTGGGGTTACGATAGCGCGGACATCTTCGCGGCGCAACAGAGTTATGGTGGCCCATGGGGATTCGCGCGGCTCGTCGATGCCTGCCATGCTCGCGGGTTGGCGGTCATCCTGGATGTCGTCTATAATCATCTCGGCCCGGAAGGTAACTACCTGGCAGAGTTTGGACCATATTTCACTGATGCCTATAAGACTCCCTGGGGTCGAGCCATCAATTTTGACGGACCACAGAATGGGCCGGTCCGCAATTTTTTCATTGAAAACGCATTACAGTGGATTGAAGAATTCCATGTGGATGCCTTGCGGCTGGACGCCATCCATGCCATCAAAGATTTTTCCGCCTGGCCGTTTCTCGCGGATCTCGGGACAGCGGTACATTCCGCTGGCGCGCGACTGGCTGTCGGAGCAGATCCCAGCGGCAGGGGGGGAGATGGACGACAGGTGTACCTGATTGCCGAGAGTGACCTCAATGATCCACGCATCCTCGCGCCAACCACGGAACATGGCATGGACCTGGATGCCCAGTGGAGCGATGATCTCCATCATGCCCTGCATGTCATCCTGACCGGTGAGCACGCCGGGTATTATGCGGATTACAGTGGGCTGGGACAGCTTGCGACATCCCTCCGTACACCGTTCGTCTATGCTGGGGATTATTCGCCATATCGACAGCGGCGGCACGGCGCGCCTGTGGGGGATCTTCCAGGGTGGCGCTTTGTGGTCAGTGCCCAGAATCATGACCAAATTGGGAACCGTATGCTCGGGGAACGGCTGAGCCAGCTCGTCGACATCCCTCGTCTGAAATTAGCGGCGAGCGTGATCGCCCTCAGTCCGTACCTGCCTCTGTTCTTCATGGGCGAAGAGTATGGCGCCGCGCAGCCATTCCTCTACTTCGTCGACCACAGTGATCACGACGTTATCGCCGCCGTTCGCGAGGGTCGGCGCGCGGAATTCGCGGCCTTTGCCTGGCAAGGCGATGTCCCAGATCCACAGGACCCGGTGACGTTTGCGCGGTCACTGCTCGTCTGGGAAGAAGCCCATGAAGGGCGCCACGCGGAATTACGCGCGTGGTTATCGGCCGTGTTACGTGTACGTCCGCTGATCGCCGCCGCGCAGGACCATGTTGTGTTGAGTTATCCCCTTTGGGACACCATCACCATGCGCTACCCGTTACCGGACGGCGATGTGCTGATTATCTGGCATTGTGGCGATGGTGAGCGAGCGACGCTCCTCACGTGTCCACATGGGGCATGGCGTGTGCTGCTCCATTCCGCCGACTGGTCGGCCGCCTCGGCCGTGCCAGGTATTCCCCCGGAGCACCAGCAACCGGCAACCCATCAAGGAGAGGCCGCTCGTCTCTTAGAGAGTGATGGCGCGCTGCAGCTCACACTGGCGCCCTGGGATGTCATGGTCGTGCGCTTGCAACCAGATGAGCGCGCTGAACGCGATCCCGCCAGAACCCCAGCGGAACATCCGAACACTCGATCACACTGAGTGATGCCGACCAACCCTCACCTGACAACCCGGCAACAAAAAAAGGAGCGATCACACTATGGACCGTTACATCTGCGTTCATGGGCATTTTTACCAACCTCCCCGCGAAAATCCCTGGTTGGAAGCCGTCGAAACGCAAGATTCGGCCTATCCCTACCATGATTGGAACGCGCGGATCGACACCGAGTGCTACGCCGCCAACGCGGCGGCGCGTATGCTCAACGGCGATGGCAAGATCATCGCGATCGCCAATAACTACAGCCATATCAGCTTCAATTTCGGTCCGACCCTGCTGGCATGGATGCAGACACAGGACCCGCTCACGTACCAAAAGATCCTCGACGCAGATCGCGACAGCCAGGAGCGCTTCTCCGGGCATGGGTCTGCCGTGGCCCAGGTCTATAACCATATCATCATGCCACTGGCGAATCGACGCGATAAAGAAACCCAGGTGATCTGGGGAATCGCCGATTTCGTCGCGCGCTTTGGACGCCAGCCTGAAGGCATGTGGTTGGCGGAGACCGCCGTGGACATCGAAACGCTGGAGATCTTGGCTGAGCATGGCATCACCTTTACGATCCTCGCTCCACATCAAGCCGGGCGCATACGCCCCTTGGAAGGCAACAACGACTGGACGGATGTGAGCGGCGCCCATATTGATCCAACGCGCGTGTATCTGCAACATCTGCCCTCTGGCAAATCCATCAATCTCTTTTTCTATGATGGTCCGATTGCAAAAGCCATCGCCTTCGAAGATCTGCTCACGTCAGGCGAGATCTTCGCGCAACGCCTGGCAAGCGCTTTTAACGACGAACGCGATTGGCCGCAGATCGTCCATATTGCCACCGATGGTGAGACGTATGGGCATCATCATCGTTCTGGTGAGATGGGGTTAGCCTATGCGCTGCAGTATATCGAAGAACAGGGTATCGCTAAATTGACCAATTATGGCGAATATCTCGCGAAGTGCCCGCCGACCATGGAGGTGAGCATTATTGAGGATACCTCCTGGTCATGCATCCATGGTATCGAGCGCTGGCGGTCAGATTGTGGATGCAATGGCGGCGGCTATCCCCAGTGGAATCAGCAATGGCGCGCGCCCCTGCGCGCGGCACTGGATTGGCTCCGTGAGCGCATCGCGCCAATCTTCGAACATGAAGCTGGCGCCTACTTCGCTGATCCCTGGGCCACCCGCAACGCCTATATCGCCTGCATCCTGGATCGCGAGCCTGCAGTGGTCAATGCCTGGCTCAACGAACAAGCTGGTCGAGATTTGGATGATGAGGCGCAGATCACGGCATTGCGGCTTTTGGAGATGCAGCGTCATGCCCTCTTGATGTACACCAGCTGTGGGTGGTTCTTCGACGAGCTTTCGGGTATTGAGACGGTGCAGGTCATCATGTACGCGGGGAGGGTCACCCAGCTTGCCAGAATTTGGGATGGCGACGCGATTGTCGAAGAGTTCAGTAACCACCTGGCCGCCGCGAAGAGCAACATCCCTGAACATGGCAATGGCGCGCGCATGCTGGATGCCTGGGTGCGACCGGCAATGGTGAGTCTCAAGAAGGTGACGGCCCACTATGCCATGAGCGATCTCTTCGAGCACTATGCCGATGATACTGCCATCTATTGCTATAACGTCCAACGACTGGATCAGCGGGTGCTCACGGCCGGACGGGCGCGCGTCCTGATTGGCAAAGCACGCATCAGTTCGCGCATTACGCATGACACGGAAACGGAGAGTTTCGCGGCACTGCATTTTGACAACCACAATCTCACCGGTGGCGTCCGTGCCACCATCTCTGACGAGGAATATGCGGAGCTCGTGTCCGCCATCTCTGCGGCGTTTGACCGGGCGGATATCGCGGAGACCATACGGTTGCTCGATAAACAGTTTGAGCGTCGCATCTACACGCTCAATATGCTATTCCGCGACGAGCAGATCAAGATTCTGGATATCATCATGCGCGATGAACGGGAAGAAGCGGAATCGCTCAATGATCAGATCTATGATCGCAATGTCGCGTTGCTTCGTTTCCTGGCGGAGCTCCATCTTCCCGTACCAGAAGTGCTGCGTTTCGCGGCTGAGACAGCCCTGCGTCATCGCCTTCGCCAGGCGATCGATGCCACACCACTGGACGATGAGGTGGTCCGTCAGCTGATCCGCGAGGCGGAACTGGGCGGAGTCCAATTGCATACCGACGAACTTTCGTATGCGATGGAGGTGCGGCTGAACGCGATCCTGGATGCGCTGGACGCCAATCCGGAAGATCTGTCGCTGATCACGAATGCCGCCAGGGTTGGGGCGCTCGCGCAATCGTCGCCCTTCGATGCGCATCTCTGGCATGCCCAGAATGTGGCGTATCACCTCGCCCAGACATTAGCGCCCACCATGCGGCAGCGCCTGACCGAAGATGATTTCATGGCGCGCGAGTGGTGCGAATGTTTTGGTCAGCTCGAGGATGCCCTGCACATCGAACGCTGAGCCAGTCGCCGCCCGGGCGCTCGTTTCATCATCAAAGCATGGTCGGTGATGGCCGCGCGCCCTGGCGGCGTCGCGGGCAATTTGACCGGTATTGTTCCATATGTGGAGGGGAAAGAGTGTTGAGCACACCCGCATCGCCGGACATCTCGATACCGCAACCACGCATTCCACGCGCGACCTATCGCCTCCAGTTCAATGCTGGATTTACATTTCAGGATGCTGAACGTCTGGTGCCTTATCTGGCGGCGCTGGGTATCAGTGATATCTACGCGTCACCGATCCTCCTTGCCCGTCCTGGAAGTCAGCATGGCTATGATGTCTGTGATCCCAGTCAGATCAATCCAGAACTGGGCACGCCGGAGGATTTTGATCAGCTCTGCGCGACCCTCCACGCCCAGGGCATGGGCGTGTTGCTCGATATCGTGCCGAATCATATGGGGGTGCACGCGGATGCGAATCGGTGGTGGAATGATGTCCTGGAAAATGGGCCAGGTTCCATCTACGCTCCCTACTTCGACATTGACTGGCATCCGATCAAGGTCGAGATCGCGAACAAGATCCTCTTACCCATCTTGAGCGATCATTATGGCAAAGTGCTGGAGCAAGGCGGCTTACAGGTCATCTATCATCATGGCGCCTTCTGGTTACAGGTGACCGATACCATGCACTTGCCGATCGCTCCACGCACGTATCGTATGGTGCTCGCGGAAGTGTTGCCGTTGTTGCGCGACACGTTGGGAGCGGAACATGCCGATGTAGCGGATCTGGAAAGCATCATCACCGCCCTGCATTATCTCCCTCCTCCCGAGGAGCTCAACGCCGAGAAGATGACCGAGCGTGGGCGCGAAAAAGAGGTGGTGAAGCGGCGTATCGCGACGCTGTATGAAGGCAGTGAGGCGTTTCGGCGCGCCCTTGACGCCACCGTCGAGCGGATCAATGGATCGCCCGGGGTGGCATCCAGCTTCGATCTGCTGGAAGCGCTCATCGCGGCGCAGTGTTATCGTCCGGCATTCTGGCGTGTCGCCTCGGAAGAGATAAATTACCGCCGTTTCTTCGATATCAATGCGCTGGCAGCTATCCACGTCGAGCATGCTGAGGTCTTCAATGCGACGCACGCGCGCATCTTTGACCTGCTGGATAGTGGTAAAGTCACTGGCTTACGTATTGACCATCCCGATGGTCTCTGGAACCCTGGCCAATATTTTCGTCAATTGCAGGACCGCTATCTTGTTGGTCAGGGAGATCGCTGGCTGCGCGAGCAACCGCACGCGAGTGATCCACCGCGCGCCGCGCCGACCGATGGCCCGGTGTCATCGAGTGACACGGTGCTGGCGGGTGGCTCGGCACCCACGACGCGCGCGGCGGCGGAAGCATTGCTGGCCAATTGGCGAGCAATCCTGGAGGCGCGAGACGCAGATGTGGCACACAACCACGGAGCCCGCAATCGCTGGCCTTTGTACATCGTGGTGGAGAAGATCTTATCTGAACGCGAGGATTTACCCGCTGATTGGCCGGTGTTTGGCACGACTGGCTATGATTTCATGAGTGGGGTAAACGATCTGTTCGTGGCGCGTGCGAATGAACAGATCATGAGCGACCTCTATGCGGCTTTCATCGAACCTCAGCCGCCCTACGGGACCATCGTCATCAGTGCGAAGCGACTCATCATGAATACGTCGCTGACGAGTGAGATCAATGCATTGGGCTACGATCTGGAACGCATCACAGAACGCAACCGCCGTTACCGAGACTACACATTGAACAGTGTGATCTTCGCGCTCCGCGAAGTCATCACCCACCTTGAGGTCTACCGTACCTATACGGCCGAGAACCTGGTGGTCTCGGACCGCGATCAGTGGTATATCCAGAAGGCGATCACGGAGGCCAAACGCGCTCACCAGCGCATTGATGAGGAGTTATTCGACTTTCTGCAAGATACGCTGCTGCTGCGGAATCTCCGCGAGTTTCGCGAAGAAGACCGCGAGGCGGTCGTCAACTTCGTGATGAAATGGCAACAGGTGACCGGGCCGATCATGGCCAAGAGTTTGGAGGATACCGCGTTTTATAGCTATAATCGACTGGTTTCTTTAAATGAGGTGGGGGGGAATCCCGAGCAATTTGGCACGTCAGTCACCGCGTTTCACGATCAGAATCATGCCCGTTGGCAGTCCTGGCCACACGCGTTGCTGGCAACTTCAACGCATGACACGAAACGGAGCGAAGATGTCCGTGCTCGCATCAACGTCCTCTCTGAATGTCCGCAGGAGTGGGAGGCTGCGCTCACACGCTGGCATACGCTGCTCCTGCCGCATAAGGTGATGGAGGATTCCAGGGAGTTCCCAACCCGCAACGATGAATACTTACTCTACCAGACGCTGATAGGCATCTGGCCAGATCCAGGCTCTCCGGAGGATCAGCGCGATGCGCTACGTGAGCGGGTCGCGGACTACATGGTGAAAGCCGCGCAAGAAGCCAAGATCAATTCCAGTTGGATGCAGCCAAATGCCGTCTATTTGCAGGCGCTCCGGGGTTTTGTGGACGCGATCTTCGAGTCGGCCACCGGGGATGCGTTCTTCGCGGACTTTCTGCCATGGCAACGGCGCATCGCTGCGTTCGGCCGCTTCAATGCGCTTGCGCAGACGTTGCTGAAGATGACTTCGCCCGGTGTGCCAGATCTCTTTCAGGGGATGGAGTTATGGAACTATAGCCTGGTTGACCCGGATAACCGTCGTCCCGTGCAGTTCGCGGAGCGTAGCGCCTTGCTCGCGCAGATCCAGGCGCGCGCCTCTGAGGACGGCGATCTGCCAGCGTTGTGTCAGGAACTCGTGACCAATGCGCTTGATGGCCGCGTGAAGCTGTACACGATCTTGGCAGCGCTGCACCTGCGGCGCGCCCATGAGCGGATCTTTGCCGATGGGGATTACCGTCCGATCGTGGCCCGTGGCGATCAATGGCAGCATGTCTGCGCCTTCGCACGCGAAATGGGCGATGTGGCGATCCTGACTATCGCGCCGATCCTGATCTATCAGTTGTGTGACGGTGTGGAACGCGCGCCGATCGGTGCGGAGGTCTGGCGAGACACGTGGCTGACCTTGCCAGATCATTACGCGGGCCGCCAATTCCGCGATTGCTATTCGGGCGCCATCCACACGGTCGCTCTGCGGGATGGCGTCCCCGGCCTGACCGTCGCCAACGTGCTCGATGTGTTCCCGGTGGCCTTACTCGCTCAGGTTGAGTGAACGGGTTCGGCAAGGGGGCGAGCACTTCTCTTGCCCGCCCCCTGCAAAAAATTCACGACGCGGAGAGTTACGCGGTCAGGTTGTTTCTCACTTTGCTTGACATAGGCGCGGGCAGATGCTATACTCTCGATCAGATTGGCTATACGCCGGTGTAGCTCAGGGGCAGAGCAGCTGTTTCGTAAACAGCAGGTC
>DAIDHM010000163.1 GCA_027459705.1 Ktedonobacteria bacterium | reverse complement strand
CTCAAAGATCGCGGGCTCGGCGACTGTATACATGCGCGACCGCCCTTGCTTGCGACAGCGTATCAAGTTCCCATCGAGCAATATCTGCAAATGCTTGGAGACTGTGGTCTGCTTGGCATCGACAAGGACCATAATCTGATTGACGGAAAGCTCCTCGAGTCCAATCACCAGGAGCAACTTCAAACGAAATTCGTCACTCAGGAGTTTGAAGTGTTTCGCAACCAGATGCAAGACCATATCGGAGGGCACCGGAAAGGCAACAGAGCTGGTATCAGCAGAAGCGGGGCTACTGAGAAGCATACGCTTATCCTCCGAAAATACCGTGGAAATCGGCCTGTTTGTCGGGATTTCAGTGCGATGTGAATTATATCACGGTTGCAATTATATTATGGTATGGTAATATATAAATGCAAGCGGTTGAGGGGGCATTTCAGAATGTCCCCGTGATATGAAGAGGAAGGTTAATCTCATGGCAGACGAACAAGAAAAACCAGCACGACGTGGACCAAAAGCTGGTACCCCAGAAGCCCAAAAGGGTGGCCAATCCGTGAAGGCGAAGTATGGCAGTGCCTTCTTCTCCGTCATTGGTCGCAAAGGCGGCGCCACTGTCCGCGATTCACGTGGTTCTGATTATTATGCCGCCATTGGCCGCAAGGGTGGCGAGACGACCAAACGTACGCGTGGTGTCGAGCATTATGCGCGCATTGGCAAAATCGGAGGCTCAGCACGCAAGAGCCATTCCGATTCAACTACTGGCGAATAATCATTGACACGAGGAGAGAGGCGTTGATCACTTGAATACGTGGTCAACGCCTCTCTTGTAGCTCGTGGACGCGAATAAAGCAACCAATCATCGAAAGAATTTATGATATTTTGACACAGCGCTCCCTCTTGCGTTTCCTCCACTTCAGTCTTTATGATACTCAAATATACCAGTAAGTCACGGACGCTGGGTCTCGCACATTCCGCATCGCGCGTATGGGACCAGGGTACGCGTTGATAAGCCCACACTTTGTCGTCTAGAAAGGCTGCACCCATGCCAGATTTACCCACCAATGGTACGATTCTGGTCGTTGATGATAATGAAGATCTACGCATCTTGGTGGCAGAGACATTGAAACGACTGGGAAAATATCATGTGGTCATGGCCGATAATGGGATCGATGGTCTTCAAGCGTTTTATGACCATCGCCCCGATTGCGGGGTCATCGATATCAAGATGCCCGGACTCGATGGCGTCCAACTCGCGCGTGCCTTACGTGGTGATCCGGAGACCGCCGCAACACCGCTGGTGATCCTGACGGCGCTGGTCCAGGACCGCGATCGTTTCATCGGCCTGGCGGCGGGTGCTGATCAGTATCTCGTCAAACCAGTTCGCCCACTTGACCTCGTCGCGGCGGTTCGACAGGCGCTGGCGGTCAGCATGGTGGAGCGAGATCAAGCATTGCGCGCTTTGATTGATGCTCCGATACCCGACGAGGTCACACCTTTGCCCCCAAATCCACCAGCATAATCCGAAAAAAATTCGGATTATGTCATTTTTTATCTCCTGGCACTTAGTACCAGGTGAAGGATATTTTATGGCTTCTCCTGCTTACATCACTCAAGCAGAACAGCAGATTTATCGAGAGTATGAGTTACGTCGGCGCTTACGTCTGGCCCAGATCATCGCACCAGGCTTTTTTGTCGCGTTGCTCGCCATCATCGTCAGTAACCTGGTGTATTCCCTGGTCCACCCTTCCATCAATCGATCGCCATTTCCTGGCATCGCTGGCATCCTGGCACAGGCAGTCATTCCGATCTCATTGCTCTTTTATGGTCTGGGGACCTATTTTGCCTGGCGGCGGCGCGTCAATCTCGCCGTTGCCTGTACGTTACTCGGCACTATCGGACCTGTGGTGATTGGCTTCGCGGTCTATGCTGCCGCGCAAGGATTGGATGTCTTTCTCGCCGTCGGTCTGCTCTCTACGGTCAATTTAATCATCCTGATCGGGGTGATGACCGCGAACCCATGGATTCTCATTGTGGCGACCCTGGGCGGCAACGGCTACGCACTGGCAGTCCTCAACCTCGCCACACCACCGCCTGCGTTGGCCTACATTGCCACCGAGCGACCTCTCTTCATCCCGATGGTTCTCGCAATTCAATGGGTCTGCACCACCTTGCTGCTGGCAACAGGCCGAACATACCTGCGTACCCTTCGCGAATTGGGCGAGACGCGCGTTGCCTACGAGCGAGCGCGCAAATTGGATGAACTGAAAGATCAGTTCATCACCAACGTCAATCATGAGCTACGGACTCCCGCGATGGCAATGCAGGGCTACCTGGAATTATTACAACTGACCGAAGCAGAATTGTCACCGGAGGAACGCAAAGCTTTCCTGGACCGCGCAACCCGCGCGAGCAACGGCATGGTGGATCTGCTGACGAGTATCCTCGAAGCGCGCAAACTCGATGGCGAGCGACCTTCGTTCTCGGTGGCACCCGTTCAACTTGCTCCATTGTGCGCGGATATCATCGCTATCCTCGGAACCCAACTCGCTGGCCATCAGCCTGAAGAGATCCAACTTGCCGTGCCACCTCACCTCGCCGTCCTGGCAGAGGTGACGCCACTTCGGCAGATTCTGGTAAATCTGATCACCAACGCGTGCAAATATTCACCACCTGGCAAGCAGGTGATGGTGACGGCTCGCGCGGTCGAGGTGCCAACGCAAGCAGGAGGACGGAAACTGCGCCAGATGGTGGAGATCGCTATCCGCGATTATGGTCTGGGCATCCCACCTGACGAAGCGCCCCTGCTGTTCCATCGCTTCGTTCGTCTGCAACGTGATCTGGCATCGACCATCCCAGGCAATGGTCTGGGATTATATATCAGCCGCCGCCTCTGTGAAGCAATGCATGGCACCATCGATTGCGCAAGCTCGGGCATCCCAGGCGAAGGGACAACGTTTACAGTACGACTGCCGATAGCGTAAGTGGCATTCAGTCAAAATGCTTTAACTTCGGCCAGATCCGCTCGAAGGGTATCTTGGGTTGTGCCAGGATATAGATCAGGGTGCCATTCTCGCTACCCATGCAATAGGCACAGGAAATTGCGCCACCAGGGGTCACCTTGTCATAATATGCGGCCGCCTGCGTCACGAACTGCGGGCCCTGGGTGGGATCGATACCAACGACAATCAGCACCTCCCCAGAGCAGCCAGCGGGTCCCCAGAGGAAAAAATTATTGTGCCCACTGATGACCGGCGGCAGCTGGTGTGGCGCGGCGAAGAACCGCAAAGCACTGGCCTCTCCATAGTTTTCGGTGAAAACGCAGGCCTGATGCTGCTCGGACATGGGAAGACTTCTGTAGGTCGCGGTAACCTCGCGCGTCATCGCATGCCAACCGAAGCGATCACCGAGATACTGAGGGAATGGCCCCGAATTGCTCTGCCCTGCGCCCCCATTGCCCAATGTCGTCAGCGCCGCATAGGACGCGGTGAACGCCTGTGGCGAGAGCAGAGGCATGGCAAGAGGCGCCAGGGCGACGCCGGAGAGCGTCAACCCAACGACATATGCCGGGATAGACCATCGTCGCCAGCCTTTCCCTAATGCACTCTCGAACTGTAGCGCGCCTGCGGCATAGAGCATGGGATAGATGGGGGTCAGGAAATAAGATTTGGCGTTGATGAGCGTGAAGATGCCATAGAGAATGACATAGGTCCACCCCAGGGCCCGATATGGCTTGCCAGCGGGGTGACGGAAATAATAGAGCAATCCAGCGACGACCAGCGGGATGTTCAATGGGTTGATACTGAAGAGTTGGTTCGCCAGGAAGCCCAGTGGCCCGCCACCGCTCAGTCCACCATAATGCATCCAGAAGGTGAAGGTCGGGAAGCCATTGGCGGCATTCCAGAGCAGATCTGGTAGGAAAAAGCCAAAAGCAATGAGACCACCCAGCCATGGCCATCGAGTACGAAACATCGCGCGGTTCGGCGTACAGAGGATACCTACGACGACACCGAAGCCGAAGAAGAGCATCGTGTATTTATTCAACAGCCCAATGCCCGCAACTACACCAAACAACAACCAGAGACGCGGCGTATTCTGGCGGAGTATACGCACCAACACCAACGTCCCCATGGCCCAACTGACCTCGTCGATCACGTCCATCGAGAAGATCGATCCGGTTGCCAGAAAGACCAGCGTCATCATTGTCGCGACCGCTGTCAAGATCTGCGCGAAGCGGCCACCACCCAATTCACGAGCGATGAGACCCGCGATGAAAACCAGCGCGGCGCCAAACGTTGCCGAAATGAGATGAATGCCAAAAAGCGAATCGTGAAAGATGAGATTCGTCAGCGCTGCGAGCCAGCCGATCAACGGCGCTTGATCGACATACCCAAAGGCGGGATGGAGACCATCTTGCAGATAATACAATTCGTCGCGAAAATACCCATAATTGTTGCCAGCAAGGACATGAACCAGCCAATCGATCCCCGCGAGCGCCAGCAATGGCCCGGTCGAGCTCGTGTGCCACCAGGCAAGTAAAGATCGCATGCGGGTGGGGGGAGTGATTGTGTTCTCGATCATTATTCTCCTTGTCGTTAAGCCAGATGGAACGGAGAGGATCTCATTCCACACCTGCCGTGGAGATAGTTCCTCTGGATGACATCATATGACATATTGCCGCTCAACTCGCCCCCGTGCTACAGTGATGGGCAATGCAACGCTCTGTTCGCCATAGCAGCAATGCGTGGTGAATTGGCTGATCTTGTAGCGACGAGGAGTGTGGAAAGATGACCGCGGAACCACAAGTGCAACCAGCGGCCAGCGATGTCCTGGAGAGTGTGAACCCTGCCACCGGCGAAGTTATTGGGACGGTGCCCATCACTGACGAAGCGGGAGTACGCACCGCCGTTGCCCGTGCCCGCACAGCGCAACCTGGTTGGGCCGCCATGCCGCTGCCAGAACGTCAGCGCATTATGCGCCGATTGGTCCGCCAGATTGTCGATCAATTGGATACACTGGCCGCCTTGATTACGCGCGAGAATGGCCGACCACCACTGGAAGCACTGACGAGTGAATTGCTCCCCGCGGCGGATCTGGCGATGTACTACATTCGTCATGCCCGCAAGATGGCACGTGATGAACGGTTGCCATTGCACCTCTTTCCGCAACGCCGGAGTATCGTACATTACGCGCCGATCGGGGTGGTTGCCGTCATCGCACCGTGGAATTATCCTTTCTTGCTCCCATTTTCCGAGGTGTTCACAGCGCTGATGGCGGGCAATGCCGTTGTCTTCAAACCTTCAGAATTGACGCCACTCTGTGGACAGGTGATCGGCGATCTTTTCAAGGCTGCTGGTCTCCCCATCGATGTGTTGCAGATCGTGCAGGGCGATGGGCGCGTCGGCGCGTCATTGGTCCAGGCTGGGGTCGGCAAGGTTTCCTTCACCGGCAGCACAGGTACGGCCAAGAAGATCTTGAAGCTCGCGGCGGAGACGTTGACGCCAGTCCTCTGTGAATTGGGTGGCAAGGATCCGATGATCGTGCTGGACGATGCTAACCTGGACCGCGCGGCAGATGCTGCCGTCTGGGGAGGCTTCATGAACGCTGGCCAGACATGTGCCGCCGTCGAACGCATTTATGTCGATAAGCGCGTCGCCCAACCATTCATCGCCAAAGTTGTCGAACGAACCAAACAACTCCGCATTGCTCAAGGGGTGGCGGGGCATGAAGATGATTTTGGACCGATGATCAATGAACGTCAGCGTGCTATAGTCGATCGCCACGTTGCCGATGCCCGCGAGCACGGCGCGCACATCCTGACAGGCGGAAAGCGGCCCGATGGGCGCGGTGGATTTTTTTATGAGCCGACCGTCTTGACCGATGTGCCACAGGATCGGCCGATCATGCAAGAAGAAACCTTCGGGCCTGTCCTCCCAATCTCGACCTTCGCGACTGACGAAGAAGCGGTTACGCTGGCCAACGACAGCGTCTTCGGCCTCAGCGCGTATGTGTTCTCAGAAAATCGTCAGCGCGCGATGCACCTGGCCAGGCAGTTGGAGGCGGGGTCAGTCCTGATCAATAACGTCATCGACTCCTACGGGGCGCCCGAAACACCGTGGGGTGGGGTGAAGCAGAGTGGTATTGGGCGTATTCACTGGGGAGTCAACGGATTGCGCGAATACATGGAGCCCCACCATATCATGACAGAGCGCATCCGTCCGCTCCGCAAGGAAATGTGGTGGTTCCCGTATTCCGCCAGAGGTTATCGCCGTTTCGGGGCGCTCGTGCGGTTCCTCTTCGGGCGCGGCGGACGCTAGGGCGATACATGGCCTAAGGTCGTTCTCACTGCGGAGTGGGGGGAGCGCGGATGCCTACGTCCCGTTCCCCCTTCGCAGCAGCGAGGCTGATGGCTACCATAGAGATTGCGTAGCGCTACAGTTGGCTGGTGGGATTGTCCCCGGCCGTATCAAGAGGCTGAAGGCCAGCTTCAATTTTCTGGCGCGCTGGTTCCAGGAATGGCGGCAACGCAAGGCGCTCGCCGAGGTGCGCCACATC
>DAIDHM010000150.1 GCA_027459705.1 Ktedonobacteria bacterium | reverse complement strand
GCATTGTCCGCGTCGATCCGCACGATCTGGCGAGTGGCGAACGCCTGGCCGCACTGCTGGTCGCGGCCGCCGCTGACTCCGAGATTATCCTCTTCCTGGATGATCTGCATGGGTTCGCCCGGGACGTCACCAGCACCGCCGAACTGATCGCCGCGTTGGCGGCGCGTCAACTGAAGATTATCGCCGCCACGACGCAGGAATATTTTGACCGTCTCGCCGATCTGGATCCTTCGCTGGCGCGCCGACTGGAGGCCATCCCGGTGGCGCCATTGAACGCCGACGAGACGCTGGCCTTGCTCCGCGCCACCAATGATCGCCGCCAGCAGCGCCACGAATTGCCCATCGCGGATGACGCGCTGGTCGCGACCGTCGCGCTCACCACGCGCTACCTGCCCAACGAGATCCAGCCCGGGATCGCTATCCGCATGCTTGAAGATGCCTGCGCGCGCGTCGCCTACAGCCGCCTCAGCTTGCGTGCCGCACCGGACCTGAACGCGCCGCGCGCGGTCGATGTGGAAGTGATCCGCCAGGTGGTGGCGGCGCGTGCGCGCCTGCCGGTTGCCCAATTGCGCCATACGGTGGAGGACCGCCTGCTGGGGGTTGAAAGCGAGTTGCGTGTCCGCATGATCGGCCAACCGGTGGCACTGGCCGCCGTCGCGGCGACGCTGGCGCGCGGCTGGTCCAGCCTGCGCGACGCCCGGCGGCCGCGCGGGGTGATGCTGCTGGGCGGTCCCGCGAGCGTTGGCAAGCGCACCATGGTCCACGCGGTGGCGCGGGCGCTCTACGCGAGCGATGATGCTGAGCATCTGCTGGTGGTGCGGTTCGGCGACTATAGCGAGGCGGCGCACACCGCGCGACTGATCGGCGCGCCGCCGGGCTACGTGGGTGGCGATCGTGATGGCATATTGACGGGCTGGCTGCGCCAGCACCCTGGCGGCGTCATCCTCGGCGAATTGATCGAAGCCGCCCACCCGCAGACGCGCCAGCTGATGCAACGTCTCTGCGCCACCGGCCAGATCACGGATGGGCAGGGCCGCACCGTCGTGGCCCGCGAAACCGTGATCTTCCTCACCAGCGCGTTGCTCCCCGACCCGCGCGACCTGCTGGAGGATGACGCCGCGCGGCGCGAAGCTGCCTATCGCGCCGTCCTCAGCCGGACGCTGGGGGCGGAACTGATGGATAGCCTGGACCGCGTCATCTTTCTGCCACCACTGGACCGCGAAGCCCTCCGGCAGATCGCGGGCGAAGCGCTGGACCAGATCGTCCTGCGCCTCGCCGCGCACCAGGTGAGCTTCCTGCCCGAGCCAGCGGTGGAGGAGTGGATTGCCGACCGCGCCTGGGACGACGGTGGCGGCGCGCGCGCCGTCCATCGCCTGATCGCTACCCACCTCACCACACCGATCGCTGACCTGGAGACCCGCCAGCAATTGACCCCCGGAACGCTGCTCAGCGCCACTGTCACGGTCGCTGGCATCATCCTGCGGCAAGGAGAACGTATGCAATGAATGAACAATTATACCACGCGCATTTTCCACCCGAGACCCAGATCCCCGCGATGCTCGACTCGCTGATTGCCGATCGCCCGCGCGCGCGACTGGGGCTGGCCGAGAAAGTTCCTCTCTTTGACCTGTTGCGCGCGACTGATGCCTGCCCGCACTGGATGAATCCCATCTACTATACGCTGGTCTATGATGCACGAATTGGCGATCCGGATGCTATCATCGATGTGGCGATTGCCCCTGCGCTGAATCTTTTGAATTCCTTTGGCGCTCCAGCCGCCGAGGTGGTGATACACCTCATCCAGAGCGATTGGCTCAGCCTGATCCAGCCGAAGATTTTGTTGGCGCGGCACCGTACCAGGTACCTGATCGCGCGACTGGCATTCTTGCTGAAAAACCAGATTGAAAAAGAAGAGCATACTCGATCGCGTGAGAAATATATCGAACGTCTGCTGGAAGGCATAGATGCCGAAGGACAAGTTCCTCAGCGCTTGCAGTACGTAGATCCGCATGCTTTAGATCCGGAGAAAGTGGCGGAGAAACGCGAGCGAGTGCAGGAAACCATGCAGAAACTCGCTTCAATTGCGACACCTCGACAATTGCTGATCTTGTTGCTCCTGGTTAATGAACACGCCACACTCCCTGAAATTGCCACGCAACTGCAATTGAGACCAGCCGATCTGAAGGCAGAAATCCGCCACCTCATACGAGATCAAAGAAAACAACCAAAACGCGGCCAGCGAGGCTCCGTGACACGAAAGGAGGCGTCATCACAACCACATGAGCGGCAACCTCCACCCACCAGCGCAACACACGTTGCGGGTGTGCCAGAGATGGACCAGTGCGCAGCATTGCCGTTCTTCCCGGATGCTGTGCAATCCACTGGGATGGTACCAGATATCCAGGGTGACTACATGCGACAGATGAGCGATGCAATGATAGTGCGACCTGACTATGAGCCCCAAAATGGAGCAAAGTGATGAAAAAAGTAAACAAGTTGCGGACACGTCAGCCACATGTCGCTGAGATGCTCATACGGGCCGCGGCTGGCGAATCCACGTTGAGAAAGAAGCAACTGGATCAGATCTCGCGCCACCTGCTTGTTTGTGCGCGTTGCGCCGGATCCTTCCATCGCCTTGAATCCATAACCCAAACTGCCGCGTTCAAGGCGCTTGAGGCGCACAACGAGCAGAGTGATCATGTACCTGATGATAATCAACTGGCCGATTTCGCTACACTGGATCCCCAAGACGCGGCGCAGGTATATCCCGACCTGGCCGTCCATATCATGCAATGCCCGCGATGTTACGAACAGGTCGAGTTCGCACGCTCGATTATTGACGCCGTGATGCCAATCCCGGTCATTGCAAATCAAGTAGTTAACGAAGTGGCGCCTGCGGCGGACCTCGCGGCATCAGCCTGGCAGAAACTGGAAACGGGTGCGCGTCTACTCGTCACCGCGATCGAAATTGGCGTACGGCGGCTGGCGGTCGCACTGGCGGCGCCATTGATGGAGGGGGGAGTGCCGATCGTGCAGATCACCGCGCGCGAGACCAGCACGTTGGCCCTGCTGGATGTAGCACCCACAGGCATGGAAGTCAAAGGCGTGGAAATATCACGTAAACCAACCAGTACGATCGATCTGCCGATTGATCCCGCGCGGGGAATGCTCCAGCTGGCGATCACCTGGCAAGCGTTACAGGATAAGCGCCTCTCCTGGCGGATACGCGCGATGCTGATACGTGAAATGGATGCTGCAGTAACATCAACCGGCATCGCTGGAGAACCAGCCACCGGGCTTCACTGGCAGATGCGCGCGGGGGATCCCACCGCCCAGACGAACGCAGAGACCTTGAGCGCGGGGATAACCGACGCGCGCGGCGAGAGCGCGGGCTATCTCGACCCCGAATTGTTTGGGTCGGTCACACTCAGCCTCACCTGGCAGACGCACACCTGGGAGATCCCGCTGACGATCGCCGACGAGGTTGCCGCGCAGACCGCGCGGGGGGACGATCTGCTCGATCAGCGCCGCCTGACTGATGCCTTGGACGCCTATAACACAGCCATGGCAATCGATCATACCTATGCCCCCGCCTATGCCGGGCAGGGGCGAGCGCTACTGGCCCTGGGCCGCCCGGCGGAGGCGCGCGCGGCGGTCGAGCACGCCATTGGGCTGGACCCCGACAACATCGAGGCATACCTGCTCTATGGCGCGATTCTCAGCGACCTGGGTCGCCCCGCCGAGGCGCTGGCGGCCTATGCCCGCGCCATCGACCTGGACCCCGCATCTGCCCTCTCCTGGAACGGGCGGGGCAACACGCTGCTGGCGCTGGGCCGCCCCGCCGAGGCCCTGGAGGCCTATGCCCGTGCCACCGACCTGGACCCCGCATCTGCCCTCTCCTGGAACGGGCGGGGCAACGCGCTCAGTGACCTGGGTCATATTGAGGAAGCCATCGCGGCTTTCCTAAATGCTTTACAAATATTTACCCTGGCCGCCTATCCCGAGCAGTATGCCGATACCCAGAACAACCTGGGCATCACATACCGGAACCGTATAGCCGGGGAGCGGCGCGCCAATCTAGAGGAGGCCATCGCCTGCTTCCAACGCGCATTACGGGTCTTCACGCTGTCTACGTATCCGGAACAGTACGCGCAGCTTCAGAACAACTTGGGTATGGCCTATCAGGAGCGCATAGCCGGGGAGCGGCGCGCCAACCTGGAGGAGGCCATCGCCTGCTTCCAACGAGCATTACTGGTTTTCACGCTGTCTGCGTACCCGGAACAGTATGCCCAGATCCAGAACAACCTGGGTCTGGTCTATCAGAACCGCATTGCCGGAGAAAGAAGGGGGAACCTGGAGGAAGCAATCGCCTGCTACCAGCGCGCATTTCAAATACGAACCCCTGCGATGTTCCCTTTCGATTATGCGATGGTGCAGAACAACCTTGGCATGGCCTATCAGGAGCGCATCGCCGGGGAGCGGCGCGCCAATCTGGAGGAAGCCATCGCCTGCTTCCAACGTTCGCTGGAAATTCGAATTCCCACGATATTTCCCATTGACTATGCAATGGTACAGCGCAATCTGGGGACAACATTCCGGGAGCGCATCGCTGGCGATCGGCGCCAGAATCTGGAGGAAGCGATCGCCGCGTATCAATCTGGTCTGCGGTTCGTTGCGGCGGACCAACAGCCAGAACTCTACCAGGAAATGCGGCGCGCGATAGTTGATGCGGAACAGCAACTCGCGGCTATCGGTCATGATGAACGATGGGATGATCATGATTCGAGCAGTATCCCGCGAGTTTTTCTCAGCTACGCGCACGCGGATCGGGCGATTGTCGCGCCCATCGCCGACTTCTTGCGCGAAAATGAGTTATTGGCCTGGGATAATGAGCACGCGCTTCTCGCTGCAGATTCCTGGTTTCATCAGATGCACACCGCGCTCGCCAACGCCCAGATCTGCCTCGTCATCTGGACGGAAGCGGCGGCGAGATCCCGCTGGGTTGAGAACGAAGTGCGCGCGTATCTGGAATTACAGCAACACGACCGGCATCTTGATCCACAACGGCGGCTGCTTCTCATTCGCGCCGACGCGTTTCCTATTCCAGAATGGCTGTGGGACATCCAGGCCATCGCGCTGGATCCGCATGCGGTTGACCTCTGGGGCGAGCAATTAGCGCAATTGATCACCAACACGCTCCATGCATCAGAGCGACCCCACCAGGATCAGGCAGCGGGCAACACATCGCCAGCGGTGCTCATCCCCACGCGTCTGGCGGCGCTGGGGTTCCGCGCCATGGATCAGAAGTACGTCGCCCCACCCGTCATTGAGATCGCGCCGCCAGCGGAGGAAACGGCGGGTTCCCCGAGAATGCCCGCGTTCGCCATGGCAGAGTATCCCGTCACTCTCGCCGAGTATACGCGCGCGGTATGGCAGGGCGCCGTCGCCGTGCCAACGTTTCAGGGAGATCCGACCCTGCCGGTTGTCGGCGTCACCTGGGAGGAGGCGACGGCGTACGCCGCCTGGTTAGCAAACGTCACGGGCGAACCCTGGCGCTTGCCTACCGCCGCTGAGTGGGAATTGGCAGCTCATGGAAGAATGGCAAAGCAGCGTCCGCGCCACCAGCAAGCGCCCGATCGCCGCCGCGCCGCATCAGCGAGCTCGGGCGGAGTCACGCCCATCGGTACGAGTGATAGAACTCCTTCACTCTACGGTTGCCGCGATATGGGCGGCAACATCTGGGAGTGGACCGGCAGTCCAGGTCGTCCTCGCGTTAAGTCAACGTCAACTGCTGGGATACACGGCTACGTCGCGTGTGGTGGCGCCTACCACGCGAATGTGAACAACGTCACATATCAGCAGGTGTTCACTGCTGATCGCCGCATCTACGATCTTGGGTTCAGGCTCGCGAAATCACTGAATGAGCAGGGTTGATATGGTCATTCCGCGCTACGGGCAGGGTGAACCGCTATCCCGTAGCGTGGATGCACAGATCTCCCGCGTCCACCGCTTCAGCGAGAATTCAGCTTTGCTGACTATCCTGATGCAGGCATACATACTATCGTGCTCTGGCATGCTCGTCGCCGATCTCTGATCGGCCACCACCACTCATAAAGGATAGCGCATGAGTACCCCCACCAAGACCAGCACCGTCCTCCACGTCAATGTCGCGCCACACTCTGTTGCTGAACAGACGTACATGCCATCGCAACGGCGCAAAAATGAGGTCACCGACCGGGTGATCGCCGCTGGCATTAAACCCAATCCGTCGTATGACCTCTATTACAATGGCGGCCACACCATCACCAATCTGCAATTCACGATCTTTTACATCGGTGGCAGTGGCAAATGGCAGAATTCGGATCAGGCCAACATCGATGGCGCGATCGCCGCCGCGATGTCGGACCGCCGTATGAACAACGTCATGCAACAATATTTCAGTCAGACGATCTCGAGCACCTTCAAGCCCTCGACCACCCTGAACGATGCCGCGCCTACGCAGATCAACCAGGCCCAGACCGAGCAGATGCTGACGACGATGTATCAACAGAATCAGCTCGCGGGCTATGACTATACCTCGACGGTCTTCTGTTTTGTCTGCCCCAGCGGGACAGTCCTCACGGATAACGGCTCGGTCACATCGCTCAACGGCCTGGGCGGCTATCATGGCCAGGTCAGCACGGGGGGCGTCAGCCTGTATTACGCGATTGTCGCCTATGCGGAGAACCTGAGCGGCGGCGGCATGAGCGGCATCGTCGCCTTTGATCAACCCTGGAAGAATATCACCGCGGCCCTCTATCATGAACTGAACGAGGCGCGC
This sequence comes from Ktedonobacteria bacterium, assembly GCA_027459705.1. Classification (GTDB taxonomy): domain Bacteria; phylum Chloroflexota; class Ktedonobacteria; order Ktedonobacterales; family JACDGC01; genus DAIDHM01. Next base: position 19,432 of record DAIDHM010000150.1, on the reverse strand, counting down.
ACCGATTCCGACGTGAATGGCAAGCCGGGCTGGATCTCGAATCCCATCCTGGATTTCGGCGGCCAGCAGGCGGAGATCGGCGATACGCCCGTCTTCGAAGCCGGCAACAACCTGGGACTGGTCTTTCAGGAGGTCGCGCGCGCCGATGGGAACGGGACGATCCCGGTGCAGTTCATGTACTCCAACGCGGTGCATGGTCCCGAAGGTCCGCGCGATACCGTCGCACCGACGGCATCGACGGCGCCGCCCCCTCCAGGTGGCGGCCTGAATCTCGGCGGCATCGTGGCGATCATCGTGATACTTGCGCTGGCGGTAGGAGCGTATTTCCTGTTCTTCCACCATTGATGCGCGGTGGCATGCACGTGGCAGGCGAAGCAATGCGTCGCCTGCCCTTTGTGGCTGAGGAGCATTTCCACCGGGACACCCATCGTGCCCTGTCGGCGGCTTGTGGCAGACTTATTCCAGATTCGTCGAAGGGGTAGGTGTCGCGATTGCCGGGCGGAGGCCGCTGGCGAAGGGGCGCAAAATTGGGCGGAGGCGCGGATTGGTCTGTGCCAGTAGCTCCACATCATCGGCCTCAATCGGTCGCGCGATCGCCAGGCTGGCGATCAGCACGATGGCGAAGACGATCACCGCGACGATCAGGTCCGAGAAGCGACCGATAGGCAACGCACCAATGTGGCTGGGGATCGGCAGGATTCCGCCGGGATGACGCCAGAAATAGGCCAGCGCGATCGGCGGAATCAGCGCCAGACAGACGCGCAGGGTGAAGCGGATCGGGTACTTGCGGCGCAGGTAATAGCTGGCGAGGATCAATTGCGCGAACTCGACGCCAGCCTGACCAACGCCAACCGCTATCAGCGCGCCCGCCGCGCCACCAAAGAGGCCGGTGGCCGGAACCAGCGCCAACGCCAGCCCGACTGTGACGATCAGGCCGATCCATTGCGTCAGCAACGCCAGCCATTGTTTGCCGATCACATAGAGGGCCGCCTGACTGGACCCACCGCCACCCAGCCGCTGCGCGATATTAAAGACCAGGAAAATTTGCATCAGATCGCCGACGCCGATGTTATTCGCGCCATACAGCGCGACCGCGATGCTCTGGGCATGGATGAAAACGAAGGCCAGCAGCGGGACGGCCAGTAAAACCTGCACCTTGCTCACCGCGCGCCAGGCCGTGGCCAGCCCGGCGCGGTCCTCACCTGAGTAAGCCGCCGCCATGGCGGCCAGGCCCACGCCTCCCAGGCCGGCGATCAGCAGGAACGCCGCGGCGTGCGAGAGCTGAAAAGCCAGATTGAAGCGGCCGATGACGATATCAGCGATGACGAAAAAGCCCATCACCCAGACGACGCTCTGTTTCAGAAGCGCGCCGCTGATCAGATTCGTCAGCCAGGCCGTGCCACCCAGCCGCATGACGGGCGCGAAGGATGGCGGCGTCGCGGTGCCGCGGCGCGTCAAGCCAAGGGGCGCCAGCAAGAGGAGGTAGATCAGGGCGGTCGCCCAGGTGACGATGCCGACCGCCCAGAGGACGCCCCCGACACCATAGCCAAGCCGGATGGCGGCGAATGCCCCGCCGAGATTTGCCAGTTGCGAGAGCCCATTGACGATGAAGGTGAGGCGGGTTCGGAGCAGCGCGGTGAAGATCGCCCCGAGCAAGTTCGCCAGCCCCGTCCCGCTCAGGTAGAGCGCCAGTGGGAGGATGACCGGGGCGATATCCCCGGCCCGGAGCGTCTGGTTAAGGTTGCCCGCGACACCGCTGTGAGCATTGCCCAATACCAGGATGAGCGGAATGATGGCGATGCTCAAGATGCCGACCATCAGGACGCGGGTCACCAGGAGCTTGCGGACAATCGAGGCCATGGCGGGCCGACCGGCGTCGCCGAGTGTGCGCGGGACGAAGACCGAGGCGGCGTCTTCCAGCCCAAAGGCCGCAAAGTAGACCAGGGTGTTGAAGAGGGTCAAGGCCACCGCCAGCACGCCATACGCATTGCCCAGCCCGCGGACGACCACGATGTTGAACATGAAGAGCGCGACAAACTGCCACATCGAGCCTAGCTGATTCCAGACATAGCTCACCGGCGCACGCCGGATCAATTCTTCCGCCTCTTTGCCTTTCGGACGCGTGGGGGCGCTGATTGGCGGAGTCTCGGGCGCCACGATCGGGTCGTTGACCGTGGCGGCTGATGGTGGCTGCATGGACAAACTCCTCATTTGTCGGAAGGTCCGTTACCGACTGTAGAATGCCCCCACTATAAGCCCGATATACCATCCTGTCAACGCGGCAGACCCACCACTCCTAAGAAGCACAACGGCCGATGGGGCACGGCGCCCGGCCATCTGGCCGATGCCACCACGAGTATGCCACGCGCGGATGAGAAGCACATGAAACGCGGACGATCCTTTTCACAGGTTGCCTCATCGCGGGTCGTCCTCCAGCGCGCGCCAGACCCGCAGCACCTCGGCGACACTCCAGGCCTGGGCGAAAGCTCCACGTGGCGTATGTGGCGGATCGCCATCGGCGATCTCGCTGATCGTCCCCAGGCAGGCGTCGCTCAGGTGATCGTACAGCGGCGCGAGGATCGCCCGCGCCGCGCTGGCATCGCCACCGGTGCGCCAGACGGCTTCCGCATATGCGCCGATCGGCCAGGCCCAGACGGTGCCCTGGTGATACACCGCGTCGCGCTCCGCTGGGCCGCCGCGATAGACGCCGCGATAGCGGGGATCCTCCGGGGTCAGGGTGCGCAGGCCAACGGAGGTGAGTAGCGTCTGTCCCACGCTGGCGGTGACGGCCCGCGCGGCGTCGCCAGCCAGCGGGGCAAAGGGCAGCGACACCGCAAAGATCTGGTTGGGCCGCAACGACCAATCGTCGCCATCTGGCCCATCGACGACATCCGCCAGATGCCATACCGCTCCAGGCACCGGACTGACGCCGTCCTTTCTGGCTTCCGGGCGCTGATCCGCCGGGACGAAGCGCGCGAGAAAACTGGCGCGGACGCGATCGGCCAGTGCGTCATAGCTGGCCGCTGCTGGTTCGTCCGCGAGTCGCCGCGCCAGCGCTGCCATGACGCAGAGCGCGCAGTGCCAGAGCGCGTTGATCTCGACGGGCTTGCCTGTGCGCGGCGTCACCACCCAATCACCGATCTTGACATCCATCCAGGTCAGCTGCCAGCCCGGGCCACCCTGGCGCAGCAATCCATCCGCCGGGTCGACCCCGATGCCGAACTGCGTACCGCGGAGATGCTGATCGATGATCGTCACCAGCACCGGCCAGAGATCGCGCGCCAGCGCCAGGTCGTCGGTCGCCGCAATCGTCCGCCAGATGGCCACGATATACCAGAGCGTCGCATCGACGGTGTTGTAGCCCGGAATTGTGCCAGCACTATCAGGGAAGTTGTTCGGCAACAAACCATCGCGTACCCAGCGCGCGAAGGTCCGCAGGATCGCCGTGGCATCCGCGGGTCGCCCCGTCGCCAGCGTCAACCCCGGCAAGGCGATCATTGTATCGCGCCCCCAGTCATTGAACCATGGATAGCCCGCGATAATCGTCGTTCCACGGCGCTGGGCGGCGATTTCGGACGGTGCCGCCGCGCTGGGGGTCGCCAGATCCACCACGGCAGCGGTCGCAGCCGCAACCCCCAGGTCGCGCGCCACGATGCATTGATCAGCCGCCAGGACGAGATGTCGGGCGAACACGTCGGCCTCCGCCACGTCCGCGCGCGCCAACAAAGCCCGCTGGCGCGCCAGCTCCGCCGCCAGCGTGGCCCGCGCGGGGTCAGCCGTGCCAGGCGCCATGGCCCAGGGCAGCGCATCGTCCAGCGCGCAGGTGAGCGTCATGCTTTGCCCGGTCGTGAGCGCCGCGGCATCCAAGCGCGCCGCCGTCCAGAGATCGCCGCGATCTTCCTGGCCACGCTCGCCCTCCGCCGTGTAGTGCACAGACCGGACCTGGCCCTGCCAGATGCTCAGCATGCCACCATCCACACTGAGCCGCAACGGTGGCACCCCCAACGGCAACGCAATCCGCGCCGTGTCGCCAGCTACGTCCGCGTGGGGCGTCCAGTCCGCCACTCGTAGCGCCAGCGCGTGGTGGTCGCGCGCCGTCAGCAAAGGCGCCACCACCAGCGCCACCTCAGCCGAGGCCCGCAGGACGGTGTAGCGAATGACTGTACAATGCTGGTCTGAAACCATCCATATCGTGCGGGCAATCAATGCGTCGGCACAGGCATACACCCAGGTGGGGACCGTCCCCGTCATGGTGAACGCCTGGCAATGTCGATAGCCCGCCGGACCCTCCGCCATCAACGGACCACCAGCCGCCATGCCGATGTCGTTCTCCCAGGAATCATAGGTGAGGGTATCCAGGTCATAGCGTTGGCCGCGATAGGTGACCTGTTCGCGCAACCCTCCCACAATGACTACCCGATCCACGGGAGGGGTCAGCGACGCCACCAACAAGCCATGATAGCGGCGCGTCGGCATCCCGGCGATCGTCCCGCTAGCATAGCCACCCAGACCATTGGTCAGCAACCATTCGCGGCGCGTCGCCGCGGACAGATCCCCACAGATCGCGCGGCCGAGGTGGATGGTTGGTAGCGCGGGATCCAGGGATCGCTTGAGGTTGAGCATATATGCGCTCCTCGTCGACGGTGTGTGTAAGGTCAATTCAGTCTATCTCCTGGCCACATCACGAGACAGGTGGTTGTGGCACCGCTTCGCCGCACCTGGCAGCGTACCACTCGGCATGCATTCATCGGCATGACGGCCAGGCCAGAAAGGTGCTGGAGTCTGCATACATTCCTCGCGCTTCACGCCACAATCCCCAGTGCTCAATAGCCTGCAATGACCACCATAGCATGCAGCCCAAAAGCTACCTGCCAGCGCACTTTACCCGAAGCGCCATCGATGAGCTCCGTCTGCATACCCGAAAAGGCAAAGAGTTGCCCATCATCCGCCCAGATGAGATCATTCAGCGGTTCATGGAGATCCATAGGTACGCTCCAATTGATGCGACCATCCGCGAGTCGCAGAGCATAGAACGCCGTGGTGTTGCTCAGAGCATAGAGCGTGGTGGCAGTCGTCGCGATCGGAATAATGAAATTTAATTGCAGATCCGGGTTTTGCCAGAGGGTCTGCCCATCGTGCAGGTCAAGCATGGCGGCTACCCCGGTGGACGACTCCGGTGGACTATGCAAGCTCGTCACGAAAAGGGCGGCAACTCCTGGCAGCGAACTATCCGAGGTCCCTTCGCCGTCCGGTGGTAAGGGGAAACTATCGCCGTAGAGGACTGTACGCTGCCAAAGCGGCCGCCCGTCCTGGATCGTGTATGCTGAGAACTGATTGAGGTTGGTGTTGTTGATGGGATCGACGAAGATCGCCAGGGTCGCGCTCGCGTAGGTCAAAAATAAGCTGTCATGTTGCCAGAGTTGCAGACCCGTGGCCGCGTCCAGAAAGCTATAATGTTCCGTGCCACTGACGCCAAGATTGGCCGAGCAACTCACAAAGGCCGCGCTCACGACCTGGCAGCCCGCGCTCGCTGGCATGGTCACCTGCCAGAGGAGCTGCCCGGTCCGCACATCCCACCGTTGCAGATTGGTGTTGGGCACTTGCGTTGCTTGCGGATCCACCAACAAACGCGTCACGATCAGCACCCCTGCACTCAACGTCGCCGTGTCGAGGTCAGGGACGCTCTGTTGCCAGATGGTCTGGCCAGTTGTCCGATTGAGCAGGACGACGCCGCGTTGCCCAATTGCCCCCTGCGGAAAGAATGCTACTAAGAGATAATCCGCGTCAGCACCAGCAATCGAGGCAACCGACGCCGACGATCCAATCACCGCGACCGCGCTGCGCCAGAGTATATGGCCAGACTGCGGATCGATGGCGTACAGCAGTCCGGACGTGGTGTTGACATAGATGGTGTGTTGCCCTGGGTAGGTCCAGATAGTATCATCGATCGCATTCGGCCAGGGCTTGGACCAGAGCACGTGCCCCGTATCCCCACGCAACCCTTCAAGGGCATCATCACCCGAGCGTGCTGCGAAGCCGACCACAACAGCGCCGCCATACGGAGGCGGAGGAAAGATCTTTGACCAATTCGCACTCAACGCCGCGCCGCTGCCAAGCAGAAGGATCAGCACCGCCAGGCCGGTTGTCACGCCGCGCAAGAACGCACGGGCGCCTAAGCCAGTTTTGTGTTCCTCCAGCGGCGATTGGGTGACCGAAAATCCGTCCGAAGTCTCTGGAGCCATCAATGGTCGTCTCCTCGCATGGTACCGTTCTGCCTGACGAGATCTGTGCCAGACGCTTCGTGGCACAGCCATTATCCTCATCATAACAGACATAGAACCTATCCAGCATACTCTCATCGCCACCTCATTGCCACTGGCCAGGCATGGCACGAGTTGTCTGGTCGGCAGCGAACCATACGTCTTTCGCCTGCCAGCTTGGCGCTCAAGTGTTGCATCAGGTACGAGAAATGCGCCATGGTGTAAGAGTGTGACTGGCGCCGCCCCGCCACGCCCTATCTTCGAGCTTCCGGCGGCAGCGAAATTTGAAAGGATCTGACGTAACAATGGCCACGCCTACACTTGACGCCGCCCAGAGCGGCACTTTCCATATCGGCGGCGATCTGCCCGTCCATCGGCTTGGCTTCGGCGCCATGCGCATCACCGGCACAGGCATCTGGGGCGAGCCGGGCAACCCCGACGAATGTCGGGCGGTCTTGCGTCGCGCCGTAGAACTCGGCGTCAATTTGATCGATACGGCGGATGCCTATGGACCCGACGTCAGCGAGCGGCTGATCGCTGAGGCGCTCGCGCCATATGCACCAGGTCTGGTCATTGCGACCAAGGGAGGCCTCGTACGTAGCGGCCCGAACGAATGGTCGCCCGATGGTCGGCCAGAGCACCTGCGCCAGGCGCTGGAGGGCAGCCTTTCACGGCTGAAGCTGGATCATATCGACCTCTATCAATTCCATCGACCAGATCCAAAAGTGCCGTTCACGGATTCAGTCGGCACCATAGCGCAACTGCGCCAGGCGGGTAAGATCCGGCATGTCGGCCTCTCGAATGTTACAATCGCGCAGATTGAAACCGCCCGCGCGATTGTGCCGATCACGACGGTGCAGAATCGTTATAATTTGACGGATCGCGCTGCGGAAGATGTGGTGGAATATTGCGCTCGCGCGGGGATCGGTTTCATCCCGTGGTTCCCGCTGGCGACAGGCAACCTGGCCCAGGCTGATTCACCGCTGGCACAGATCGCCCAACGCCTGAGCGCGCAACCCAGCCAGATCGCCCTGGCCTGGCTGCTCCAACACACGCCAACGATACTGCCAATCCCCGGAACGTCTACGGTGGCGCACCTTGAGGAAAATATCGCTGCCGCGAGCCTGCACCTCAGCGCGGAGGACATACGGACTCTGGACGGCCTGGCACAACGTTAGGCTGACAACGCAGAGCAGTGCCACGCGCGATAGATTACTATCGCCCGTGGCACTGCTCTGGTAATGAATCGATAAGCCCAATAAGCGCTGATTCCAGCTCCATGTTATGAGTTGCTTGGAGAAAGGTGTTGAGCAGCGGAATCGATCACACCCAGCAGATAATCGATATCAAACGGTTTCGTCACGAGCGGTAGCTCATAACGCTGGCGGTAGGCCTCGGTAGCGAGAGGTATGGTACGTCCCTGCGCGGTCATCAAGAGATACTGGTGGCGATTGAGCAACATCCCATCGCGGGCGACCTCCTCCAACACTCCCTGTCCATCCAAGCGGGGCATCATCAGGTCCAGCAGGACGACGCAAGGCGCGTTCGCCTGCTGCAAGAACTCAATCGCTTCTATCCCGTCGGCTGCTTCTTCGACAGCATATCCAAAATCTTCGAGCAAGAAACGCAGGGTTGCCCGAATTTCCGGATCGTCATCTACGACGACTATGCTTGGCATGTCGCTCTTCCCCCCTCGTGGCCTATGCATACTATTTCATCGAACGCACGTTGGCTGCTCCCATGGTCCTCGCGGTCCCTGCCAACATCCCCAGCACCATTCCTGGCATGAGATGTAACATATACAGCGTGCAAGCTGTGTAGAGAACATCATACACTGGCGACTGTGAATGCCGAAACATCTCCATTTCGTGCCCCTCTAGCATGCCATGCGCACCCGCTATCCCGCAAGGGCGAGGCCGGACGAACAACGAGCCATAGGGAATTTTCCAGCATTCATGGTGCGTCGTACCATAGGGGACAAACGCTGTTTCACGCAGGGGTCTCATCGGCAGAGCTTGGCTGGTGTCAGAAATAGCAACGTCGGCGAACGGCGGCGCTCATCTGCTCCCTGGCCGCGGTCAGCGAACCATCAGTGGGGTGGCCGAACATCTGGCTGGCGCGCGCGCGCCAGCAACTGCGCGGTGACAGTCGACTGCGCTTCGGCAATGATGGCTCGCGTCACGACCATGGTGTGAGCACAGACCCCACGATAGTGAAACCCCGGACAATCACAGATCACGCGGCATTGCGAAGGATCCGAGGAAGGTGCCGACCGGTCGTTCTTCACCATTTCAATATAGACGAGATGCACTGTTGTGGGATGCGAACGGCTAGGAACGGCATAGACACGGATGCCTTCGGCATCCACCTGGCCAACGACCTGCAAGTTGTCCTGGCGCGCGCGGACAATGGCGCGACGGACATCGCTGATATGGGGGATGATAGGGTACATGACTGGTGCTCCTCTCGTGCAAATCGACCACCCGGGACATTGATCTATTCTTGTGTCGCAGGCCACCAACGGATGCGGACCGCGCGATGAGCGGTCGCGGCCCGACTTGCGACCATACCGGTTGTGGGCTATGCTCAGTACGAGAGAGAGGAGCTAAGCGATGGATGCGAGTGCGATACCCGCGCAGCCAGTACTGCCCTTCGAGGCCATTCCAGAGGTAACTTTACCGCCCGACTACCCGACGTCGCTGCCGACATTCTGGGCACAACTCGCCACTGCCCAGGGACCGATCTTTCGTCGTCGCCTGCCGCCAGGGATGGCGCAGCATCTGGGAACTGATTGGGTCATATACCTGGTTGGTCCAGAGGCTAACCGTTTCGTCTTGCATACGCAACGCGAAGCTTTCAGTCACGATCGCGGCTGGACGCCCCAGATCGGCGAAGTCTTCGATCGAGGCCTGCTGAACACCGACGATCCCGCGCACGCCGCGCAGCGCCGCATGATGAACCCCGCCTTCGCTATCGCCTATATGCACCGCTACCTGCCGTTGATGCGCCAGGTCATCGCTGAGTACACAGCGGATTGGGTGGCGCGGGGCACGGTCGATATCTATGATGAGATGCGCAAGATCACCTTTGGCATTGCCGCCGAAGCCCTGGTCGGCATCCATACTGGCGAGCGAGCCGATCGATTGCGGACACTCTTCTATACCTTGCTCTATGGTGAATTCAGCGAAGAGACCCTGGACGATTTCATGGCCACGCGCGATGAGCTGCGCCGGCTCATCCTGACGATCATCGCGGAACGCCGCCAGCACCCCACCGATGATATCCTGGGCATTCTGGTACAGGCACGCGATGCAGATGGCCAGGTCTTCACAGACGAAGAAATCATCGGGCAGGTAGAGATCCTGCTGGTCGCTGGCCATGAGACGACCACTACGCTCAGTTCGTGGGTATTGATGCAGTTGGCGAGTTCTGCAGAGTATCGCGAGCGCATCCGCGCGGAGATCGCGACGGCCCTCGGTCACCATGGCGGCGCGTTGACGCTCGATGCGGTGCGTGAGATGGCGACCCTGAGTCGCTGCATCGACGAGACCGGTCGCCTCTATAGTCCCGTTGGCCTGGTGCCGCGGGGCGTGGTGCGCGCGGTGGATTTCGCGGGCTACCACATCCCGGCGGGGACACAGTTACGCCTGGTGCTGGCAGGTGGGCACCGCCTGCCCCGGGTCTTCGCCGATCCCGAACGGTTCGATCCCGAACGGTTCGCGCCGCCGCGTGACGAAGAGAAGCAGACGCCCTATAGTCTGGTCACTTTTGGCGGTGGCCAGCGCATCTGCATCGGCATCAACTTCGCTCAGGTCGAGGTCAAAGCTCTGGTCGCCCTGCTGTTGCCGCAATTTGACTTGATTCCCGATCCGCAGCATCCGCCCATCCATGCCTATTTTGGATTGACGGCAGCGATCCCCAACGGGATGCCGATGCAGGTATTGCCAGTGACTGCGGAATTGTGACCCAGCATTGATTGGGTCGTGAGCGGTTTGTGAGCCCAATTGAGTATAGTCTTCATTGCAAAGGGTGATATGCGCCGGTCCCCGCAGGCGCGTGTCGCCCATTTTTGCGATTGGAGGCCCAGAATGATCACGCAACCGCGCCCCTTGAACGATCAAGCGATCGTACCTCCCACTCCCATATCTGCGCCTGAACGGCTGAGTTTTTCCGCGCGAACCGTCGCACTGGTACGCGCGTATCCGTTGCCGACCTTCGCGTTGTTCTTCCTGCTGATCGCCTGTGGTCTCTGGGGAGCGCACCGCTCTGATCTGGCACAGTGGCCGCTGGCCATCATCGTGGTCGTCGGTGGCGTGCCGCTCCTCTGGCGCATGATCAACGATATGCGTCATGGGCACTTCGGCATTGACCTGATCGCGATCATGGCGATTATCGGCGCGTTCGCGTTGCGTGAATACCTGGCTGGCTCGTTCATTGTCCTGATGCTCGCGGGCGGCGAGGCACTGGAGGGTTACGCGACGCGTCGCGCCAGGGCATCGCTGGCGGCGTTGGCCGAACGCGCGCCGCGTAGCGCGCATATCTGGCGCGATGGCCAATTGGTGGACGTTGCCGCTGACGCGGTCGCCATTGACCAGGTGGTTGTGGTCAAACCGGGGGAGATCATCCCGGTCGATGGCATCGTCACGAGTGGGAACGCGGACATCAATGAGGCCGACCTGACCGGCGAACCTGTGCCAATCGCCAAAGGCCCTGGCGAATTAGTCGTCTCTGGCGGCATCTGTTTGGATGGCGTCATCGAAGTGCGGGCCCTTAAGCGTAGCGCCGATAGCCAGTATGCCCTGATCATCGCGATGGTGCAGCAGGCACAGGATCAGAAAGCCCCCATTCATCGCCTGGCGGACCGGTATAGTGTCGGGTTCACTGTCGTCACCGTGCTGGTAGCGTCGCTGACCTGGATGATATCCGGAGATAGCATCTACGCGCTGGCAGTCCTGGTGGTCGCGACTCCCTGTCCGTTGATCCTGGCAACGCCGATCGCGATCATGTCGGGGATGAATACTGCCGCACGCCGTGGGATCATCTTGAAGAGCGGCGGAGCGATGGAACTGCTGGGCGAAGTCGATGTGGCGGTCTTCGATAAGACGGGAACATTGACACTCGGGACCCCGACGGTCACGGCGCTGATCCCGACCGCGTCGAGTGGACTGGACGAGGCGCGTCTGCTCCGTCTGGCGGTCTCCGTCGAACAGTTCTCCGCGCATATCCTGGCACGAGCGGTGGTGAGCGCCGCCCACGCCAGGGGGGAGTCGGCATGGGCGACGCGCGATTTCCACGAAGTTTTCGGCAAAGGCGCCAGCGCAATCGTCACCGGCAACGGCGTGGAGCAGCGCATCGCCATCGGTAACGGGACTTTCCTGCGTCAGTTGGCGATCGAGCCGCCAGAAGATATTGCGCGCGAACGTGAAGAACGCGTCATGAGTGGTGAGATTGTCAGCTACATCGCCGCCGACGAGGCCGTCGTTGGCTTGATCGTCATGGCGGATGTCCCTCGGCCAGAATTGCGTCAACTGGTACCGGCCCTGAAAACCGCGGGCATCCGTGAGACAGTGTTACTGACGGGTGATAATGCCCACGTCGCTCAACGCGTCGGCGCGCTGGCGGGGGTCGATCGGGTCATCGCGCGTTGCCTTCCGGAAGATAAGGTGCGCGTCGTCCGCGAGTATGAAAGCTCCGGGCATCGCGTACTGATGGTCGGCGATGGCGTCAACGACGCGCCCGCGCTGGCTGCCGCGACGCTGGGATTGGCGATCGGCATTCAGGGGGTGACGGCGGCGGCTTCGGCGGCGGATGCCGTGCTGGTCGCGCCCGATGTCCTGCGTGTCGCCAGTGCCGTACGTTCAGGGCGCTGGGTCCTGCGCGTGGCCATTCAGGGCATCTGGATCGGGATGGGCCTCAGCGGCGTGGCTATGCTGGTAGCCGCCTTTGGTTATCTACCACCGGCGGCCGGGGCGATTCTTCAGGAAGGTATCGACGTCCTGGTGATCCTGAACGCGCTACGCGCCGGCCAGCGCTAAATCTAAACAATTTGCCACAAAATGTGCTGTTGCGGACGCAATACAGGATGGGGGCGATCTAGCGATCGCCCCCATCCTGGTTTCCAGCTCCCACCTATACCGGGCATCATCCCGATAGGGAAAAAGCGGCAGTACATCACTTGAGGAATGGAGTGCGCACATCGCGGGTGCGGATCTGCGCCGATCCCACGGTTCATTGGATGTGACAGTGGTGTGAGGCATAATCGGGAGTCGTGATGCGCGCGAGAGTCCGGTAGGATACTATCGGAATAGGGGATAGGTGGCACGCACAAGCGTGTGGATCCCGAGATTGCGAACAGCACCAGACTGGCACCGGACCTTCCGGCTCCCGCAGTTCGGCGTCCGGGTCATGGCGCGCGAAGGAGTGACCATTATGCGTATTTTGGTTCCACTGGATGGTTCGCCGTTGGCAGAACGCGCTCTGGGTCCCGCCACACAATTGTTGCGCGCGGCAGGCGCGAACGGGACGATCCTGCTGGTCAGTGTCGTTCCCTACCCCTATATCTCAATGAATCTCCCCGGTGACTATTCTTCTGTCATCGATGATAACGTGTTAGCAGAGTCGGCCAGGGCGACCCAGGAATATCTCAATACCATCACCCGCCGCCCCGAATATCAGGATCTCGCTATCCATGCGATCGTCCTCAGTGGCCAACCAGCCGAGACCATTATCACGCAGGCCCATGATCATAAAGCAGACCTGATCATCATCAGCAGCCATGGGCATACGGGATTGGTGCGATTGGCATTGGGGAGTGTCGCCGAGGTGGTCGCGCGCGATGGGCGTGTGCCGACGTTGATTGTCCGTGCAGATACCCCACGCCTGCCCGATAACACCCGCGCAACACCCCTGACGTTGCTGGTGCCCCTGGATGGCTCAGAGCTCGCCGAGAACGCGCTGGCTCCGGCCGCCACCATTGCGCGCATGACGCATGGCGCCATTCGCCTCCTGCGCGTCTTGCCAGCCAAGATCACGGCGCTGGAACAAGAGCAGGCCCGAAGCCGCGCTGCGTACGACTACCTCAATGACATCGCGCAAACGCTCGAGCGCGAGGGACCGGAAGGTCAGGTGCCGGTTACAGTGCATCGCGCGCTGGCCTGGGGCGACCCAGCGGTGGAGATTGCGCGGGAAGCCGAGCAGACGGAGACGGATATCGTGGTGCTGGCGACCCATGGCCGGGTGGGACTCGATCGCTTCCTGAACGGGAGCATCACCGAAGAAGTGTTGCGCCATGTCGCGCTGCCAATCATGGTCTATCATCCTAACCTGCCAGTAAAACAGCGGACGGCGAGCGCCAACGGACCTTCCGGCTCGACCGCGCGACCATGATGTCGGACGACACAGGTAGTCGGGCGCGACTGGCACCGGACCTTCCGGCCCAGCGCGCGTCCCTGGCATAGGGGAGGCCCAGAAGGAGTGACCACCATGCGTATTCTCGTTCCATTGGATGGTTCGCCGTTGGCGGAACGCGCCCTCGGTCCGGCAATCGAGTTTCTGCACAACGTGGGTGACGATGCCAGGCTGTACCTGCTACGGGTCGCTCCCACACCAGAGGTGATCAGCGGTGATGTGCCGATTGACTATGCTGTGCTTCTCGATGACGCCAGGGTAGCCTGCGAAGATTATCTGCGGGAAGTCGCCGCGCGGCCGGATGTGGCGGCGGTGCCACACGAAGTGCTGGTCACCACGGGCGCGATCGCGGACGCCATCAGCGCAACGGCGCAGCGCAACGCCATCGATTTCATCGTCATGACCAGTCATGGCCGGACGGGCTTCGTCCATCTGGCACTGGGGAGTGTCGCAGAGGCTGTGGCGCGCGATGCTCATATTCCCACGCTCATCATCCGTGCCAGCGGGACAACGTTTCCGACAAGCGGACATGCTCATCCCTTCACGATCCTGGTCCCGCTGGATGGAACACCACTGGCCGAGACCGCGCTTGATCCAGCGGCGACGCTGGCGCGCGCTTTCCACGCTTCGATCCACCTGCTTGAGGTGTTGCCGCCAGAAGAGCAAGACGATGTGCACGCGCACGATCGCGCTAACCAGGCATATAATTATCTGACGGCCATCCACGATCGCCTGGAGCAACAGGGTATCGCCGCGCATCGCTCGTTGGCCTGGGGGCATCCGCTCTATCAGATTGCGCTGGAGGTGGAACGCGCCCACGCTGATATTGTCGCCCTGGCGACCCACGGCCGGACTGGCCTGGCACGGGTCTTACACGGGAGCATCGCGCGCGATGTGTTCCATGATATCGATCGCCCGGTGCTCATCCTGCATCCGGCAGCGGACGCTTCGCCTGCCGATAGCGCTCTGCCCACCGCGACCACGCCGTCCGCTTGAGTATGGCACGATGAAGATCCGGTAGCGCCCAGAGCTTGCCATCCGCCCCCAATGCCAGTTGCATGACGTCAGGGGCGGTCGTATTGTCGGGTCTAGTCCGCTCACTCTCCAACCGCGGACTGGCGGCGGACCTTCCGTCTTCCGTCTTCCGCTTTCCGATAAAATGCAAAGCGCGCTGGCCGTCAGATCAGATCGCGCTGGGCCAGTGTGGCCAGGTCCGGGCCGAAGCCGCGCAATTCGAGCCAGGCGCGCGTGGCGCCCGTTGTCACCACGGGGACACGGTGCAGCTCGGCCACGGTAGCGGCGCCGGTGAGGTGCATGGCAACGCGCAACTCCAGCAAGAAATCTTCCAGGAAACTCGTGACGGCGGCATCGCTCTCACTGGCGGCTCGCAACAGCGGGAAGCCGACCCCCACAAGGGTCGCGCCGAGGGCCAGCGCACGGGCAGCATCCAACCCGGTGCGGATACCCCCCGTAGCGATCAGCGGCAATTCCGCGCGTCCAGCTTCGACTACGGAGATCGGCGTGGCGATGCCCCAGTCGCGGAAGAGCTCGCCGACACGCTGCGCGCGCGTATCGCCACGTTCTTGAGCACGCACCGCCTCCATCGCCGCCATGCTGCTGCCACCCGCGCCACCGACATCAATAGCGCTGACGCCCGCGGCGCGCAATGCCAACGCCTGAGCAGCGCTGATCCCCGCGCCAGTCTCTTTGGCTATGACGGGCACGGCTGGCTCCCCGTCTGCCGCCAGCGCGGCCGTCAGGCCAGCCAGCGCCGCCATCACGCCACGCGCGCGCGGATCGCCCTCGGGCTGCGCCGCCTCCTGCAGATAATTCAGATGTACCGCCAGAGCGTCGGCCCCCACCATCGCAATGGCGGCGCGCGCATCCTCGACGGTATATGGCGCTTTGTGCGGCTGGGCGATAAGTTGGGGGGCGCCAATATTTGCGATGCGCAAAGCATGCGGCGCCAGATCGCGCAGGACGCTATAGGTTTCCACGAGTGAGCTATCACGCAGGGCGGCGCGTTGGCTCCCGACACCCATCGCCAGGCCGAATCGCTCGGCAGCGCGTGCCAGCCGGACATTGATCTGCGCCACATCCGCATGGCCACCTGTCAGTGAAGAGATGAAGATCGGTGCGCCCAATGGCTTGCCCAGCCATGTCACCGAAGTATCCACCTCGTCGCGATCCACCTCTGGCAACGCCCGATGGATCAGCAGGATATCTGCCCAAGAAGCAGATTGCGGTGCGGCTACATCATGGCGCAGCGCGACGGCGACATGTTCGATCTTGCGCCTGGCGATATCCTCATTCATGGTCCTTTTCTCCCTGGCGGGTGGATTCTTCCACTCCCCATTGCTCCAGTCATACGATAGCAGATCCCCGTGCCCCACGGCTATGATCGGGGCATTCGGACTCCCGTCTGGGATATCCTGTTTGCCTGAAAGGTGGAGAGAGCGTACAATAATGACGAAACCTCCACGAAACACGTGCTGAAAGTGAGGCGCTATGTCCAGCCAGCCATCCACAGAGACATCGACGCCAGGCACCGGACCTTCCGGCGGCACCGGACCTTCCGGCGGCACCGGACCTTCCGGCGGCACCGGACCTTCCGGCGGCACCGGACCTTCCGGCACGGACCGACCCCGTTCGCGCGGCGAACGCGCCTTGATCTGGGCGCTCCGCCGCTGGTGGGCACTGGCAGTGATCGTGCTGGGAGGCGCCATCACCAGCCAATTCAGTCAGGTCGCGACGACTATCTTCACGGCAGTGTTGCACGGGACAACGCCGTCCTTTGCCGAAGTCGGCGATTCCTGGACAAAAAATCTCCAATCGATCAACCCCGTTCGCGCCGCCATCATCTTCACTATCGCCCTGGTTGTTACCGTGGCAGCCTTCCTCGCCGAGCGCTTCGAGCATGCCCGTGAGGCGCGCGAACACCTTGCCGCCCAGGCGCGCGAACGCGCCCGCCAGCGCGATGAGGTGGCCAGCCTCGTCAAGAGTTTTCTGGATGAAAAGACTGGCCAGGGTGACGGCACGGAGACCGCCACCGACGATGAGGATTCCGCCGAACCAGACACATTGCGGTATGTCAGTCTGCCGCCTCGACCTGCCCTGGTTGTGGGGAGAGATCTGGAATTCGCTCAGATCGCTGACGCATTGAGCAAGCCAGAGACCCGCGCGCTGGCCCTGCGCGGCATGGGCGGTGTCGGGAAGAGCACACTCCTCGCCGAGACGCTCTACCGTCAGGCAGAGAGCGAGGCATTCCCTGATGGTATCATCTGGCTCGCGTGTCAGGATCTCGTCGGCCAGGAAGGCCTGGCTCAGATCCTCGAGGCAGCTGACGGCGCATTGGGCCACAATGCGGTCGCGCGCGCCCATGGCCTGGTCGCCAAAGAAGTTGCCATGCGTCGCGCGCTGAATGGTCGCCGGGTTTTGTTTGGGCTGGACAATGTCGAGCAAGGCTTGCCGCTGGGGCGCGTGCTGGCGGCGCTGACCGCGCGCGCAACGCCTCAGCGCGGACCGGTGGTCCTCCTGACCTCGCGCGCTAGCTGGACGCAAGAATCCGCCGACCTGATTGAGATTGACCTCGATGCCCTCAGCATCGACGCCGGGATGCGACTGCTGGCGGTGTTGCTGGAGCGCGCGCGGCGGCCGCTGAACGAAGCTGAGCAGACCGAGGCGCGCGCGATCGTCACAGCGGTCGGGGCCCTGCCACTGGCCATCGAATTGCTCGCGCCGCGCATCGCCCGCCGCGCCGAACCGTTGGCGGCGCTGGTCCAGCGTCTTCGCCAGGGTGGCGGGACGGCTTTGCGGAGTGTGGAGCTTGCATTCACGGCGACATATGACCAGCTCGACGACCAACACCAAGCGGCATTCAGCGCGCTCGGGGTCTTCGATGGTGTGACTTTCGGGCAGGATGCGGCATTGAAGGTGATCGGCGCCATCCTCGGGCAGGAGAAACCCGATCCGCAATTCCTGCTCGACCTGAGCGATCTGAGCCTGGCGCGTGAACTATCTCAGGCAGAAGGGCCGCCGCGCTACCAGTTGCATCCTCTGATGCGCCAATTTGCCCGTGAGCGACTGCGCGAGCGCGGGGATGTGGTTGCCAGGCACGTCACGCTGGCGATGGCGCGCCACTATCGGGCCTTCGCTCAGCAAGCCAGTTCGCGGCGGCGCGGCTATGACCCGCAGACGCTGGAGCGCGAATATACCAATATTGTCGGTGCGATCACCTGGGCGCACCAACAGACGACGAGCACTGCGGAGCCAGATGCGCGCGAAGGACGGAGCCTGGTGGCGGATATTGTCAACGCGATCCGCTATTTCATCGAAGACGCGGGCTATTGGACGGAAGGTATCCGCTTTTTGAGTTGGGGGATTGCCGCCGACCAACAAGCGGGCAATCACCAGCGTGAGGTGGCCTTCCTCGTCGCGCGCGCCTTCATCACGCGCCAGCAGGGCGATCTTGATGGGGCGGAGCGCGATTACACCGCCGCGCTCGAGCTGGCGCGGGCCCGCAATGATCGCCTTTCGGTCGCCGCGCGGCTACAAAACCTCGGCACGACGGCGGCGATGCGCCACCAGTATGATCGGGCGCGCGACCTGTATGCGGAATCATTGCGCATGCGGCGCGAATATGGGGATCGTGGCGGGCTGAGTTCAGTGCTGCGCGCGATGGGGACACTCGCCGCCGACCAGGGGCAACTCGACGAAGCGCGCCAATATCTGCGCGAGGCGCTCGAACTCTTCAATGGACGGAGCCGCGATGTCGCCTTCGCTCGGACTTTGCGCGAACTGGCGGCGGTCGAGATCCGCGATCCCCAGGGTGACCAGCGCCAGGCCCGCGAACTCCTCGAGAGTGCACTGGCAATCCAGCGTCCACGCAATCAGCG
The DNA here is from genome assembly GCA_027459705.1 of Ktedonobacteria bacterium. GTDB lineage: Bacteria > Chloroflexota > Ktedonobacteria > Ktedonobacterales > JACDGC01 > DAIDHM01. The sequence continues at coordinate 870 of DAIDHM010000150.1, read as the reverse complement.
CTATGACATTGCGCAGACGCTCGAATGGCTGGGCGCGCTGGATGTGCTGGATGGCCACCCCGATCAGGCGCGCGCCCATTGGGAAGAGGCGCTGACAATCTACCAACATCTGGGCTCCAACCTGACCGAGAACGTCCGCGATCGCCTGGCGCGGCTAGATCTGGCGCGCACCCCAGCGGGAACCCGATGAGCGGGCGTGAGGCCGACTTCGCGGCCTGGTGGGCCAATGGCACGCTGGTTGATTATCCACTGACGGCGGCGGATGGCCGGGCGATCCGGGTGATCTTTCCTGGTCGGCCGGGCGGTCCGGCTGGACCAGACTTTCGCGATGCCGTGGTCGACATAGCTGGCCAAAAGGTCGTGGGAGATATCGAGTTGCATCTGACCGCTTCCTCCTGGCGCGCCCATGGCCACGCCCGCGATCCGCGTTATGACCAGGTGATATTACATGTCGTGCGGCGCGCGCGCGCCGACCTCCTGGTTACGACCCTGGCCTCAGGACAACCAGTGCCGCTGGTCGTGTTGGCCGATCTGCGCGACGATCGCCCCGACATGCGGGCGCCGTGGCCCTGCCAGCATACTCAGCCTGATCCGCGCGCACTGCGGTTACAGCTTCACGGCTGGGGGATGCGACGCTTTGCCCGGCGAGTCGCCGCCTGCGAAACGCGCCTGGCCAGACCTGGCACGCGACTCGAGCGCCTCCTCGTGGAAGTGATCGGCGAGGCCCTGGGCTATGGACGGGACTCGTTCGCCACGCGTCAGGCACTCACCCAGACCATGGTGGGCAGCGATCGGTACCTGCATGGGAGTGGACCGGCAGCGAACGGACAGCCGACAGGCGACGGGCTGCGCGCTCCACATACTGAGCTC